>CAUUZR010000008.1:0-25251 GCA_963549685.1 uncultured Candidatus Saccharibacteria bacterium | reverse complement strand
GATTGAATAAATGGATAGAGTGTCCCCGCTGTTACCAAGGCGATTGCTAGTGACATACCAATTCCAAGTGCTTGACCGGCTGGTTTAAGATCTTTGCGAGAAATGATAGCGGCAATACCAAACATAAATACGGCAGCACCAACCAATTCAAGCGCAAAAATGTTCCATGAAAAGTTCATGAATTTTCCAAAGTCAACAGAAAAACCGTTGTTAGTTAGTGTGCCGATCAAAATAACAGCTGCCATCGCTCCGAGGAATTGAGATCCCCAGTAAAATGGCACCAAAACAGTTTTCAGTTTCCGCATTGTCCACAAGCCGAAAGTAACAGCTGGGTTGACATGAGCGCCAGACACAGCGCCAACAGCCATAACGATCAACATCAAAGCCAAGCCAACATAGAGCGGTGATAGAATTGACGCTGAAAATAGTGCAGCTAGTGTCAAAATAAATGTACCAACAACTTCAGCGATAACTATATTGACAAGGTTTTTAGGTAATTTTGTGTCAAGTTTGAAACTGTCAGATTTGAAATTTGGTGCTTTCGCTACAGTTTTTACGACGGTTGTCGTCTCAGATTTAGTCGTTTTTTTGGTTGCTGACGACTTTACAGCAGTGGCTTTCTTTGAAGTCTTCTTCGTAGCCATATTCCCTCCTTAAAATAGTATCAGGTTAAGTATAACATAATCTGCTATACTATAGCTATGAGTTTATTTGTTAATCAGCAGAATAGTCGGAGTGAACTGCAGGAAAAAATCGCAGCTGAACTTCGTGAAAAAGTGAAGAAAACCCAAGAAGCTGACGGTTCATTTGATGGTGCAAAGGATATAAAATATTTGGAGGGTACAAAAAAGACTACCACCTTGGCGCCAGCTTGGATTTTGATTATTATCATGGCAGCGATTGTTGTTGGAATGTTTTTAATGCAAGGGCGATAAGATGGAAAAAATTGATGCAATAAGAGTAAAATTATTATCTCAGGTGACTAACTCTGATGAGCCACGGAGTGTACTGCGCAGTCAAGAGTTAAGGGGCTTATATGGTATAATTGCAACTTTACCAACTGAACAGCGGGGCGAATTTGGTAAAAAGGTTAATGAGTTAAAACAAGAGTTGGAGCAAGCAATTGGCAAGCGTGAAGCAGAATTAAGCGCAATTAGCTTGCCACCGATAGACGTGACCTCACCGATGGATGTTAATGCGGAAATTCCTGGGCTTTTACCGAGTGACCATGGCACGATTCATCCACTGATGCGGGAAATTGAAAAAATTTCTGACATTTTTAATCGTATGGGTTATGTAATTGAGGAATCACGGGAAATTGATGATCAGTTTCATATGTTTGAGAGTCTGAACTTCCCGAAAGGTCATCCAGCGCGTGATGATTATGATACGTTTATGACTGAGGAGACTGATGTTAATGGCGACCGCTTGATTGCACCAGCTCATACCTCAACTATGCAAAATCGAGTACTCACTAAATATCGTGAGAATCTGGAAAGAGGTGAGGCGATTGCCGTAATCGTACCAGACAGAGTGTTCCGTAATGAAGACCTTGACGCACGGCATGAACATACTTTCTATCAAGTTGAGGGTGTTTATGTGAGTGAGAAGGTGAATGTTGGTAATCTCATTGCCACGTTGCAGGAATTTTTACAAGAATATTACGGTAAAAAACTTGATGTGCGTGTTAATCCGTTTTACTTCCCGTTCACCGAGCCAAGTTTTGAGTTTGCTTTGAGTTGTCCGTTTTGTGAGGGTAAAGATCCATCGTGTAAAGTTTGTTCTGGCGAGGGTTGGATTGAACTGTTGGGCTGTGGCTTAATTCACCCAAATGTGCTTCGTGCTGCCGAGATTGACCCAGAAAAATATACTGGCTTTGCCTTTGGCTGTGGTATTGACCGCTTGGTGATGATGAAATATGGCATTGAAGACGTCCGTCATTTTGAGAGCGGAAAATTGGACTTTTTGAAGCAGTTTTAGAAAGTATAGGCGGGCCTGCGCGGAGATGAAAGCAAGCAAATTAAAACCTAAATCTCAAAACCCCACCCCACTTGGTAGCCTAGCAGTATACGTATGTAGTGAACGGCGTAGCCGTTCACGCTTCGAGGAAACTACGTTTCGAGGAGCAAGTATTAAAGTCTTGACTTTTATGAATATTTTTGATATAATCAAAATATGATGAAGGACCCGTTTTACCCCCATGACGCAGCGCCCGCTATGTCGGACATATGTATAGATGACTACGACTCTCTAAAAGAAGTGCCGATAGATGAGCGACTGCTCGGCTTATGGCGATTGAGCAGTCCAGAAGGCGCGTCAGATGAAGTTAGTCGGGCGTTTGAAGATGCATTAAAATCAGCGCAGATCATAGAGTTTATACCTGACGAAGGTCTTCTTGATCGTGATAATAACGGAAGTCTGCGGGGTATTAAGAAGGCGGCCATGGCGTCGGGGCATTGACTCTGAGCCAAAAGTATTTAATTGACGATACGGGAGATAAGGGTTTTGCTCGTTACTGCGAGGAGGGCAAACCAACGCTAGACCAGGTGATGCTCTATACAGCATCTCTTATGCGAATAGCACCTTCAGCGCTGGAGTATCTCAGGACGTATTGGGAGTGTGCATTCAAAGATTCTCCAATTTCTCCAGATGAAGACAAGAAGCAAACGCATCAACAATCTCGCAATTGGTTTAAGGAAAATCAAAACGTATTATCGACTATAGTTAGTGGTCCACTTACTGCCCTCGTATACACCGAACTGTGCCAAGAGTGGGATTATAATATCGTTAATTTTGGTTTTGATGATACTCTTAATTTTGTATTAGAACACGCGATGGAGCACGTCCGGAGCTTGCCGTTTGATGATGAGGTGCGTGAAGTGTTGCAGCAAAATATCATCGACATGGTCCAAGAAAAAAGGTCGAAAATTGAAGGTGAAGTTGCCGATAGTGTGAAGCGGCTCATTAATAGTTATGCCGAAAACTATGTGTTAGAAGTAGACGAGGTGGGGTCTGGACATAAGGGAGCTATTGAAATGATTACGCACGCACTTGAACATCAAGTAATTAGTGAGCAGCTGGACGCAACAAGGGCTAATGAAGCGTTGGCAAAGCTGCAAAAGATGCAGCCTTTCGTGGAAGACATGCGGAAATATTGTAGAGAAGATATAACACTAGATCCGCCGAAAGCGCCGCGACCAAAAACGTCGCGTGACATTCATAATGATCGGAGCCTGTCCGCTGATGAGAAAGCGAAGCTGTATAAACAGGCTCAACAGTATGAGGACATCATGCAGCGGTATGATTCTGGGCAAGATTTGATTGACCTTGATGAATATTTTCTTGACCTTGATAAATATCTTTCTGAAAACGAGTATGGCAGGAAACGACTGGCGCAAGAGGTTCGCTATGTCATTGACCCAAATCAATTGGCCGATGAGTTGGTTGACCGCTCAGGGTTTTCGGGGGCGACGCTGCGAGCTCTCGATATTTTACAAAATCGAGATGAAACTGTTAGGTTGCTTGGGCTTGAGGAAGAGGCAGAAGCGCTACGAAGTGCTAGCAACCGCATACCTGGGGAATCAAAGAGAGCAGGATATGTTGTTAATGAGCTCCTAAAGGACGCCGGAGTTGCCGATGAGAGACGCCAGGAGCTTCTGAGGATACACGCTGCAATATATTACAATTATCTGCTATTTGAGAGAAGACCTGATGGGGAGCTTGAAACTGAGAAGGATATCATAAAATACGTGGATGAAGCTTTTGAAGATATTGAGTATGTTGTTGATATACTAAAGCTATCTGGTTTAGACTATGGGCTTACAGGTCGTGATATTTGTGATGCGGCTATCTATACTCGTAAATTGCATCTATTTAGCAGGGAGTATCGGTCCTAAACCTCCAATCGAGTAATGGCAGTTTCGTGGTAAAATCATACTATGAACCGCACAATTTTTGACGACATCGTAGAAGGTAACATGAAATCATGGAAGATTTGGGAGGATGAAAAATTCCTGGCGTTTTTGACGCCGTTTCCGAACACGCCGGGCTTTACGGTGGTGATTCCCAAAGTAAATCCAGGCGATTATATTTTTTCGGTGGATGATGAACTGTATGTGGAGATGATGGTGGCGGTGAAAAAGGTGGCGAAATTGCTGGAGAAGGCATTTGATACGCCGCGTGTGGCGATGATTTTTGAGGGGACGGGCGTGGCACATGTGCATGCCAAGCTGGTGCCGCTACACGGTGATTTAGCTAGCCAGACCGATGTGTGGAGCAAAGAAACTGAGTTTAGCGAAATGTATCGTGGTTGGCTAACGACTGCAGAAGGTCCGAAAATGGATGATGCCCGACTAGATGAAATTCAGGCAAAGATTGTGTCAGCTGGAGCGTAGTAGACTTATGTTGCAAAATAATAAATCTCTTGGACAACATTGGTTGAAAGATCCAGAAATCTTGGCGGAGATTGCCGAGGCGGCGGTGCTGAGCAATGATGATGTGGTTTTGGAGATTGGGCCGGGACTTGGCACGTTGACCAGCCGGTTATTGGCGCAAGCCGGGCGGGTGGTGGCAGTAGAATTTGATGCGGATTTGGCACGAAAACTTCCAGGACAATTTCCTGGTAAAAACCTGGACGTGATTAACGAAGATATTCTGCAATTTGATTTGAATCAGCTGCCGAAGGGATATAAAGTAGTTGCTAATGTGCCATACTATATCACCAGTAAAATTGTCGAAAAACTAATGACGGCAGAAAATAAGCCGAGTTTGGCTGTGTTACTGGTGCAAAAAGAAGTCGCCGAGCGCATCGCGGCGGAACCTGGTGAAATGAGTATTTTAGCGGTTAGCGCGCAGCTATTTGCTGAGGCGGAGCTAGACATTGAAGTACCGCGGCAATTCTTCACGCCGCCGCCAAAAGTTGATTCGCAAGTAGTGGTATTGAGGACTCATACTAAACCGCTAGTCGCTCCAGAAGACCAAAAAGATTTTTTCCGCATCGTCAAAGCTGGTTTTTCGGCTAAGCGTAAGAAGCTACGTTCCAGTCTGAGCGGTGGGCTGGGTGTTAGTAAAGATGCCACGGAACAATTACTAAAAAAAGCTAATATTTCACCTGATGCTCGTGCCGAAGATTTGGCGATTGCGGATTGGCAGCGGCTACTGAAGGAGTGGCGAGCACAATGATTACTGCAGATCAACCAACATGCTTTTCGTCTGATCTATTGGTTGCGGTTTCGTCGAAAGACGACGGCACCATGCTCAATCGTATTCGCGGCCGCCACGTAGCCGAGGTGCTGGAGAATCGGCAGCGGTTTTGTGATCAAATTGGCATTAATTACGACGACGTTGTCTATCACGTGATTTCATATGACCAAGCACAAACTTTTGATAATATTGCTGAAGTCACTGAAACTGACACAGTGAAATACAATAACGAGGGGATTTTTGCTGACGCGCTATATACCGAAACGGCTGGCATCGGCTTATTTTTGCCAGTGGCGGACTGTATCGCCACCATCATTTATGATCCAAAGCGTCGGGCGCTTATGTTGGCGCATTTGGGCCGGCATTCGACGGTTGCGCAGTTAATGTCTCAGGCGGTGCAGTATTTTGTCAGGCGGGGTAGTCAGGTAAAAGATTTAAAAATTTGGATGTCGCCAAGTGTCACGCAGGAAAATTATCGTATGGAATATTTTGACCATACAAGTGATGTAAAATGGCAAAATTTCTGCCGCCAAACAGCTGATGGAATATATCTGGATATGCAAGGGTTTAATCGTTCGCTGGCTATCCAGGCGGGCGTTCCTGGAGATAATATTTTCATCTCGCCAATTGACACCGCAGATGATCCGAATTATTTTTCGCACTCATCAGGTGATGTTGGAGGTAGATTTGCCGTCATTACATCCATACACTAGTGTCTGATGTGCGGTTTTATCAGGGTAGTGATATAATATACATTATGACTAAACAACACGCCTACATCACTACTGCTATTCCTTATGTCAACGGTTTGCCGCATATTGGGCATGCCATGGACTATATGTTGGCAGATGTGTGGGCGCGATATCAGCGACAAAATGGCCGTGAGGTGCGTTTTCAGACAGGTGTGGATGAGCATGGCAATAAAATTGCCGCCAAGGCTGCTAGTCAAAATCAAACACCGCAAGCCTATGTTGATCAAACACACATCAAGTTTAAGGAAATTATATCTGGATTGAATATTTTTGCGACTGATTTTATTCGTACAACTGATGCGCATCACCGTGGTGCAGTGCAGTATATTTGGCAAAAATTGTTACAAGCAGGCTATATCTATAAGGGTAGCTACGAGGGCTGGTACTGTCAGGGTTGTGAAGCCTTTGTGACGGATAAAGAAGCGACGGAGAATAATGGTATCTGTCCAGATCATCAGACTTCTTATCAGCGACTGAGTGAGGAGAATTATTATTTTAAGACCAGTGCTTTTTCCGACAAAATTCGCCAAGCGATTGAATCAAACAAGATGAAGATCGTGCCGGAATCTCGCAAAAAAGAATTTCTGGAGTTAATTAAAGACGGGTTGCAAGACATATCTATTTCTCGGCCCCGCAAAAATCTGAGCTGGGGAGTGTCGGTGCCGGGCGATGACAGCCAAGTGATGTATGTGTGGCTTGATGCGCTGAGTAATTATATTACGGTCATTGGCTATCCTGATCGTCCAGATGAGTGGCAACAATTCTGGCCAGCTGATGTACAAGTGGTTGGTAAGGATATTTTGCGTTTTCATGCTGGAATTTGGCCAGCTATGTTGATGGCGCTGGATCTGCCACTACCTAAAGTGTTATTGGTACATGGCTTTATCAATGTTGGTGGAATGAAGATGAGTAAGAGCCTGGGTAATGGTGTTGGCCCGATGGATATTGTTCCGGATTATGGCGTGGACGCTTTTCGCTATTATTTCCTGCGCCACGTGCCAACGCAAGATGATGGCGACTTCACTTGGGAGAAGTTTGAAGCGGCCTATAACGGTGAACTGGGTAATGACCTTGGTAATTTGGTGCAACGAGTGGCGAAAATGGTGCAGAATTATCAAGCTGGCGTTATCGGTGATGCGCCACAATCTGAGCACGATATGGGGCCATACCGCTCAGCGATGGATAGTTTCAATTTTAATCTAGCAATGGATGAGACATGGCAAATTGTGCGGTCATTAAATCAATATATTGAGAGGGTTCAGCCGTGGCAGGTTGCTAAAAAACGTAGTGAAGATCCAGAAGCTGAGGAGCATTTGAATGAGATTTTAGCGCATGCTTGCGGTGCATTACTGCAAATTGCTGATATGTTACAGCCATTTATGCCAGCTACGGCACAGAAGATTAGTGATTTATTTGCTTCTGGTGTAGTGTCGGGAGATATTCAGCCATTATTCCCTCGTTTATATTTACATACGCCAGATCCACGTGGTCAAAAAGTTACTGAGGCAAAATAATATGATTGGCCAAAAAAATTCTTCGGATGATTTAATTTTGATTGATTCGCATTGTCATTTGCATGATAAAGAGTTTTTTAATGACAATCAAAGACAGGTGATGTACCAGCGAGCGATTGAGCAAAAAATTGGTATGATCTGTGTTGGTACGGATGTGGAAACTTCACGTCAAGCGGTTGAGTTTACTAAAGATCATGACAACACTTGGGCAATAATTGGTATTCATCCACACGACGCTAAAAATGGTGGCGTGTCAGATATTAGGCGATTACTTGAGGAAAATAATTCAAAGATTGTCGGGATTGGTGAAATTGGACTGGATTATTTTTATGACAATAGTGATCGTGCGACTCAACAGCGTATCTTGCGGGAGCAACTGAGCCTGGCGCAGGAATATAATTTACCAATCAGTTTTCATATTCGGGATGAAAAATCTGCCAATGGTGTGGTGTGGCGTGATTTTTGGCCGATTTTTGATGAGTTTACGGGACTAAATGGGGTGTTACATAGTTTTACTGACACGCAAGACAACTTGGATAATGGCTTTCAGCGGGGATTATTGATTGGTCTAAACGGTATTAGTACTTTCACTAAAGATCAGAAACAGATTGAGCTGTATAAAAATATTCCGCTGGATAAAATATTATTTGAAACTGACGCTCCGTTCTTGACACCAAAGCCATTTCGTGGTACAATCAATGAGCCAGGTTATGTGAGACTGGTGGCAGAGTATTGGGCTGAGCAACGTAAAATTGATTTTACAGAGCTATCCAAGATTGCGACCAGTAATACACGACAACTTTTTGGCTTATAAGTGGAGAATATATGTCGGAGAATAATTCAAAACAGGGACTTGATGTGGCATTACAGCGAGCTTTAGAGTTAGCTGATTCTGCTGTTGATTTTGATCCAGTTGATCCAGTGAAAAATATTAAGCAAACTTCAGAGGTCAAACCATTTAATAATGATATTATGGGTAAAACAGCCTTGGCTGGAGAGTCTTCAAAGAATGTTCCTCAGGGTTCTAAGCCTGAAAAAACACAGCCTAATTTTGTTGATTATAGGAAGAATTTTGTAAAAGAACCACTTGATGTAGCCGGACAATCTGCTGAATATGCCCGACAAGCTGCCGAACTGATTAATGCGTTTCGGGCAGAAAAATCTGAGGGCTGACACGGTGAAAAGAATTCTTAAAAAAGCCCTAAATTTGGTTTTTGCTGATGATTCTGTGGCGGTTATCGGGCGATTGAGAAAAAAAGATCGACCGTTAAAAAAGTTTACAGAACGAGAGTTGATTCAGCTGGAGAGTGAAATTGGTGTTACTATATTCGGCAAAAAACCAGCCAATGTGATACGGCGGGAATTTTTTAATTTAGACAAAGATACATGGATTTGGCATGAGGAGATTATTGACAAAAACGGTCAACGTCAAGAGCTAACTACTCGTTACGAGGTGCAGTCTAAGGGGATTTTGAAGGTTCAGCCAAATTACCAATACAATTATCTTGAGGGTCAAGAATTGCAAAATTTTGTTTTGGCAGTTAAGGAATATTATGAGCGTGTAGCACGTCAGCTATATGGTCGTGACCCAGCCACTGGCAAGAAAATTGAAGAGATTTTAGACTAAAAATGCTACAATATAAGTAGTATGAAGGTAAATTTGAAAATAATTGAAAAATTAGTTGGGTTTGCGTTACCGGACGTTAATGAATTGGTGGTGCAGATTAATTCTCAGCTAGGTGGTGTTGAGGAGATTATAAATATTGGTGAGCGCTATGCGGGTGCGAAAATTGTGCGAGTGGTGGAATGTGCCAAACATCCTGACGCTGACCGGTTGAGCGTGACGAAAATTGATGACGGTGGCGCAATGTCTGATGTGCCACGTGATGAGAATAATTTAGTGCAAGTGGTTTGTGGTGCGCCTAATGTTCATGCTGACATGTGGGCGATTTGGTTACCACCAAAAAGTACCGTGCCAGCCAGTTTTGATGATACTGAGCGATTTGTGTTGGATGCTCGTAAGTTGCGTGGAGTATTAAGTCAAGGAATGTTGGCGGCAGCTGATGAATTAGCGATTGGGACAGATCATGATGGTATTGTTGAGATTCAAGAGTATGATTTGCCAGAGGGCGTCGAGCTAAAGGCGGGTGATAGTTTTGCGGAAGTTTTTGGTCTGACAGGCTATGTGCTTGATATTGAAAATAAGATGTTCACTCACCGTCCAGATTGTTTTGGTCAGTTGGGTGTGGCACGGGAAATTGCTGGAATTTTTGGTAAGCGATTTACTAGCCCAGATTGGTATAAAACCACGCAAGCTTTCACGTCAGGCGATAGTTCACTGGAATTAATGGTGAAAAATGAAGCACCAAATAAAGTGCCTCGTTTGATGGCGGTGGCGCTTAAAGATGTTGAAGTAAAGCCAAGTCCTCTGTGGCTACAGTGTCAATTAGTGGCAATGGGCGGTAAGCCGATCAATAATATTGTTGATGCAACGAATTATGTGATGTTAATGACGGCACAGCCAACTCACGCTTATGATTATGATAAATTGCGGGGACACCAACTGACGGCACGGGTGGCTGGTGACGGTGAAAAAGTGAAGTTGCTCAATGATAAAGAGTGTGAGCTGACTAGTGATGATATTGTGATTGCTGACGGTGAGGGTGTGATTGGTCTAGCAGGAATTATGGGTGGTGCTGATTCAGAAGTAACGAATGAGACGAGAAACGTTGTCTTGGAGTGTGCGACGTTTGATATGTATGCGGTACGTAAGTCTGCTATGCGTCATGGTCTGTTTACTGATGCTCTGACACGATTTAATAAGGGTCAGTCGCCATTACAGAATCCTGCCGTATTGAAAGAACTGATGCGTTTAGTCGGTGGCGTGCAGGCGAGCGAAGTGGTTGATATAGTATCGTTTGATGATTGTGTTGCGCCGGATGGTGTACATCGTGCTGACTCGCAAAGTATTTCCAATACGTTTATTAATGAACGGCTGGGTACAGATTTTTCTAATAATGAAATTGCCGATATTTTACGCCGTACTGAATTTATGGTTGAGGTGGGTGATCGGGGCTGTGACGTTTATAGTCCTTTTTGGCGTACTGATATTGATGAGCCAGAAGATATTACTGAGGAGGTTGGGCGTCTCTATGGTTTTGACAAATTGCCACGTCAATTGCCGTTTCGTAGCACTAAACCAGCACCAAAAAACATCTGGCGTGAACTTAAAACTATGGTTCGTCAGAGCTTGTCACGTGCAGGTGCTAATGAGGTTTTGACTTATAGTTTTGTTCATGAAAATATCCTGAAGAAAGCTGAGCAAAATGTGACTGAAGCTTATAAAATATCAAATGCACTTAGTCCTGATTTACAGTATTATCGATTAAGTGTCTTACCAAATCTACTAGATAAGGTACATGCCAATATCAAGTCTGGACATGATGAATTTGTGATGTTTGAGATTGGTAAAGTGCATAATAAAAATTGGTCACTTGAATCTGGTTTGCCAGCTGAGAAAATTTTTGTTGATGGTGTTTATGCTAGCAAAAAGCCACAATCTGGAGCGCCATATTATCAAGTGCGACGGGTTGTTGAAAACTTGCTAGAGGATCTGAATGTAAAATATGAAATTTCAGCTTTTTCATCAGATGATAATAGTTACACGCAAGCGTTGGCGCCATTTGACAAGGAGCGTAGTGCTTGGATCGTGACTAATAATGGTGTAAAACTGGGTATAATCGGTGAGTTATCACAGATTGTGCGCAAGAATTTTAAATTACCGGATTATGTAGCGGCGTTTTCGTTGGATTTTGAGATATTACAAAAATTTGTTAGCGACCAGAAAGATTACAAATCGTTGAGTCGTTTCCCGTCAATTTCTCAAGATGTTTCCTTGCGCTGTGATCTCAAAACACAGTTTAATGATTTGTTCAGTGTGGTATCGGAGTGTTTAGGCAAAGTTCCTGAATTTCATGGTGAAATTACACCACTATGTATTTATCAGGCACCAGATTCTGACAAAAAAACAATTACTTTACGCATAAAATTCACCAGTTATGATAAGACTTTACGTGATTCTGATATTAAGCCGGTGATGGAAGATATCGCTAGTGCTGCATTAGATAAACTCAATGCTGAAAGAGTCTAATTTTTAGCATGTTTGGCGTATTAGGTTAAGGTTTGTTATAATTAATTATAGTTATATATCTTGAAAAAGGAGGGGTATGGCAGCTAGAAAAGGCCAAATGATAGGTATTTGGGTAATTACGATCATGATGATCTTGGGGACGCTCGGCGGTTTTATCGCTATGGTGGTTGCTCCAGGTAATGAGAAAAAAGATGCGGCGGAACGGGAGAAAGCTAGTAACGAATATAAGCTAGCGACAGAAGCGTACGAAAAACAGGTTGAGGATCAAGCGGCGTCGCTCAGCGCTCAATATTTTACCACCTTTAGTCAATATAGCACACGAGTAGCCGCCTTTAATAAGGACGAAGTTAAAGAATTGAAAACTGAAGATTTAGTGGTTGGTGGCGGACCAGAAGTGAAGGAAGATACGATTTTTGCTGCTTATTATATCGGCTGGAATCCAAGCGGTAAGATTTTTGATCAATCTATTGACGGACAAAAGCTTAAAGCGCCAATTAATATTGACGGACCAAAAAAATCTGCCGTAATTGAAGGTTGGAAAAAAGGTTTAGTTGGTATGAAAATTGGCGGTGTTCGTGAATTAACTATTCCATCAGATCAGGCTTACGGCGAGTCTGGCCGAGGTGAAGATATACCAGCTAACTCCCCGCTGAAGTTTATAGTTATGGCAATTGGACAGCCGGCAAAAATAGATAAACCTCAAATGCCACAAATCTTGAAAGATTATTACAGGAGGATGTATGGAATCGAATATTAAAGATGTTGTTTTGGTGGGTGCTGGCCCAAGTTCGTTAACTGCAGCTATTTATTTATCTCGTGAGGATATTGCGACAACGTTATATGAACGTGGGGTAGTTGGCGGTATGGCAGCGATTACTGATCAGATCGATAATTATCCTGGTTTTGCCGAGGGAGTAACCGGTATGAAGTTGGCAGATGAATTGCAAAAACAAGCTGAACGGTTCGGCGCAAAAATTGAATATGGCGACGTAACGTCCTTGAAAAAAACTGACGACGTTATTGAGCTAACCGTTGATGGTGCTATGGTCAAGACTAAAGCTGTATTGCTAGCGACTGGCTCCAATCACCGCAAACTTGGTGTACCTGGTGAGGATGAGCTTTACGGACGTGGCGTCCATTATTGCGCTACTTGTGATGGTGCATTTTACCGAGATAAAAACTTAATTGTGGTTGGTGGTGGAAATTCTGCTGTTCAGGAGGCGATCTTCCTAACCCGTTATGCCGCACACATTGATTTATTGGTTCGTTCAAAATTGCGAGCTAGTGACGTGTTACAGAAAGAACTACAAAAATATGTTGATTCTGGCAAAATTACAGTTCACCTGGGTGCTACAACAGATGAGATTTTAATTCGTGATGATAAATTTTATGGGGTTAAATCAACTCAGGCTGGCGAGCAGAAGGAATTTACAGCTGATGGACTTTTCGTATTTATCGGCTTAATTCCCAATACGCAATTTTTGGCAGATTCTGGCGTTGAGTTGGATGGCGGCGGTCATATTATCACTGATAGTAACTTACGAACCAATATCGCTGGCGTGTTTGCGTCGGGTGACGTACGGTCTGGAGCAACTATGCAAATTGCTTCGGCAGTCGGTGAGGGCGCAGTGGCTTCACAGCAAATCCGTGAATATCTTGAATCATTAAGCTGATAAATTACGATTTAACCTGTTGCTTGATAAAATCTTCTAGCATTTTGATGACTTGAATATTGGTGGTCTCTAGGGCAATTTCCCGTGTGCCAATTATACCTGTGCCATTAACAAAATTATGGGAACCAAGAATTGCTACTTTATGATTATTTTTTAGAGAGAAAATGATAAATTTAGCGTGTAAATATTGATCTTTTTTGTAACTATTATATTTATGATTAAGCAAACTGAAGCTTAAAATAACTGAATTTAGGAAAGTAGCGTTTTTAATTTTATTAAAGTAAAAAACTGCTTTAGGGCAACGACTAGCGATCCTCATCAATTTGCCAGTTGGCCCATATTGCGACACGATGGTGATTTTTCTGGCTTTTTTCGCTAGTTGAGTGCAGCGAGCGTAAATTTCAGAGTTCATCGGCATACCGCCATCAATAATCACTGTTGATTCGCTATCGGCAAAAGTAACATTCCTCACGCCAACACTAGAGCGGTCTTTGGTGCTAATATCAAAATGTGTCTCGAAAATTTTTTCCGCCAAACTATCATTTTCTATTCTCAACATGTAGTCAATATTTGTAAAACTTTCCTTGTCAAGATTTACACCACCAAAAGAGTAGACGATATCATCTATAATCATCCATTTGCAGTGAGTACGTGCCAAAAAACTGATCGGGGTATTTTTACCTAGCCACTGAAAAACCACCCCTGCTTGTTTCATTCGTCTTTCCAGTTTCAAAGCTTGCAAGCCACGCCGTTGTTGTTTAAAAATTGAATCACGAATTTCTGTATAGGTTAAGGTGTCAACCATTAAAGATACCGCCACACCTCGTCCAGTGGCATTTTCTAATTCAGTCAGCAATTCCTCAACTTCGGCACAATCGTTATGAAGCGTCGCCACGGTAATAGCAATATGCTTTTTGGCATTTTTGATATCCGAGATTAGTTCACTTGGTAGGTCTTTCGCCAGAACTAATCGGGTGTTTTTTGTAATAATCACCCTATAATTATAAGTGATTTTTTGTTAAAATAGAAATGAATTAAGAAAGGAAAGTTTAATGGCAGATTTTAATAAAATTCTTACTCCCGGTGATGTTGATGGCGGTATTGTCAATGTAGTAGTGGAGATCCCAACTGGCTCAAATCATAAAATTGAGTGGAATCGTGAATTGGCGGTGATGCAACTTGATCGAGTAGAGCCGATGATTATGGCTAAGCCGACAAATTATGGCTTCATTCCACAAACGCTGGATGAAGACGGTGATGAGTTAGATGCGCTAATTATCACTGATCAACCACTAACTACTGGCATTTTCTTGGAGGCACGAGTTATCGGCGTGTTGGAGTTTGTGGATGATGATGAGGTTGATGATAAAGTGATTGTCGTACCAGCTGATGATCGTAATACAGGCAACGCTATTCAGTCTTTGGAAGACTTACCAAGTCAGCTATTGAAGCAAATTGAACATCATTTCAATCATTATAAAGATTTGAAAAAGCCAGGATCAACTGTCGTTAAAGGCTTTGGTGATGCGGACCGGGCTAAACAGATTATTCGTGAATCAATCGAGCGGTGGAATAATCAATAAATTATTGATGTCGCCCAAATAGGGCTGAAACACCACCAGTTAACTGCGCCAGAATTCCACCTTGTTTTGACAGCTGGAGGCGCAGTTTTTGTTTAGCGTGCGGTGTAATAACCAGGTTGCGCCAATCGGGCTTGGGGTGAGCCGATTTACTGGTGAGGATTTCCACGGTATCGCCGTGCTGTAAGATATAATCAAAAGGTTTCATCACGCCGTTTATCTTAAAGCCTGAAGCATGGCCAGCGATATCAGAGTGAATTCTGTAAGCATAGTCAAGCGGGAAAGCGCCAACCGGCAAATCATAAATATCCCCCTTTGGTGAATAGACGAAAATCCGATCCGCAAACAATTTGACACGGAATTTATTTGCATCAAATTTTTTACCTTCACGGGCGCTGGCGGCCGCTTTCTGCAGTTCATTAATCCATTCCAAATCTGTTGGCAGACTGGCTATTTTACCTCTTTTGTAAGCGTCGGTCAATTTCTGCTCATTGTAATGGAAGCTGGCGGCTAGTCCACGCTCGGCGTATTCATGCATATCATTGGTGCGGATTTGAAACTCTACGATCTGACCGCTTGGTGTCTGTACAGTGGTGTGCAGACTTTGGTAGCCATTTGGTTTTGGATTTGCTACGTAATCTTTAATGCGCTCGTAAAATGGTGTGTACATTTCATGCAAAATCCCTAACACCAAATAGCCAGTTGAAATATCATCAACGATAATCCTGAGGGCGATCAAATCATAAATTTTATCAATATCGCCGACTTTATCCATTTTTTTGAACAGGCTGTAAACGCTTTTCACTCGACCGTCCATCACAAAATCCAATTTTTCTGCCTTAAGCCGTGCCTCAACTTCACGGCGGACTTTATCAAGTTTGCGTTGCGACTTTTTCAAGCGACTATTCATCAAATTTTTGGTTTGAGCGAAAGTTTTGGGCATTAAGAATTTAAAACTTAATTCTTCCAATTGAACTCGCACTCGTCCCATATTTAGCCGATCCGCCAGTGGCGCAAACACTTCAATTGTTTCACGAGCGATCTTTTTCTGTTTCTCCGGCGTCATAAATTGCAGGGTACGCATATTATGTAAACGATCCGCCAGCTTGATAATAATTACTCGCACATCCTCACCAACCGCAATCATCAACTTGGTCAGATTATCTTTAGTAATCGGCAGGTAGCTTTTAAGATCACGCATACCAGACCGTGCTTGCGACACCTTGGTCACACCATCCACCAAGAACGCCACGTTGCGCCCAAATAGACTTTCCAGCTCATCCAGTGTGGCGTCTGTATCTTCCACTGTGTCGTGTAACACCCCAGCTAGAATCGTGTCAATATCCATACCCCATTCCACCAGAATTCCTGCCACCGCCAGCGGGTGATGAATATACGGTTCGCCACTTTTGCGTTTTTGCCCAGCGTGTTTATTTTCAGCAAAAGAAATTGCCGTATCCAGCTCAAGTAATTGCAACTCATCATACAAGCCACTTTCTTCAGCTTTTACTAACAACTCTTCTCGTGTCATATTCTAATTATAACGCAAATCTGCTATACTTTCATCAATAGGTTAATGCTTTAACGGGAGGGAACATGGCAGTAACAAAAATTGCGATAAATGGCTTTGGGCGGATTGGGCGCAGTGCGTTTAAGATCGCCTGGGAGCGCAGTGATTTGGAGATTGTGGCGATTAACGACTTGACGGATACCAAAACTTTGGCATATCTTCTCAAACATGACAGTAATTATGGTGATTATGCTCGTCAGGTGACATATGATGACAATTCGCTAATTATTGACGGCACAGCGGTGAAGGTTCTGGCGGAGAAAGATCCAACAGCGCTACCGTGGGGTGATTTAGGTGTTGATGTGGTGATTGAATCAACTGGCTTTTTCACTGATAAAGATGGTGCGGGCAAGCATTTGACAGCTGGTGCTAAGCGGGTGGTGATTTCTGGCCCGACCAAATCTGATGGTATCGACACTATCGTACTCGGTACTAATGATTCACAAGTGGCGCACGCTACACCAATTGTCTCTAACGCTAGTTGCACCACTAACTCACTGGGTGCGGTTATGGCGATTTTAGATGCAGAATTTGGTGTTGAAAAATCAATGTTGACGACCATCCATAGTTACACTGCCAGCCAGCGCTTACAGGATGCGCCGGCCAAGGATTTGCGTGAAGGGCGTAACGCCGCTGAAAATATGGTGCCAACCACCACTGGCGCAGCAATTGCCGTCACCAAAACCCTACCGCAATTAACTGGCAAATTTGACGGCCTTAGTGTGCGAGTACCAACCCCAGTGGTTTCATTAAGTGATGTCACTGCTTTACTGCGCCGTAAAGTGACAGTTGAAGAGATAAATAATGCTTTCAGGAAAGCTTCCAAGGATAATTTCTATCAAGGCATTTTGGGGGTATCAGACGAGCCGTTGGTTAGCCGTGATTTTATCGGTAATTCGCATTCGGGTGTGGTTGATTTGCCTTTGACCAAAGTGGTTGATGGTAATTTGGTGAAAGTAATGGTTTGGTATGACAATGAATGGGGCTATTCTAATCGGCTAGTTGAGCTGGTGGCGGATGTGGCACATTATCTGAAAAATAATTAGTGAAATTATCCTGTAAAAAGGAAATAACCCCGCACCGTGATGATGCGGGGACGCGGAGTCTCCGCGATTTTACAGACATTTATTGTCTCGCGCCTCTGCTGGCGCGGAGCACCTCACTCACCTTCGGCCTCATACAGACCCGAGAGGTGTTCGAAGTACCTCTCGATAGCCTCCTGACGGCGACGCCGCCGGATCTGGCGGACAATGCCACCGATGACGCCCGCCGTCAATAAGACGAGGGCTGTCCACGCCGTTATATCGTACATCCATGTCGATAGGTCGGCTATTCCGGGCCACCTCTCTTGGTTTATCGTAGCCGAAAGGGCAGCGTCTTCTGCCACCCAAAGAATTAGTAGATGGAGGATTCCGAAGAACCCTCCGGCGAGGAAGGCCGCTTCAGCAGCCTTCCTGACCCAAATCAGCCTTACGGCCGAAACGGCCGTGCCGAACAGGACGGCGACAGCGACTGAAATGGTCAAAGCAGCGGTAGACATTATCATCTTCTCCTTTCAGAGAAAATCTGAAGTGCGACTTTTCAAAACCGCAACCTCAAGCAGAGACCACCTCTCTGCAAGGTTGCTTTTCGGTTTGAAAAGCTAATATATATATCATACTGGGATAAAAAAGTCAAGCCTTTTCAGGAGAAAATGTGTTATAATATAAAAACTACCTCTGTTGCAAACTGATAGATTATTTTTTCCAATTTGCAAAAAATCTTGATACCGCTTATACTAAAATCATGAAGATTTATCTAGGATCAGACCATCGGGGGTTTGTATTAAAAGAAAAAGTTTTTGCGTATTTGGCAAAAAATGGTTATGACATTGAAGGTATCGGCGGGCGTGAGCTTAATCCAGATGATGATTTTCCGCAATTTGCGGCAGCGGCAGCTTTGCGGGTGATTGGTGATGATGGTGATGACCCACGAGCAATTTTGATTTGCGGTGGCGGACAGGGAATGTGTATGGCGGCTAACCGATTTAAGGGGATTCGGGCCAGTGTCATCTGGGACGCTTATGAGGCAAAAATGACTCGTCAGGACAATAATTCCAATGTTTTATGTTTGCCGGCTCGGGTTTTGGAAGATAATGAGGCAGCTTGGCGGGGCATTATTGAAACATGGTTGAATACGGAATATCTTAATGCTCCAAGGTTTAATCGGCGTAATGCGCAGTTGGATGAGCTGGTATGAGTGGCGTAATTGTACCGACGGTGCTGGCGGAGAATGCTGAGCAGTATAAAGACCAAGTCGAGCGAATCACCGGCCTATCAGAAAGAGTCCATATTGACATCTCTGATGGTGCGTTTGCACCAAATATGACAGTTTCAATTCCTGAATTATGGGCGCCAGAGGGTTGGATGGTTGATATTCACGTTATGGCGCATGATTTGGCAGAATATGTACCGAAGTTGATTGCTCTTAGGCCACATTTGATTATTGTCCATGCTGAAGCGGATGCTGATGTAGCGGCAGCCATTAACCAGATTCGTCAAGCAGGTATTTTGGCTGGCTTGGCGCTACTCAAGCCAACAGTACCACGGACGGTGGAGGAATTAATCAAGGTGGTGGATCATGTGATGATATTTTCTGGGGAATTGGGGCGATTTGGTGGCACCGCCAGTTTGATGCAATTAGAAAAAATCCGTCTAATTAAAATAATCAATCCAAAGGTTGAAATTGGTTGGGACGGTGGTGTGACGGTTGATAATGCTTATAGTTTAGTGCGAGGCGGTGTTAATGTGTTGAATGTCGGTGGCGTTATTCAAAAGTCATCTAATCCACGAATGGTTTTTGATAAATTACAACAAGAAATTAGTAAAACCGGTATTCTTGGCTAATGGATGAAGCGGTTTATCAGAAGCTGACTTCAGAAACCAATACAGTCCGCCAATTGGTTTTGAAAATGATTACTGAGGCGGGCAGTGGACATACAGCCAGCTGTTTGGGACTGAGTGATCTATTGACATTATTATATTCTCATGTCATGAATATTAAACCGACTGAGCCAAATTGGGCTGGTCGTGATTTGTTTGTGATGAGTAATGGACATGTAGCGCCGTTATTGTACGCAGTGCTGGCACGCCGTGGATTTTTCCCAGAACAGGAGCTGTTGTCGCTGAGAAAGTTCGGATCACGCTTGCAGGGTCATCCTGAAAGAGAGCTGGTGCCAGGGCTGGAGACGACCAGTGGGCCACTTGGCTCAGGGCTGAGTCAGGCGACGGGTATGGCGTATTATTTGAAGTTCTTACAACCAAATCTGAATCGTCGGGTGTTTTGTTTGATGGGTGATGGTGAACTTGATGAGGGTAATATCTGGGAAGCGGCAATGTTGGCGGCCAAATATAAGTTGGATAATTTAATCTGTTTTGTTGATTATAATAATATTCAATTGAGCGGTTCAACTGATGACATAATGCCCCTGGGCGATCTGTCTGATAAATGGAGTAGTTTTGGTTGGCATGTACAACGAGTTGACGGACATAATATTGTGGCAATGGACCAGGCTATCAAAACCGCCCGAGAAGCCAAGGGTCGTCCAAATATGATTATTCTTGATACGGTTGCTGGCAAAGGTGTGTCGTTTATGGAAGGTGATTATCATTGGCATGGTAAAGCGCCTAGTAAGGAAGAGTTAGCTAGGGCGCTTAAGCAGATTGAGGAAATGAAATGAGTGTTTTGTTGGAAAATTGGCGGTCACCACAATTGGAAGCGATGCGATTTGGCTTTGGACGTGGTTTGACTGATTTGGCGAAAAATGATGAGAGGATTGTGGCGCTAAGTGCAGATTTAGCGGAAAGTGTCGGTTTTGGTGAATTTGTTGAACAGATTGGTTCGCCACGATTTATTGAAGTTGGTGTGGCGGAGCAGAATTTGGTGACGGTGGCTTCTGGGTTGTCAGCGATGGGTGCAGTGCCGTTTGCGGCTAGTTATGCGGCGTTTAGTCCAGGTCGCAACTGGGAACAGATTCGCACTACAATTTGCTTAAATAATCAGCCAGTCAAATTGGTTGGTTCACATGCTGGGTTAAATGTTGGTGCGGATGGTGCAACACATCAAATGTTGGAAGATATTGCATTGATGCGCAGTTTACCAAATATGGTGGTGTTAGCGCCAGCTGATGCATATGAGGCGAGAATCATGGTTTCAGTAATGGCTAGTGATTCTCGGCCAAATTATGTGCGATTGCCTCGTGAGAAAACACCGTTATTCCTCAGTTATGACAATTTTACAATCGGGAAAGCTTATTGGTTGCGTGAGGGTAGTGATGTAGCGTTACTCGGTACTGGCACGATGACTTACCAATTATTATCCGTGGCGGAGATGCTGGCCCAAGATGGTATACAAGCTAGTGTCTTACACTTCCCGACCATCAAGCCAATTGATGAGGCGGCTATTTTGGCGGTAACTGAAAAATGCGGACGGATCGTTACGGCTGAGGAGGGGCAGATTGCGGGCGGTTTTGGCTCGGCGGTAGCGGAATTATTGAGTGAAAAATTCCCTGCGCCAGTACTAAGAATCGGTGTGCAAGATAAGTTTGGTGAAAGTGGCACGATTGATCAATTATGGCAAAAACAGGGTTTGGACGTTCAATCAATTGAGCGAAAAGTGCGGGGATTCGTTAGCTGTGTACCGGCCTATCAAGCGGGTTTTTAGGCGGAATTCAGTCAATTTTTTGTAGAATCAAGCCTGTTCTGGCTGGTAAATATAATCTTAGAGCATGCTGGCCAGATTCGGGCTGAGTGAAGAATCGTTGACTTTTACTGATGCGTTCATGTCCGCCAAATTCTGCTAAATCACTATCTAGAATAATTTTATACGAGCCAGGGTCAGCTTGAACAGAGAAATTAGCATAGGAATCATTAGGTGAAAAATTCAGACAAACCAGCCATTTGTTACGCTGGAAACAAACTGTGTGATCATGTTGATTAATAAAAACATGATGAAATTCACCATCAATCTTCTCGGCGACTGCCATTAAGGCTTTATCAAAATTTGCCAACCATTGATATTTCAAAAATCCATTATCCACCAAGCTCCATTGACGCCTGGCGTGATGAAATGACCAATTATTGCCTTGACGGGGAAAATCAATCCATTCGGGGTGACCAAATTCATTGCCCATAAAATTCAGATAACCGCCACCGTGGGTTGCGACAGTAAAAAGTCTAATCAATTTATGCAAGGCTATGCCACGCTCTACCTGAGTATTGGTGTCAATCTTATCCATGTGATCGTACATTTCTTTGTCAATTAGCCGGAAAATTAGCGTTTTGTCACCAACCAAGGCTTGATCATGACTTTCGGTGTAAGTGATCACTTTCTCCTCTTGCCGATGAGAACTAAGCGTGTGAAATAAATCGCCCAAATCCCAAGCTTCGTCCTGACGCTCTTTCAATGTTTTGATCCATAAATCAGGCGCCCCCATATTCAAACGATAATCAAAACCAATTCCTCCGTGTTCAGGTGAGGCGGCTAATCCTGGATAGCCACTCATATCTTCGGCAATAGTGGTAGCGTGGGGATTGACGGCGTGAATCACACTGTTGGCTAGCCGTAAATAAGCGAGTGCGTCCAAATTTACATCCTCACCAAAATAATCTGAATAATCAGCAAAGGACTTTTCCAAACCGTGATGGTGATAGATCATACTAGTGACACCATCAAACCTAAATCCATCAACGTGATATTCATCCAGCCACCAGCGACAGTTGCTAGCCAAAAAATGCACTACTTCAGGTTTACTATAATTAAATAGCCGGGAGTCCCAAGCTGGATGATCGCCCTGAAAATATTGCGTCAAAGTGCCATCAAATCGGCTTAAACCTTCAGCTTCATTGCGGGCGGAATGTGAGTGGACTAGGTCAATAATCACCCTTAATCCCAAGCCGTGTGCCGTATCAACTAGCCGTTTGAAATCGTCTGGTGTGCCGAAGCGTGAAGAAACGGCAAAAAAATTAGTGACGTGATAACCAAAACTGCCGTAATACGGGTGTTCAGCGATGGCCATGAGCTGAACGGTGTTATAGCCGGCTTGTTTGATGCGTGGTAGGATTTCTTGGGCAAAATGGTCAAAACTGGCGACTTCTGGATGCTCGCTACTCATACCAATATGCGCTTCATAGATTAGAGGTGTTGGTGGTGGTTGGGGTGATTGATTTTTCCATTGGTACGGTAGCTTTGGCGCCCAAATTTCAGCAACAAAATCAACAGAATCTTTCTCCTGAATGACACGCTTGACATAAGACGGTAAGCGCCAACCGTCGCCCCCATCCCAATAAACATGTAATTTATAGCGTTGCCCGTGTTTAAAGGTTTCTGGCGGAAATTCAGCTTGCCATTGACCGTTAGGGCTGGATTTTAAGGAAAATTCGGCTTTCTCCTGCCAATTTGAGAAATCACCCACCAGAAAAATTGCAGTGGCGTTTGGCGCCCATTCACGAAAAATCCAACCACTTGCTGTCTGATGAAGTCCAAAATAGTGAAAGCCTAAGGCAAATTGATCTGGCGTTTGACCATTCAGCAGTCGGGTCTCGGTTTGACGCAAAAATTTTTCACGCTGGGCGATGACTGATTTATATGGTGCTAGCCACGGATCTAAATCAATTAAAGTTTTCACGCTCATGGTTATATTATACTACGTGCTATAATAATCCAGATGAAACCTTTTTATTTTGACATTAAATCACGTCTAAATAACACGTTGGCGCGCACTGGCGTAATTCATACACCGCATGGCGATATTAAAACGCCAGCGTTTATCGTGGTCGGCACTAAGGCTAATGTCAAGGCGATGGTGCCCGAGATGGTGGCGGATGTCGGCGCGCAGGCGGTGCTAGCGAATGCCTATCATCTGTACTTGCAACCGGGTCATGAACTGATTGAAAAAGCTGGTTATTTGGGCAAGTTTATGCACTGGGACGGGCCGACGTTCACTGATAGCGGCGGCTTTCAGGTGCTGAGTTTGGGTTCGGGTTTTAAGAAGGTGCTGGCAATGAGTACGGATGTTGATGAAGAAATCGCCATCGCTGAAAAATCGTCGCGCCACGCTTGGGTAGATGAAAATGGCGTGATGTTCAAGTCGCACCTCGACGGCTCGTACCATAAATTTACGCCGGAGTTATCTATGCAAATTCAGGCAGGCATTGGCGCGGATATTACTTTCGCCTTTGATGAGCTGACCTCACTGATTGATCCGTACGATTATCAAGTGGAGGCATTGGCGCGGACGCACGCTTGGGCGGAGCGGAGTTTAGCGGAAGTAAAACGTCTGCGTGAAGCTCGTCCCGACAAGCCGTATCAAGCATTATTTGGCGTGCTGCAGGGCGCGAATTATGAAGATTTACGCAAACAAACGGCTGAATTTCTAGGCGCAATGGATTTTGACGGCTACGGCATCGGTGGCGCACTGGAAAAGGAAACTATGACACAGACAATTCAGTGGGTGAACCAGATTTTGCCTGAGAATAAACCTCGTCACCTTTTGGGTATTTCCGAGCCGGATGATATTTTTGCGGCAATTGAGCAGGGGATCGACACCTTTGACTGTGTTAGTCCAACTCGGGTGGCTCGTAATGGCGCCGCCTACACCCCTAATGGTCGGGTTAACGTTAGGGGTCGCAAATACCGTGAACAGTTTACGCCGATAATGGAGGGTTGTGATTGCTATACTTGTCAAAATTATTCTGCCGCTTATCTATGTCATTTACTTCATGCTCGTGAAAGCCTAGCTGGAACTTTACTGTCCATCCATAACGAAAGATTTATTATTAAATTGGTTGATGATATCCGCAACAGTATTGAAAACGGTACATTTTATGAATTTCGAGATGAATTTCTTGGAAAATATTATACTAAGTCATAATTAGGCAAAGTCCAAAACTTAAAACGTCAGTCATCCCTATTTACATCTATACAAAAACTCGCTATAATTAGTTTATACGCCGTGGAGCCGTTTTCTGGCCGACCCTGCGTGAAATAATAACTAAATAAAGGAGAACTTCTACAAATGGCAGATGCATTTGACCGAAGCAAACCGCATGTTAACGTCGGCACTATGGGTCACGTTGACCACGGTAAGACCACGCTGACCGCAGCTATTACGGCAGTGTTGGCAAAGCGCCTTCCAAGCGCAGTTAATAAGCCAATTGCGTATGATCAGATTGACAACGCACCAGAGGAGAGAGCTCGTGGTATTACCATCGCTTCTTCACACCAAGAATATGAATCAGAAAAACGTCACTATGCGCACGTTGACATGCCAGGCCACGCCGATTATGTCAAGAACATGATTACCGGTGCCGCACAGGTTGACGGTGCAGTGTTGGTTATTGCCGCAACTGACGGCCCAATGCCGCAGACTCGTGAGCACGTTCTGCTTGCAAAGCAGGTTGGTGTGCCTAAGTTGGTTGTCTTCTTGAACAAGATGGATATGGCTGACGAGGAAATGGTTGAGCTAATTGAAGAAGAAGTTCGTGAATTGCTTGAAAAGAACGGCTTTGGTAAAGACGCTCCAATCATCAAGGGTTCAGCTTTGAAAGCTCTTGAAGGTGACGAGAAATACGAAGACGCTATTATGGAATTGGTAAAAGCTATGGACGACTATATTCCAGAGCCAGTTCGTGATATGGACAAACCATTTATTATGCCAATTGAGGACGTCTTCTCAATTAAGGGTCGTGGTACTGTTGCTACCGGCCGTATTGAGCAAGGTGTTGTTAAATTGAACGACGAAGTTGAAATCGTCGGTTTGAAGCCAACTCAAA
>CAUUZR010000007.1:0-25302 GCA_963549685.1 uncultured Candidatus Saccharibacteria bacterium | reverse complement strand
AAATTCGCACCTCTGCCGCCGCATCAATCGCACTAGTTGGCTCATCTAAAATCACAATCGGCGCATCACGATAAAAATTGCGCGCCAACGCTAATCGTTGCCATTGCCCACCAGAGATATCAACTCCTTTTTGTTTGCCACCAGTTTCTTCAGAATTCATCCATTTATCCACATAGGTATCTCCACCTTTTGGCAATTTCGCCACAAAGTCCGTCGCCTCAGCATTCGATAATGCCTGATTTAACTTAGCCTTATCAACTGGCTTACTGGTGTCACCATACCAAACATTCTCATTGGCAGTGGCAAAATCATAACGGATAAACTCTTGACCAAGCACAGCCAATTGCTTATGCCAATCTACTACATGTATCTCGTTTAGGTTACGCCCGTCGATCAAAATCTCACCATCCACAGGTTGATACAATCCCGTTAGCAACTTCAATAGCGTCGTTTTACCAGCGCCATTTTCACCCACCAACGCCACGTGTTGCCCTAATTTTATTTGCAATGAAATATCCTTCAAAACTAGCGTATCGCTACCATGATAATGAAATTTAACATGCCTCACGTCTATAGATTGTTGTAATGAAATTCCCTGTTCTGGTTTTAACGTCTCGATAGGTAGTTCTATAAATCGCCGGTAATCTACCATATTAGTCAAATCTTCGTCCATTGAATCATAAATATTAATCAGCATGTCAGCACTACCCACAACTCGCCCCACCATTTGCTGAGCTAAAACAAATTGACCAATTGGCTGACGATGTGCCACAATCTCCAAAGTCACCCAGACTAACGCAACCACCTCCGCCATTGACTGGATAATATCACCAACAAAACGCCAGCCCATATATTTACGTTCATATTTAATCATTTGTAGTTTATCTTTATCGCGCAGTTTAGACCGAAGTTTCAATAGAAAATCAATAATACCGTATAGCCGCAGTTCAGTCACATTACGGGGTGATTCTAACACATATTCTATCCAGCTTTTCTTGCGCCGCACATCAACATTTTTACGCCAATGATTCGTATTAAGACGTGACAATTTAAGTTGCACCACACCACCCGGAATAATCGCAATAATAAGCAACACCCCCAGCCACCAGCTAATTGTTGAAATCAGCCATAGACCAACAATAAGCGATATAATACTGCTCATAGCCTGAAAGATTTGCGAGAAAATATATGGAAATGAATAAGAAAAACGTTTGGCTCTATCAAACATATCAACTGTCGCTACATCATCATAACGCCAAAACTCCAATCTATGTAAACGCTCCGTCATTTGATCTGCCACCACCGCCTCAACTTTATAACGCAATAGCTGATCTGAATAGCGTTGAACAATTCTCCAAAGGCTTAAAGCAACGCCAAGCATAATTGTCGTAATAACGTATAGCAGTAATCTATCCGATTCACCCGTATTATACGCCAAAGCTAGTTCGGTGGTGGTTAAAGATGCAAAATATGTTGTTGCCAATGGCAAGGTCGCCGTAATGATTGCTCCAAAAATTTGAATTATAATTGCCAGCGGCGAAGTGTGCCATAATAATTTTGCCACCGACAAAAACGTCCACAAAATCTCCCACAACGATAATTTTTTCTTAGATTTCTTTACCATATCATTTTTCGTTCACTACCAATACGAGAAATTTATCCATAACCGTCAATAACAATTTCTCTAATTTTGGTGCGAGCGAGAAGACTTGAACTTCCACGAACCTAAGTTCACTAGCCCCTCAAGCTAGCGCGTCTACCAATTCCGCCACGCCCGCAGATAAAATTATTATACTCAAAATTATGGTGTTTTGTAAACTGAATTTTTATTAACCGTCCAATAAATTACATCATAAAAACGATCAGCTGAGCTAACTAATACACCGCTCCGAGACAACGCATTGACTGAATTCAAGTGAATATAATCAATTTTAGTTTGATATATCGCCAAAGCTGGAAAATCAGCTTGCCAAATCGTAGTGAATTTATCGTAACGGCTAATCCGCTGCTTATCAGACACTTTCAATCTTCCACTAGCTAAAGCGTCGTCCGCCACGGCATTATTGTAATTGGCAAAATTTAAGCCGTTGGGATTAGCCTGTGATGAATGCCAATATGCATACATATCAGGATCGCCACCCAGTTGGAACTCGTAAATCAAAATATCAAAGTTACGTGGCTGCAGAATTGATTGCAAAACATTTTGTGAAACATCTCCTGGATTTACCACTTTTACTTCAATCTCAACTTTAAGCTCTTTACGCCAATACTCCGCCAGCTTATTAGCGATTTTTTCATAAACTTCACCCCTCAAAACCAAAAGTTTCAGTGTCAGCTTCTGCTGGTCTTTTTGTCGACCGTCATTGACAATAGTCCAGCCTTCTTTATCAAGCAATTCTCTGGCTTTTTTCACATCATATTTTGTTTTAGATGCGGGTTGGCTGATAAATTTATCTAATATTGGCCCATTCAAAGCCAATTTTTCCAAATTTAAATCTTGACGCAATTGATGCATATCAACCGCCAAGGATAAAGCCTGTCGGATAGACCTCTTACTTAAATATTGACTATTATTGTTAAATAAAGCATACACACCATTATTAATCTTATGCGTGCTAGAGGTGTGATTTAGTTGTATATTTTTGGACTGCTTATCAAAATCTAGTTCTGGCGTGGCAGTAATTTCTTTAATACGCAGACCTTTAGTAACATCATCTAGCGAGGAATAAGCGTACAATTGAAAACGGTCAAGTTTGGGTGCGCCTCGGTAATATTCTTTATTTGCCAACAAATAGAGGATTTTCTTACTACCGTCAGAGTTGATATTCTGCACCATCCTAAAATTAAAAGGACCAGAAGTGACTGGATTAGTTCCAAAATCGTGCGAGTGCAACATCTCTGGCTTGATATTACCCAAAACATGCTCAGGCAAAATTGGAAAAGTTAAGGCATGTATAAAAGGTGCATAAGGCGACGTTAAAGTAAATTTGACTGTATTATCATCAATTTTTTCACTCTTTATAGAACTCCAACCAGAGATTTTTGATTTAGTATCTGGATCTGATAATAATTTTGCTGTAAAAACTACATCATTTGCGGTGATTTTTTGTCCATCAGACCATTTAGCTTCAGGACGAATTTTCACAGTGTACTCAGTTTCTTTGTCGTTAATTGATATCTTTTCCGCCAAATCGCCCTTAATGTGACCCGATAGATCATAGGTATACAAACTAGAAAACATCAGTTTGGCTGCCGACAGCTCAGCTGATGATGAGGCAAAAATCGGATTTAATGTTTCCAACGGCCCCATTACTCCCTCAGAATACGATCCACCGACGTCACCAGCTGTAGTTATGTAAGCTTGATTATGGTTAAATAATTGAATCATACTGACACTAATTAGCAATATGACCAGCAATAACCATGAGGTAATGTGTCGACTAACACTAGCTAGCCGATCCAGCCTTGAAATGATAAATTTATGAGCATGTCGCAAACTGCCTTTTTCAATCTTACGCCAACGTTTACTGATAGTTTTTTTAGAAATCTTAGCTGGAGTAAAATTATTCCAAGAAGTTTTTGGTAATTTCAAGACAACCCCTTATTTTGAGATACCAGGCAGGATCATGCTTGCCAAGATGGATAAAACAAAGATTACAGCAAATATTACAGTGACATCAAAAAGATTTTTATCAAAACCACGTCGAGCAGTGAACAGTTCTCCTGATGAGCCAAAACCCGCACCAAGACTAGCTCCACGCTGCTGTAGCAAAATCGCTACAATCATTAACACGGCTGATCCCAAGGTGATATAAGGTAAGATAGCATCAATTGACATATTTACTCCTTTTCTTCATGTTGCAAAAATAACAAGCTACTTATAATATAGTTTACCAAACTCAGAATGATTCCGGCAATAATCGAATCGGCAAAACCAATTGAAAGCCCAGGTGCTAGTTTTAATGAAACATAAACCAAAAAGCCATTGACCACCAAGGTAAATAACCCGAGCGTCACTAAAATTGCAGGCAACGCCAAAATCGTCACGATCGGCTTAAGAATGCTGTTAATTAGCGAAAATATAATACCCGCCCCAATAAACGTCCAGATTGAAGTTACGCCAATCGTTCTGTTTCCGAGCAGGCTAATCGCCACCCAAATACCAATAGAATTGGCCATCCAGCGCAAAATAAACGTAATAAGTTGTTTCTGAATTTTTGACATTGCAGTAAAACCTTTATGTATTTTATCACAAATAGCTATTTTACTAAAGCTTGCCAAGAGCTATCTTGATTTTATTAGCCTTATCTTTCCCCACAACCTGAGCCAGATGATCTTGATCAGCTGACTTTATTTTGACGATACTCCCAAATTCCTTCAGTAATTTAGCTCGAGTTTTCGGCCCAATACCAGAAATTTCTTCTAAAGAGTTTTTGATCGATCGCTGACGTTTCAGTGTGGTGTGATAGCTGATGGCGAAGCGATGCGCTTCGTCACGAATCCGCTGAAGTAACTTAGTTACACCAGAAAAGCGATAAACAGCCTCACCAGCCCGCAGATTTTTAGAATGCGAGCCGGCATTGCGCTGACCCGGGTGAAGGTTAATGATTATAAACTCGCCGTCGCTAATAATTCTTACATCATGATTCGCACTTCGGTCAACATTAACAAAAGATTTTTCAGCATGAACAATAATCTCCTCTTCACGTTTAGCAATTCCAATCACGGGTATTTTCTGCCCCTGCTCATCACGAGCTAAAATTGCTGACTTTAGTTGCCCCTTACCACCGTCAATCAATAATAAATTAGGTTTACCCCAGCTCTTTATATTACGATCACTCAGCCTACGGAAAATAGTCTTATAGATATTACCAGTATCATCATTCTTTTCGTCAACCTTGAACTTACGATAAGCTACTCGGTCGCTGACACCATTGGAAAAAACCACCATACTAGCCACTACATTTTGTCCACTTTGATGGGAAATGTCATAACCTTCAATTCGCACCGGAATTGACTTTAATCCCAGCAACTTAGCCAGATCACTCAATGCCTGATCGCTGGAAATATCTAGAAACTCCTTATCGCCAAACATAACTCGTCGCTGCAACTCCGCCAGGGCTTGTAATTTATTACGTAATTGCGCTGCCATTTCAAAATCATGCATGCTAGCAGCTGTTTTCATATCACGCTCCAAATCACGTACCAGCTGAACCCGATTACCTCTCACGTAACTAATCAGTTTACGTAAGTTGGCCTTATACAATCCTGATCCGTCACTAATCTTTGGACTTAAACCCAAATCCTCATCTAGCCTGCTTTGATTTGGTTGACGAGGTTGAGTTAGATACGGGAAAACTCGTCGTAAATAGCGCAGAGCTTTTTTCAAGGCAAACCCGCTATAAAATGGCCCAATATACTCCGCACCGTCATCGCTCGGGTTACGAGTAAAAGTCACTGTCGGCCAGTCACTTTTCATATCAATTCGCACAAAAGTCTGCGATTTATCATCACGTAATAAAATATTATAACGTGGCATATAGCGTTTAATCATTTCACTTTCCAAAAATAAAGCATCAATCTCACTCTCTGTCTCAATCCAGTCAGTGTCATAAATTTCCGCCACTAAAGCCTGTGTTTTAATATCAAAATTCTTGCCACTCTGAAAATACTGTCGCACCCGGTTTTTTAATACTGCCGCCTTACCGATATAAATAATTTCGCCATTTTTGGATTTATGAAAATAAACACCAGCACTGCGTGGCAGAGTTTTAAGTTTTTCTTTCAAATCAATGTTCATACCTTTATCACAATTTTATTCCAAATTTATAGATATGAAGTTTTGAATTCTTCATAATTCTGTATTAAGCTAGTCGCCCAACTGTATTGCTCAATGCGTCTTACCAAGCCAGCTTTTAGAGCAACCAACCCTATCCCACAAGCTGCCTCCCTGATTTTTTGTGACTGCTCCATAAAAGCAATATATTGCTCTCTATAATCAGCTGGTATGTCTTTAATCTTACCTGATGGCATGATAATATTTCGTAATTCAACAATCTTATCCTTGTCTTTAAGTTTTTCACCACCTATCGACCTATTCATATACGCACCAAGTTGTGCAACAGGATTTAAGACTTCGCAGACCACTCGATCTTCTCTGATAACGTTCCACGCTTCTAAGCTACTCGCTGGCAATTCAGTTTCTATTCCGCTAGTTCTCCAAAAAGTTCTGTCTGATTGATCGACATACTGACGCCCTAAAAAATCAAAATAACCAAGTTTATTTTCGCTATAATCCCAAAGTCTAAAAGCAGATACTGTCAATTCTCCATCAATAGCCTCTCGCACTTGTTGGTAAGATCCATCCATAATATCTTTATCTATAGAATGAAATAGAATATCTAAATCACGCCTAGTTCCATTCTCTATATACTGAGGTAACCTTACTTCACTACTAATACCTATAGTTCGCCCATCCCAGTCTACACTATCAGCGTGCGTCACGGCAGATAACGCAATTCCGCCCATAACACTATATCTGGTTCCCAATTTTGATGCGGTTTCATGAAAACTTTTATTTAGCAAAATATCATACACGTCTCTATTATTGTCAGTCATATCTATTTTATACCATTATTCTCGGAATAAAGCAACCTATACTCCTGAGGCAATTCATTTTCATGTAGCCATGCAGATTCTAATATTTCAGCGTTCAACTTCTCTTCGTCTAAGTCATTTAAGCTAGCCAAATAAACACGAACTGGAAATCTCCAAAATGATTCATACGAATAAGCACGGCCTATATATTTCAATTTATCAATCCGCAGCCCAACCTCTTCAAATACTTCACGTTTAGCCGCCTGCTGATAAGTTTCATCTCGTTTCAAGCCACCACCAGGCAAAGCCCATTGTTGACGGCTAAATAAACCCTTCACCAAAAGAATCCTGCCATTCACATCCGCAACAATTACTCGCACTCTATCTCTGTGAGGAATAACCAAAAACACACACGACACAAAAAAGGTTACAATCTTACCAAAGGTACAATAAACAAAACGAGTAATTCTCAACTTACTCCGTTGTTGTTCCGTCGAAATCTTCCTCGTTTGCTTCAGCTTCTTCACGTGTTGCCCGAATTATACCATCTTTGTGATGTGCTGGGCTATAAATCGTGTAAAGCCTCAGTGGTTCGTCACCAATATTGATAACATTATGTTCAGCACCAGCCGGCACAATTATCGCATCGCCGTCTTTCACAGCGTACTCGTTATCATCAATTACAACTTTACCAACCCCTGCCTCAAAACGGAAAAATTGATCATTCTCATCATGAACCTCCGCACCGATTTCGCCACCAACAGGTAGAGTCATCAATACCAACTGACAATGTTTGGCTGTATATAAAACCTGCCGAAAATTATTATTTTCCTCAGTTAGCTTCTCAATATTACCGTAAAAACCTTTCATAGATCCCCCTTGGAATTTTATTTAACTGCCTTCTCTAATGCGTCAATTAACGTCTGTTTTGGTCGCATACCAACTATCTCTTCAACCATCACACCATCTTTAAAAATTTTCATATTTGGAATTCCTTGCACACGATATTCCATAGCCAATCTAGCGTTATCCTGACTAGCTTCAGTGTCGATTTTCACCACATCAAAATCAGTTTCATCAGCGATCATCTGCAAAATGGGAGCCATAGCCCGACACGGTGGACACCATGGTGCCCAAAAATCCACCAAAACTGGACGGTCATTTTTCAAAACATTTTCGTCAAATTCTTGCTTAGTTGTTGTATTATATAAAGCCATATTTCCTCCTTATTTTTGGCATTTCTTACATGTTCCAGTGATAGTTAACGGTCCATCAAACAAACAATCTCCAACTTGACATTTTATCTGCTCCCTCACATCAACTGAAATTATGATATCTCGCAAATTATCACAATTTGAGCAGATAAAATGATCATGTAGCTGCGGTGAAATATCGTATCGCAAACAACCCTGCTGTGTCTTTGGTGCTAAGCTAATCACACCATCGTCAAATAAGCGTTGCGTCACTCGATGTACCGTCGTATCGCTAACTTCAGGGTATAAATGACGCAATCTTGTGGCAATTTCCATATTAGTGGCATGCCTACTATGACGCAAAATCTCTAAAATGTCATTTGTATACTTCGTTGTGCGACGATTAATCATTTGCACCATAATCTTATGGTAAATCATTTACAATAATAATACAAGCTCTTGACTAGTTTTTGATTATACGCTATGATAATAAAATCACTTAGGCGAGTTTTGTCTATTTCTAAAAATCAATATCCACACACAAGAAGGAGTTTATTATGGCTAAAAAATCATCAACTGACACTAAACAAATCATCAAACTATTCTGGCAAGCGTCGCAACCATACAAATGGCGACGTAACTTAACACTTATTGCAACCTTACTTACTATCAGTGTTGGAATTTTCGTTAGCCCGTTAATTGTTTCGCAAATTCTTGAGTCGATTCAGCAAGTTAACATCCAAGATTCTGGATTTTTATGGACGTTAGTTTTTTGGTTTGCTATTAGCAAGTTATGGTCAGAAATTATCGGCTGGCGACTAGTCTTGTATCTAGTTTGGACTTTTGAAACTGCCATGCAACGTGATTTATACGCTAAAATTTTTCATAAATTAACCAATCAGAGCATGTTTTTTCACTCTAATCGATTCGGCGGATCATTAGTTAGTCAAACCAGCAGACTAGTTGGTGCCACTGAGCGTTTTTGGGATATGATTATTTGGTCCATCGTACCTCTGATCACTTCGTTAGTAGGTTCGGTGGTCGTCTTATCATTTCTGTTCTGGCAATATGCCGTGTTCTTGTCCATTATCTCAATCTTATTTATGATTGTCGTTTATTTTGGCTCAAAACCAATGGCGCAATTAAGCGAACTAGAAGCCAAATCTAGCAACAAGATTAGCGGACATTTGGCAGATGTTATGTCAAATGTTTTAGCTGTCAAGGCTTCAAGTGCCGAGCATTCCGAAGCTTCGACCTTCGCAGAGACTGTCAAGAATTGGCGTGATTCTTCTCTAAAAACCATGCGTAAGTTTATACAGGTTAGCGCAATTTATTCAACCGTCAATACTAGTATTTTAATTGGCGCTATCGCTTTCTCGGTTTATGCTGCACAGCACAACTTTGTGTCAATCGCTACGGTGTACTTGATTATTTCTTACACGACCAGCGTCGTACGTGAATTATGGAATATGAATGGCATTATGCGCACCTATAATCGCACGCTAGGTGATGCTCAAGAAATGGCGAAAATTCTCAACACAACGACTACACTGACTGACGCTGACGACGCTAAAGCCTTACAAATTAAGCATGGAGAAATAGCCATGCAACAAGTCACCTTTACCCACGACGAAGGGGAGGGTGACACGCTGTTTCATGATTTCTCTCTCAATATTCAGCCAGGTGAAAAAATCGGCTTAGTTGGATCTAGCGGATCGGGTAAAACTACTCTGACCAAATTGTTAATGAGATTTGCTGATATTGATAGCGGTGAAATTCTCGTTGATGGACAAAATATCGCCAAATTAACACAGGCCAGTCTACGCTCGCAAATTGCTTACGTGCCACAAGAACCATTACTATTTCATCGTTCAATATGCGAAAATATTGCCTATGGGAGACCAGATGCAACTGATACCGAGATTAAACGAGCCGCCAAGCAGGCTGGCGCTTATAACTTTATTATTAAACTAAAAGATGGTTTTGACACCGAAGTAGGTGAGCGTGGTGTAAAACTGTCCGGCGGACAAAGACAACGAATTGCCATAGCTCGAGCGATCTTAAAAGACGCTCCTATCTTAATTCTTGACGAAGCGACTTCAGCTCTTGATTCTGAATCAGAAGCGCTAATTCAGAAATCACTCGAGACTTTAATGAAGAACCGTACGTCAATCGTTATCGCCCACCGACTTTCGACCATTGCCAAGCTTGATCGTATTGTTGTTATGGATAATGGCAAAATCGTTGAGGACGGTACTCACGATAAACTGATCGCCAAAAAACATGGTGTTTATGCAAAACTATGGAAACATCAATCTGGTGAATTTATTGAAGAATAGTTAATTCAGCCTTGATAAATATAATGATCTTCTATTCTACCTAAGACATATTCACTCATCTTTTTCAATCTGCGTCGCTCTTTATAACTTATACTATCAAGATGCTCCTTACCGAGAAGTAAAGATATGTCACCATTCTGAACATCCACGTCAGAAACAACCCCTTCCAACTCTCTGCGACAAATCACCAGTACGCTAGGATCGTAATCTTTAGAGTGCTCCGTAAAAGAAGACTTCACTTGAATTGGTATTTTCCGCCCTCCCTTATCGATTACATAAAAATCGTGATTAAATTGAGCATCACTATGACAACACTCCTCTCTTGACGTGGCGAAATAGGGGAATAAGGCTGACTTACCAACTCTAGAGAGTAGCGAAGCCATTTCCAATTCAGCACGCAAACTATCATAAATAGGTAATCTTAAGCGATTAGGCTTACGCCTGTGCACTCGACTATTCAAGATATTCACCATACCTTTATGAGCAACTCTTATCGCAGAAATGGGTACATCAAAATCATACGTTCGCTCTTCAAAAACTGGCAATTGAGCCTCGAATATCTTAGCCACTGGATAAAAAGTTCTAAGTGATTTATCACCATAGGATAGAGGCTTTCTAGTCATAATACTCAGCAGGTCTTGAGTAAGCTCAAAATAACTAGTATCTCTGGTCAACAACGCCATTTCAAGATTAAAATCCGTCGACCTCTTCGTATCACTATAAATCTTACGCCTTCGACCAGCATAAATTTCCATCAAAACATCCGGCGGCATATCCTCAGCCAATAAAGACTGCCAAGGACCATTACTATTCTCCAACTCCGTCATAAATAAAAAACTGCCCCGTTTAAGAGGCGGTATGATGGACTAGTTCTCAGCCCCTTCTTTCTCCAATTCTTTATTATCGACTTCAACTTGATCGGCGTCAGCAGTATCAGAATCACCAGCCGCTGCATCATTAGCAGCCTCCAACGCCGCCGGCTCATAAACGCTGGCGATAGTCAAATCCTTAACTGTAACATCATCATCAGCTGTACCCTCACGACCATCATCATGCTCAACCAGCTCGACACCTGATGGTAGAATTATATCACCAACCGTTACTCGATCGCCTTCTTTTTCCAGTTTTTCCAAAGAAACTTTCAAAACATCTGGCAAATCCATCGGCAGGGCTTTAATTTCAATTTTCTCAATGGCTTGCAATACTATCAACCCAGCTCGTTCAGCCACCGATTCACCCTTACCAACTAGCTCAATTGGCACCTCGGCTATCACTGGCTCATCCGCCCGCACCGCATGCAATGAAATGTGAAGAATTTCTCCAGTGCGAGTTGGATGCATTTCCACATCCTTGATCATCGCAATCCGACGTTTTAGACCTGTTAATTGAACTGGCGAATGTTTACCAGCCGCTTTATAAACACGAGAAACTTCACTAGCTTCAGCCTGAACTGCTGCTGATTCCATGCCAGCGCCATAAACCACACCAGGTGTCAAACCCTGACGTCGCAACGCACGAACTTTCTTGCCGAGAATTTCTCTTTTCTCAATCTTTAAAGTAATCTTCTCTCCCATCTCTCTCTTCCTTTCGTTAGATACCTTTGCGGAGGTTTGATATTGCATTTTTATTATAGCACATCCTTTTTATCGCAATCTGTGCTATAATCTTTCGGTATGGAAGCTTTTATCAATTTCATAGTTAGTCTAGGCGTGCCGATAATTTTATTGGTAGTTTTTGCTGAATCTGGACTATTGATCGGTTTTATTTTTCCCGGTGACAGCCTACTATTCACCTCAGCTTACATGGTGCAACAAAATATTTTACCAATCAATATCCACTTATTTGCCCTGTTAATTTTTCTAGCAGCAGTGTTCGGAGATAGTGTTGGCTATAGTTTTGGTCATAAAGTTGGTCGTAGATTATTTGAAAAAGAAAATTCTCGTTTTTTCAAAAAGAAATATCTTGAGCAAACAGAAAAATTTTATGATAAGCATGGCTCAATCACCATAGTACTGGCTCGTTTTGTACCGATTGTACGTACTTTTGCCCCAATTGTCGCTGGTGCTAGCAAAATGCATTATAAAACATTCTTAACTTTCAACATACTCGGTGGATTTTTATGGTCATCATTGTTTGTCTATTTAGGATTTTACGCTGGCGAATTACTAACCAAAGCTGGGGTTAACATTGAAGTCGCCGCCTTGATTATTATTTTCCTGTCAGTTTCGCCAATGATTGTCCACGCATTAAAGAATTCTAACAGTCGAACCGCATTAAAGAAACAATTTAAAATTCTATTCTCCAAAAATCGACGTAAAAAATGATCTTAAATTAATTTACGAAGATACTTACCTGTTTGACTAGCTGGATTTTTTGCTACCTCTTCTGGCGTGCCAGTAGCTACCACTTGTCCACCTGCTTGACCACCTTCAGGCCCCATATCAATAATCCAATCGGCGCACTTAATAACTTCCAAATTATGCTCGATAATAATCATACTATTACCGCCACTAACTAGCTTTTGTAGAATATCAAGCAATTTACGGACATCGTCGGTATGTAGGCCAGTTGTCGGCTCATCAAGAATATATAGAGTTTTACCAGTAGACCGACGTGATAATTCCGTCGCAAGCTTAATCCGTTGCGCCTCTCCGCCAGAAAATGTCGTGGCTGGCTGACCAAGCTTGACATATCCTAAACCAACTTCCTTAATGGTTTCAAGCTTGCGTGAAATAGCCGGAATATTAGTGAAGAACTCACAAGCCTGCTCAATCGTCATCGCTAGGACATCACTGATAGTTTTACCTTTATATTTAATTTCTAGCGCTTCACGATTATATCGTTTGCCATGACATTCTGGGCATTTAACATAGACATCTGGTAGAAAATGCATTTCAATTTTGATAACACCATCACCCTGACAATTTTCACAACGACCACCTTTGACATTAAAACTGAAACGTCCAGCTTTATAGCCACGAATATTAGCTTCAGGCGTATTAGCAAATAATTCACGGATTTGCGTAAAAACTCCAGTGTAAGTTGCTGGATTAGAACGTGGTGTGCGACCAATTGCCGACTGATCAATCACAATCGCTTTATCAAGTTGGTTAATACCCTCCATTCTATCGTGTGAACCAGACACATTCTGCGCTCGATGCAGACGTGCCGTTAGCTCATTGGCAACTATATTATTAACTAATGTTGACTTACCACTACCACTCACCCCTGTGACTAAAGTCATCACGCCAAGAGGAAATTCAACATCAATGTTCTTAAGATTATTTTCACTAGCACCATAAACTATTAACTTGCGATCTTTTTCAACTGGGCGACGTTTTTTAGGTATAGCAATCTTCTCCACACCTGATAGATAGCGTCCAGTGAGACTAGCTGGATTTTGCGCTACCTCTGTTGGTGTCCCTGCCGCTACAATTTCTCCACCATGAACACCTGCTCCTGGACCAACATCAACCAAATAATCTGCTGAGGCAATCGTATCTTCATCATGCTCAACTACCAAAACCGTATTACCAAGATCTCGCAAATGTTTAAGAGTGCCGATCAGTCGATCATTATCTCGCTGATGTAAACCTATCGATGGTTCGTCCAATACATACAACACACCCTGCAAACCAGAACCGATTTGTGTCGCCAGACGAATCCGCTGCGCCTCACCACCACTTAAGGTATTGGCTGCTCTAGCTAATTCCAAATAGTTCAAACCAACATTACTCATAAACCCGAGTCGTGCAGTAATCTCTTTTATTATCAACTTTACAATCTTTAACTCTTCATCATTAAACTTCAACTGAGCAACAACATCTAGCGCATTCTCAACATCCAAGTTACAAATATCCATAATCGACAGATTATTAACTGTCACTGCCAAAACTGCTGGTTTGAGCCGTGCGCCGTGACATGTCGTACACTTACGTTCACGCATAAATCGCTCAATATCTTTACGCATAAATTCACTATCAGTTTCACGATAACGCCGTTCCAGATTGGCAATTACACCTTCATACGTCGTATCATAATGTCTCTCACCAGCCAACTCTATACGATATTTTTGACTCCCAGTGCCGTACATAATAATTTGCAAGGCTCCTTTTGACAGTTTCTTGACTGGCGTTCGCACACTAAAACCGTGCGCTTCAGCTACCGCCGCAATTTTCTTCATACAGAAATTATCGACATTTAATCGATTGTAAGGACGAATCGCCCCCTCAGCAATTGTCAAATTTTTGTTGAAAACCAAGTCTGGATCAATCTCCATCCGTGTTCCAAGCCCAGTACAGACTGGACAAGCGCCCTGCGGAGCATTAAAGCTAAACAATCGTGGCTCAAGCTCAGGAATCTCCTCACTCGGATGATCAACACAGGCGTAACGTTGACTGAGTGTGGTGATTTCACCGCTATCCGCATCTAAAATTTGCACCACACCGCCCGCTAATTCCAACGCTTGCTCAACCGATTGTGATACCCTAGAAACCATATCAGGTCGCAACACCAAACGATCAACCACCAATTCAATATCATGTTTATAACTTTTTTGCAGTTCAGGAAACTCGTCCAGGGCATAAATAACACCGTCAACTCTTGCTCGCGCAAAACCACTACGCATGTACTGTTCAGGAATGTGAGCAAACTCGCCTTTTTTTTGATTAACAATTGGCGCCAGAATTATCAACTTCGCACCTTCAGGAAATTTCATCACTTCGTCAATAATAGACTGCACCGTGCGTCGCTGAACCGTCTTATTACAGTACGTGCCGTCTGATAGCAATGCTGGACAATGTGGCACACCAACACGAGCAAATAGCAGGCGCAAATAATCATAAATTTCCGTCACCGTTGCCACGGTTGAGCGCGGATTTCGGCTGGTAGATTTTTGATCAATAGAAATCGCCGGGCTTAAGCCTTCAATATAATCAACATCCGGCTTATCCATAATTCCCAGAAACTGTCGTGCATAACTACTAAGGCTCTCGACATAACGTCGCTGACCTTCGGCATAAATCGTGTCGAATACCAGACTAGACTTGCCACTACCTGATAGACCCGTAACCACAACAAACTGATCACGTGGGATTTCAATATCTACATTTTTAAGATTATTTTGACGTGCGCCAACAACTTTAATATTATCTGACATGACTATTTATTTTAGCATTTTTTAGACAAAAAATCCACCACGCCGAGTATCAAAATAGCTAATACATTATTTAATTTAATCACTTATCGGTAAAACCGACTCCAGCCACAGTTGCAGTTCCTGAATAATAAATTCATCACTGACGCCAGTGTTAGCGATGCGCTGTAAACTCTCCATAAATTGTGGCAGTTGCGCCTGCAGGTGCTGAGTCCGCCAAGATTCCCATTGTGTCATCTCATCTTGACTCAAGGTTTTAGGGAAATTATGCGCTTTATAATGTAACAATAACCCTGGCAATCGCTCATCATTAAATTCTGGATGAAAATCTGCTAATTGCCTCTCTCTAGCGTTACGCACCGCTTCAATCCGAACCCGATCTTCATCATACAAAAACCCGTCATAAAGCTGTGCTTCTGGGTCTGACGATTTCTTAAATTCTGGCTTATCTTCAAAAACAGTACGTAATTTTTCTGCAAATTCCGGATGATCTAGTAAAATTTTCTGATGCTTTTGCACTATTTCCGCCTCTAAAGAAATTTTCTGCCAACCGTCGCCCTGCTCCAATACACCCAGCGGTGCCACTGCTGGACAACGATTATACTGTAATTCCTTGACTGGCAACTTCACAAAATCATCCGCTTGACGCTCTTCCCATGAAGCAAAAAGCCTCCCAGCAAGCTGACCAGTATCTAACTCAATAAACGGCGTTGGATCATAGCGTAAATCATACACTGCCACAGCACCGTTTTTACCAACGGTCAATGGAAATACTACAGTAGTCTTACTAAACTCTTTATCATAACGACCAGATGTGTAAACAAAAGGTTTTTTATTGTCCAGATTGACTAATTTCTGAACCTGTTTTTTATCACGCATTTTTAAAAGATAATCGTAAAGTTGCGGTTGACGATCACGAATCAATCTAGTCACATCAATCAAAGCCGTCACGTCCGCCAATGCATCATGAGCATTCTCGTGAATAATATCATTCTCTTTGGTGATAAGTTCCAGTCGATTAGTCGGCTCACCCTTATCATCAATCGGCCAATTGATTCCTTCCGGTCTAAGCGCTCGTGTCATCCGCACCACATCCAGTAAATCCCAGCGAGATCGCCCATCTTTCCAGCTCCACTCATAAGGATCGTAAAAATTACGCCACAACAAATGCCGAATAAACTCATCATCAAAACGCACGTTGTTAAAACCAACCGCAATTGTATCTGGCGTAAAAATTTCCTCACTCAAAATATGTGCAAATTGTGCCTCAATGTAACCTTCCTCAACTGTTTTCTGCGGCGTAATACCCGTCACCATCAACGCATCAGGGCTTGGCAATGTGTCATCATTTAGAGTTACTAATAAATTATATGCTTCTCCAATCGGCTTGAGATTCATATCTGTCCGCTGACCAGCAAACTGCATAATCCTATCCTGCCTAGGATTAAGTCCACTCGTCTCAAGATCATAAAAGAAAAAAGTCTGCGCCATACGTTTATTATACCAGCTGCCTTAATACGACACCATCACTAGAACCATAATCTACCGCTGTTCAATCATCGTGAATGGTTGCGACTCCCCTATGATAATATAGCTCGTCCCCTCAGCCCCACGACGGATCAATTCATGAGTAATTCCCCAGCGTTTCATAATATCTCGCAGCCGATTAACCGCATCAAACTGATCAAAATTTGTCCGACGAGCAAATTTTTCTATCTTTGCCCCAGTCACCGCAAAGACTCTAACCATCTCACCTTCTTCATTTTCAGCGTCAGCCAATCGCTCAACCGACCAAACATCACTCAAAGCTTCATCACCAAGCGAAATAACCGGCAGATCATCACCAGACTCCTCTATCATTTCCGCTTCACGCTGACGATAACGTTCAACTTCACGTCGTAGTAACCGCAGCAACTCTTTCAGTCCAGCATGCGTCTGAGACGAAATTGCCAAGACCGGTGCGCCATTGACGACGTTTTGCAAGGCTGTCGATTGCATGGCGATAATCTCATCATCCAGCCCCTCACATTTAGTCAGCACCACAATCTCTGGCCGCTCCGCCAAATCTTGACTATATTTTTCCAGTTCACGACGAATTGTAAGATATTTTTCTGCTGGATCATCAGTATACACATCAATCATATGAAGTAAGACTGCGGTTCGCTCGACGTGGCGCAAAAATTGATCACCCAGACCTTTTCCTTCACTTGCACCCTCAATTAGCCCAGGAATATCAGCGATTAGAATTGAGCCATCGTCAACATCAGCCACACCCAAGTTTGGCGTCAAAGTAGTGAATTCATAATCGGCAATTTCGGGTCGCGCATTCGACACTACACTAAGAAAGGTTGATTTACCAGCATTGGGAAAACCTACTAAACCGACATCCGCCAGCAATTTCAACTCTAGCTCTGCCTCAAATTCCTCACCCGCTTCACCAAGCTCCGCCATCCGTGGCGTCTGACGAGTTGAGCTTTTAAAATGGGCATTACCAAAACCACCATCACCACCCTTCGCTACAACCACCCGCTCACCATCACTGGTCAAATCAGCAATTATTACGCCCTCTTTTTTAACTAAAGTCCCCACTGGAACCTTAACGATTAATGATTCTCCACTCCTACCACGCTTATCCCGCTTAGATCCAGCTTGACCATTTTCTGCCACCAGCTCTGGCTTATAGCGGAAGTTTAATAACGTATTTAAATCTTTGGTAGCCTTAAAAATCACATCACCACCACGGCCACCATCACCGCCATCAGGGCCACCTTTATCAACATATTTCTCATGACGAAAACTAACAACGCCATCACCACCCTTGCCGGCTTTAATAAAAACTTTTGCAATATCAACAAACATGTCTTAATTATACCAGAACCAGACTATATGCTGATTACTCTGGAATTATTTTTTCTTTGTCCGATGATTATTAGTGCTATCTTTCGGCAAAACTGGCACCACAAATGCGTCTAGTAATGCCCAAATTATTCCATTAACAACATAAATAAATGCTAATACTGCCGCTGCCATCATTAATAATCTACCTGTTGCATTATTCAACAGAGAAATAAAGCCAGATACCGCAGATAAGGCAACTATAGTCACTAAATAGGCCTGCTGTAATTTTGTGCGTTGATTTTTGTTACTATTCCATTCACGGAGGAATTGTTGTAATAATTGATACATACTTCTATCTTATCACAAAATAACGTTTATGTCAATAGTACTATCCAATATCAAAAACCGCCTCTTGGTAGAGACGGAATTTGATTGGTGCTGGAAGTAGGACTCGAACCTACGAAGCCTTACGGCGGGAGATTTACAGTCTCCTGTGATTGCCACTACACGATTCCAGCGTGTATCTGGAGCCGCTTTTCGGATTCGAACCGAAGACCTACGGTTTACAAAACCGTTGCTCTGACCAGCTGAGCTAAAGCGGCACTTGTTTTATTTTAGCAATTTTTAGCTTATAGTGCAAGTATAGTTACATAATAATTTTGCGTGGCTGACGAACCGTTCGCTGCTGTCTGGGTGCGGGTTTTGCTGATTTTTTCGCCACAGGAGTAGTCGGGACAAGCATTTTAGCTGATTTTTTACGCAGATTTTCCGCAAGCTCCGCTTGACCAACATCATCATACGCCTCAGCTAAAATCGCTAAAGTTTGTGGTATTGGCTCAAGCTCGACGGCTCGCTCTAAAGCAGTAATCATCCTCTTAGTGGCACCTAACTTTTCCTGCACCTTGGCGTAAGCAATATGTCGTGCCGCCAGATCACCCTCCAGCTCCAAAGCCTGCTCAAACGCCAAAGCCGCCTTTTCATAATTCTCGGTTTCATAGTAAATTAAACCAACATTATGCAGGCTAGAAGCACTCGGCTCAAGACTCTGAGCGATTTCAAAACATTCTATAGCATCTTTATAAGCTCGCTGTTTGGCATACAAAATACCCAACCGATTATACGCCGTAGCATTTTTTTCATCTACTCGCAAAATCGTTAATAACGCCTTTTCAGCTCTCAAATATTTATTCTCACGGATAGCATCCTGAGCAATTGTCCATAGTTGATCAAGTTTCTCCGACAACTTAATTGGTAGATCATCAGTCTCATCAATTGACGGATGATACCAAATCGTAAAAATCATTAATCCAATAATCAGCAGTAACCCAAACATACTATGCTTTATTATACCACAAGCCGTAGTAAAGCCAGCTTAACGTTACCATTTTGTCGCAAATGTTGCGCAACTTTTATAACGTTGTCAAGTTGTGCATTAAGATCATTTTTACCTGATTTTATCTGAAACTTTATTATATTTATCATCACATCAGTTAGTAAAATTGCTTTTTGGCGATCGGAAAAATACCGACTGAGACATTTTAATGTTTGATATCTATCTTGATTAGCTAAAATCAGCTTGGCGTCTGTGGCAAAAGTTTTATAAGTCTCAAATTGCGTCGGATCACTAGCTAATTGATTTAACAAAACGGGTTTACCGGCAGCAAGAAATAAAATCTGCTGAAATTCTATCGGCGATAAATTCTTGGATTTTAGAAACTCCTTGTCCTGAGCCAGTGAAGTTTTATGTAAAACAATTGACTGACAGCGAGATCGAATCGTTGACAATAAACCCAATTCATTATGGGTGAATAAAATAAAATGCGTATCTTTATTTGGCTCTTCTAAGGTTTTAAGCAGTGCGCCCTGAGCTTCTTCTGATAACGCTTCCGCTGGCTCAATAATCACCAACCGACGACCATTAGCCACAGTCCGCAACCGAGCAATACACTCACGCACCTGTTCAACTGAAATATTCTTCTTACCATCAATCAACTTTAATCTATCTATACTACATTCTGCATTATTGATAATTTTATCCACCACCGCTTCACCATCAAGTCCGTCTTCAGCCACAATAATCAGTGATTGTGGCAAATTCCGAACAATTTCATCTACCGCCGACTCGTCCTTTGTAGCTAAAAAACGTCGCATTTAGAGTTGACCACTTTCTTTTGGAAATAATTTAATGAATTCTGATGGCAAATCAGCTGTAAATGTTTTCTTTTCACCCGACGGAAGCGTAATCTCTAGTGAATAAGCATGCAACATCATCCGATCAGCCTGCATCCCGCCGTAAACTCTATCACCAACTATCGGCACACCAAGGTAGTTCAAATGAACTCGTAGTTGATGAGTTCTGCCAGTTTTTGGTTGCAGTTTTAATAAAAGATAGTCATCAGACCTGGAGATTACTTCATATATGGTTTCAGCCGATTTACCTTTTGGATCAATTCGAAAAGTACTAGGTTTTGACGGATCACGACCGATCGGCAAGTCAACCTTTGCTTTGTCATATTTCAACTGACCCGTCGCCACGGCTATATAAGTTTTCTGCACCTGACGAGAAGCAAACTGGCGTTGAAAATGAGCTAAAGCCGATGGATTTTTTGCCGCCAAAATTACTCCTGAAGTATCACGATCAAGCCGATGTACAATCCCTGGACGATTATCGTTAGACGGAAAATTAGTCTTTTTTCGCAAAATATCCGCTAAAGTCGCTTCGTTCGCCATACCACCTTTAGCATGCGTCAACATACCCGCTGGCTTATTCACCACGATCACGTCAGCATCCTCATACAAAATTACTAAGTCAGGTTTTTTTGCAGTATGGGTTGGAAATTCTACAGAAATATTATCTGTTTTATCAACTTCATATTTAGCGGTGGTAATGATGGTTTTATTGACAGACGCACAACCTGCTTTAATGTATTTTTGCCACAGACTACGTGAAATAGTGGGATCAAAAACGGTCGACAAAAAAACATCTAATCGTTGCTTACGTTGCGGAAATTTCAGCATTATCACCGATTTTCCTTGAAACGGCGTCAAATTCACACTTCCATCTAGTGGATTAGGTAATATTTCATAATCTCGAGGTAAATGTGGCCAAAAATCATCAATATATTCGTCATCAATCGTTGACCCAAATAAAATTCCATAAGCAGATTTATTAAAAATAAATGATGCTCGCACAAAAGACTCCTCATCAACCATCTCAAGCTGGCGTAGCTGCTTAACCGAAGTATTGTCATCAGCCAGCTTATACAATCTAGTAATCTTCAGAATATTACGTGCTGAAAGTTTCATCTAATAACTACTTTCTCAGACCAACAACCTTTTGTACTCGTAGCAAAGTAGCATTGGCGATTTCTTGCATGCAGGCTTCAGAACGCTCTAGAGTAGCTAACAATTCTTCATCAGAAATCTGTGCTAAGCGGTTTTGGAAATTAGTCAAAAAGTCCACCACCGCCTCAGCTACTGCTTTTTTGAGCGGCCCGTATTGAGTTTGCCCGATCCATTCGCTATTGACTTCATCTTGCGTCCGACCAGTCAAAATTGATAGTAATTGCAGTAAATTCGTTACACCAGGCTGTGCTTGCCAATCAAAATTAATCACACCCACGCTGTCGGTCGTGGCTGACATAATTTTCTTCCTCGCCTGCTCTGGTGTATCGTTGAGATTTATTTTCGATTTTTCATCATCAGAGCTTTTGCTCATTTTCTTTTCAGGATTGGTTAAACTGCGGATACGCAAACCGCTGCTACGCCGAATGAAAGAAGTTTGTTTAGCAGTTGGTTCAGGCACGACAAACAATTCGCCGAACTTATTGTTCATGCGGGTAGCGATATCACGAGTAATTTCCAAATGTTGGAACTGATCTTCACCAACTGGCACGTAAGCAGCGTTATACAGTAAAATATCTGCCGCCATCAACACTGGATAATTCATCAAGCCCATAGTTACGCTAGCAGCATGCTCGGATGATTTTTCCTTGAACTGCGTCATTCGCTGCATTTCGCCGACGTAAGTAAAGCAGTCAAGAATCCAAGCCAGCTCAGCATGCGCTGGAATGAAACTTTGTCGATAAATAAAGGTGTTTTCATCGTGAATGTCCAGTCCAGCGGCGATAAAATATTTGAGATTTTTCAAAGTGTTTTGATAAAGTGTTGTGTGATCAATCGGCGTAGTAAAACTATGCAAGTCTGGTACGAACATATTGATCTGGTAATCGCCAGAAAAACGGCGCTGCATGTCAACCATCGGCACAAATGCACCAAGATAATTACCAAGTGTCGGCTCTTCATTACTGCGAATACCGGTGAGGATAACTGGTTTAGTCATAATTCTATTATAACACTTATTCGCTACGTGCTATATTATCTTATCGAACCGGTTCTGCGGAATTATACCATACTTCGTTTTGGGGTGGCGTGGGAGTCAGCGTTTGCGGAAAATCTTCAGCCTCTACTGGTAGACCCCAGACCACACGCAATAACCTCTCAACTGGTCGCTGCAAATATTTAACAGCAGTATGCTCACGCCCCAGTGGCGACACGAGAACCGTACGAACCCCTGCCCTATTTCCAGCGATAATGTCATTAAATATTCTGTCACCGACGAGTAAAACTTGACTAGCTTTAAGTGAATGTCTTGCTAGGGCGTATTTAATCATATTTGATGACGGCTTCTCTGTCATAATAGAAGAGACGCAGTTGTCAGCACAGCATTCTGGATTGATAATATTCTCTGGATCGATGAGACCTGCCAGGTTGTCTTTAATTGTATTAATTCGGCTGGCGTGAGCATTGGTAACCACAAACAACTTAATACTAGTTTCGCCCAGGCGTTCTAATACTTTTCTTTCAGGTTCTTTTATTTCCTCTCCGAAGCCAGCAACTGAATTATCATAATCAAAGAAAATAGCAGATATCTCATCATCTAGATCCAAGGGGGGGGTGATGTCTGATATGCCACGAATTATATAGTCTGGATAAAACTTACCTAGACATTTACCAAGATATTGCATATTTTACTTATACTACTCTTTTAAGATTAAATCAATTATGTTATCTATCACTGGCGAGATTGGCGTGCTGGTTTATTTTTTTGGCAACTAGCTTGGCGTAACATTTATCAATTTCATGACTAGAAAGTGTACAAGTCAGAGTAATCTGATCATTATCAGCGATCAATTCTTGTAGGTTTTATTGATTACGGCAGTGGCAATTCGCCCATAAATAAGGTCAACTGGAGCAGGATACTAATGAATATAGTTATATGCACCAGGATTGTCTAGAATACGATGGGTGACGACGTTATAGCCAGCGTAATTCATGTCACTAACGTACACTTTACCGTTTTCTATTCGCTCAACAATACCAACGTGGCCATAACCGCCGCCACCGCCAGAGGTCTGGAATATAGCACCTGGAGCTGGTGTATTATTAACGACAAACCCAGCACCACGGGCGCTAGCCGCCCAACTGTAGGCATTACCCCAGGTATAGCCAGTGTTGATTGACCGCCCCAACTGCACCCGTCTCTCGTAAGCATACCAAGTACAGTTACCTGGAGCGTATTTATTACCGACTGTAGGACCTCTAAATCCATAACTTCTGCTTATAATCTCACCCCCAGAATTACCATATGACCAAGATGAATAATTATTATTAGCTGAATAAGTTCTCTGCCGAGGCTTGACATAGCCTGGACGCTCATCTTCTGGCAATTCGCCGTTAGGTAATATGATCCTTGAACCAACCGCTAGCCCCTTTCCATCCTCGATATCATTGTAAAGCGCAATCCTCTCAGCGTTGGACTTATATTTTTCTGCCAAAGATTGAGGAGTATCACCAGCCTTCACTGTATAAACCACTCCATCCGTCAACGGCACCACCAGAGTCTTGCCAGCTTCAACCGCATCAGAAGTGGTGTTATTTGCCCAACGCAAAGTTTGGGCAGAGATTTTATAGCGTTTCGCAATTGAGTCTATACTATCACCAGGTTGCGTCACATATGATACAATGCCACGATTAGACGACTCCTCTGGTTTCAAAATTTCCGGCTTAACGACAATTTCCGTATCGTTCTGCGATAATTCCTTCTTGATATTAAGCGAGGCAGTCGATTCTCTTAAATCACCAGCTGATGGCAACTGAACAATTTCCGCCAGATCGGTTGCCGCACTAGCTGCAGACAACTCGTCGATTGACACCTTTTCAGCGGCCAATGTCTGCTTATTGGAATCAGCCACATCAACATTAGCCAAAGAATCACTAGTTTTTACCTTACTAGTGTTCAAATTATCCGATTGACTGCTAAAAGCGAAAAATGAAAAGACTAAAACAGAAATTAAGCAGTAAACAATCCCTGAGAAAAGTTTACTATTTTTGCCCCGAAGAGCTTTGAAATGATTACGAATAATCGTCTCCTTGCGCTCAGATTACTCCGAGACACCACTACCAAATCGTCTTTCTTCTCATCTGAGAACAGGATTTTTCGTCGACCTTATAGTTAATTTTATTTATAATAATTGGTTTACTATATCCGTAACGACTCTTCTGGTAGGCTGTTTACAGAGTTAGCTCCACCAACTAACCAGCAAACAAGCTACTGTTTATTTTATTAAATAAGCTTTAAAAAGTCAATAGCCCTAATTTATCAAGCACTTTTTAGCGCAATGATTTTTAATATTTTGCTGATGCTCCCCCTCTGTTCTAGCAAAATAGGTAACGTCATCATCACCGCTTAAAAAATACAAATTATCCGTTTCAATCGGCTCAGCCACCGCATTTAAGGCGCTAATACTTGGCGCAGCAATCGGACCTGGTGGCAAGCCAGCATGAATCCTGGTATTGTATGGCGATTCCAGTAGTGGCGATCGTTCAATGCCAGACTTATCTGCTACATACTGATATGTTACATCTGAACCAAGATTCATATTATTTTTTAAACGATTGTAGAACACGCCAGCTATTTTTTGCTGATCCTCGCATTTTATAGCCCCCAAGCCACAGCCGATCGATTCACGCTGGACAATTGACGCTAGAGTTATTCCTTGATGCAAAGTCAAGCCACGAGCGGCAAATTTCTTTTCTAAGTCATTTTTTTCAACAATGGACTCTAGCTGCTTAATAGCCCTGAGCAAAATTTTTTCCACGGAATCATCAGGTGAAACAT
>CAUUZR010000006.1:0-25639 GCA_963549685.1 uncultured Candidatus Saccharibacteria bacterium | reverse complement strand
AAACCGTCATTAGTTATCTTAACCCAAACGAGTTACTAATCAACAAGTCGCTGGCATTTGGTATTTACCCATACGTCAACGCCGCTGAAGCACAGCTCTATCTGTCAAAACAGATGTGGGAAGAGGCTAACCACTTTATGACGTTTGAGTACATCATCGAGACGTTTCCGTTTGATCGTGAGGAAATTTATGCGGCGGGTTTTGGCAAAAAATCGCTGGCCGACAAGGCAGCTTTCCAGAACAAACACCTCGATGTCATGCTCGATTCAAACCTCGATATTTATACATTAGAGGGTAAAAAAGATTTTGTCCGCTCGCTGGTGGCCTATAACATTGTGCTGGAGGGCATTTGGTTCTACTCAGGATTTATGGTCGGTATGAGTTTCCGTCAGCGTAATTTATTGCGTAATGTCGGCACGCTACTGGATTGGATCACTAAAGATGAGAACTTGCACTTGACTTTTGGTATCAATTTGTTACTGACTATTTTGGACGAGAATCCAGAACTGCAAACCCAGGAATTTGCCGAGGAAATTCGTAACCTCATCTTGCAGGCGGTTGAGCTGGAGAAAGAGTACAACAAGGATATGTTGCCAAAGGGCATCTTGGGTCTGAATGCTGATTATGTCAATCAGTACGTTATGCACATGACTGACCGCCGCTTGGTCGAGCTTGGCTTTGAGCCAGAGTACAACGTGGCCAACCCGGCCAAATGGATGGCTACGGCAAACGATACCCTGGAACTCGTCAATTTCTTTGAAAGCACCAACACTAGTTACGAAGTAAATACCACGAAATAGGATTAAGAAGATGAATGAGATAGCACAAGAGATTTTAGATAATGTACGAGTCGGTGCGATGGCGACGGTTAATCGTGATCGCACGCCAGCTATTGCCGCAATTCACTTTGCACGCATGGGTGATAAAATTATTTGGATATCAGATAAAAATTCACAGCATTCAAAAAATGCTTTCCGAACGGGTAAAATGGAGTTTGTAGTGTGGGATGATCAAGTCCGAGGGGTGTTCTTGAAAACTACCGTTTCTGAGGTATCGGAGTCTGACAAGGCTGAAGCCATGAAAGCTTATCAAGAAAAGTTGAAAGATTTTGTGCCAAGGTGTCAAAATCCCCAGCTCTATATGGCACCAATCGGTGAAATTGATGAAAAAACTACAACGGGAAATTGGCTACATTATATTGCATAAGCGCTATATATAGCGTAATATAAGCAATAGTACTACTAAATATAGAGAAGGACAGAAAAATGAACGCAAGTCAAATTATTTCTGACGATATGACGTTGGAGGAAAAATTAAGTGCCATTGATGCAGCGATGAAAGCGGCGCAAGAGGCAGCGGATGATCAAGCACGAGCCACTGGTAGCGTAGCAGCACCAATTGACCCAGCTAGTCTGACTATCTGTGATGGCTGTGAGTAAACATCAAATGAGGCGCATCTAGCGCCTCTGTTATATTGAAAGGGCTGTGATGACTAAATATATTTTTGTGACGGGTGGAGTATTATCTGGTGTAGGTAAAGGAATTACGTCGGCTAGTATCGGTGCGGTACTGCAGGCGAAAGGCTTAAAAGTATCGGTACAAAAGTGTGATCCATATCTAAATGTGGATGCTGGACTATTAAATCCACGTGAGCATGGTGAATGTTTTGTGACGAAAGATGGTGCAGAAACCGATCTTGATTTGGGACATTACGAGCGCTTTTTAGATTTGGAATTGACACAGAAAAATGCCACTCTGAGCGGACGATTGTTTCGTGATTTAATTAATGACGAGCGAGCAGGTAAATTTGGCGGACAAACGGTGCAGTTAGTGCCACATCTGACAAACGCTATCAAACGAGCGATCCATCAAGCGGCAGAGGGTGATGTTCATCTGGTGGAGATTGGTGGAACGGTTGGTGATTATGAAGGTCTGAGTTTTATTGAGGCAATCCGTGGTTTTGCGTTGGATGTGGGGCGGGAAAATTGCCTGTTTGTGCATGTGGTATATGTGCCATTTTTGGAGGCATCGCATGAGTATAAGACAAAACCGGCTCAGAATGCGCTGGCGGATTTACGGGGTTTTGGTATTATGCCAGATGTGGTGGCAGTGCGGACTGAGGGTCATGATAAACAGCCACGTAGTATTGGTGAAAAGATTGCCATTTCTTCAGGTGTGCGTAAAGAAGGCATAATTATGATGCCAAATGTTGACACGGTGTATGAAGTGCCGTTGACGGTGAACCGTGATTTGGGTAAGCTATTGAGTGAATTTACTGGTAATACTACCGAGCCAGATCTCAAACGTTGGAAAAGCTTGGCGGAACGTGATACGACAGAATATAAAAAGCGAGTCACGATTGGTTTGGTAGCAAAATATATCGATAATTCCGATACTTATCTGTCGGTAACGGAGGCGTTGAAGTCAGCAGCTTGGGCCAATAAAAGTGAGATTACCATCCGTTGGATTAATGCTGAGACAGCGAGTGAAGAAGATTTTGCTAAGGTTGACGCAGTGCTGGTACCAGGTGGTTTTGGTGAGCGTGGTGTTGAGGGGAAAATTGCGGCAGCCAAGTATTGTTTGGAGCATAATAAGCCATATTTGGGAATTTGCTTAGGATTACAAACGGCGGTAATTGCTGCAGCACGGCTAGGTGGGATGAAACAAGCTAATAGTGAAGAGTTCGGCGCCAAAAATGGTGAAAATGTGATTTATATTATGAATGACCAAGCTGGTAAGGAGTCAACTGGTGGTACGATGCGTCTTGGCGATTATTCAGCAGTACTGAAAGATGGTTCGCTAGTGGCGAAGACTTATGGTGCAACAGAGGTGACAGAGCGTCACCGCCACCGTTATGAAGTGAATCAAGCATTTACATCAATTATTCAGGCTGGCGGTTTAGAGATTACTGGCACCTCGCCCGATGGTAAATTGGTGGAATTTGTCGAAGCGCCAAAAAATGATTATTTTATAGCTACCCAAGCGCACCCAGAATTTAAATCTCGTCCTTTCCGACCACACCCGCTGTTTGACGGGCTGATTCGGACTATCTTGACAAAATAACATGCTTGTGTTATAATGGGAGTAGTCATTAGATTAAAATAAAAAGGAATAAAATGGCTGAAGAAAAACCAAACACAAACATGACAAGTCAAGCAATGCTAAGCGATGATGACATTTCGGCATTGGAGCATGTGTTGCAGTGTATCAAGGGCGCAAGTCCAAGCTCTATAACTCCACTGGAGCTAGAAATGTTGTCGGACGAATAGTTTGGACGTACAGAAACGGCCCGTTCTCGCAGAGGGGTCGTTTTTGTTGTATAATGACTCCTATGGAACGGACTATTACTGAGATTATCAAGAAATTATTTGAGCGTGATGAGCTTGTTGTTTTAACACGTCCTGATCCAAAATTTGGTGATTTTGCGACGAATGTGGCGCTGCAATTGGCGAAGCCTCTGGGTAAAAACCCGCGCGAAATTGCCGAGACAATCGCTGAAGAGTTGCGTAGCCATCAGGAATTTAGCGAGGTGAGCGTGGCTGGGCCAGGCTTTATCAATGTGAGATTAAGCGACCAAGCGGTGTTGGAGTCGCTGAAAGTACGGCCAGCGACTAATCGTTCAGGGCAAACAGTGGTCATTGAAACCAATTGTCCGAATCCGTTTAAGGCCATGCATATTGGCCATGCTTTGAATGCGATTTTGGCGGACACTATGGCGAATTTGCTGGCAGTGGATGGCGCGTCGGTACACCGAGTCAGTTACCACGGCGATGTCGGTACGCACGTCGGCAAGAGCATGTGGGCGATTCTGCGCGAAATTGATGGCGATGTCAGTAAGCTAGACGCTATTCCGGCTGATAAACGCAACGAATTTATGAGCCGTATGTACGTTGAAGGCGCACGGGCAGCCAAGGAATCGCCAGAGGCGCGGGCAGAAATCGACGAGCTAGCCAAGCAATCGTTTGTGTTGGACGATCCGCTGTACAAGCAAGTGTACGAGATTTGTAAAGCCTGGAGCTTTGATGAAATTGATGCCAATGTGGTGCGGCTGGGCAATGTGCCGATTGAGCGGCGCTACGTTGAGAGTGAAACCGAAGTGCCAGGCAAGGCCTTGATTAAAGCAAAAACCCCAGAGGTCTTTACCAAGTCGGACGGTGCGTATATTTTCAAGGGTAGTCAGTACGGCGCGTTTGATAATGTGTTTATCGGTTCGCACGGCAACGGCTTGTACGGTGCGCACGATATGGGGCTGATTCAGTTGAAACATCAAGATTATCCGAACTTAGATTTGTCAGTTACGGTCAACGGCGAAGAGCAGGCGGCGTATTTCCGCGGGGTGATTGCGGCTAGTGAACTGGCAATTCCAGAATTGAAAGGTAAATTATTTAATTATGCAACTGGCCTGGTCAAATTAACAACTGGTAAGATGAGTTCGCGCACCGGCGAGGTGATTACTATCGATTGGCTGTTTAACGAGTTCAAGAAAGCCATCACCCAAGCTGGCGGCGAACCAACCGAAGAGGTGGTGGCAGGCGCGTTGCGCTATCAATTTTTGAAAGTGAAAATCGGTAGCGACGTGGTATTTGATATCAATGATGCAGTCAGTCTAACGGGTAACACCGGTAGTTATCTGCAATATGCGCACGCTCGAGCGCGAGGGATTTTGGCAAAGTCTGAGCAGGCAGTCACGTTCCCAACGGAATTGTTTGACGAAGATCGGCTGCTAGTCAGGAAAATGAGCGAATACACGGAGGCGGTTAACCGGGCTACCGAGAGCTTGGAGCCGCATCATATCTGCGCCTATTTGTTTGAGTTGGCGCAGGAGTTCAATCGCTATTACGAGAAAAATCAAGTTGTCGGCAGCGATAAAGAAGCGCACCGCATCGGTCTGGTGGCGGTGTATGCTGATATTTTGAAGGCGGGGCTGACGATTTTGGGAATTACGGCGCCGGAGCGCTTGTAAAATCTGCTATATTAGTATATAATAATGTCGTTATGAACGAACGATGTCTGGCTGCTCAGCTGTTAACGCCGAAAAGTAGTCGCTTGGAGCAGGATGGTAATGGGCGGCGTGAACTATTGTTTGAATCACAGCAACTTTGCGCTATAGAGGCGGAGTATGAGCAGTCGCCAAAAACATTTGATGATGTAGCTAGGACGGCTACGTCTGTTGCTTCGCTCGTTCGGGAAACGCTTGATTTTGCGCCGACAGGTCATTTTTCGCAACCGCTCCGGGCGGAAATTATTGCCGAGACCGAGGTAGCCAATTGCTTTGGACATACAATTGTGGCATCCGAGTGTTTGGAGAGGCTAGGTATTGAGCATTTCATCAGTTACGCTAATCAGCACACATTTATTACGTTATTTGATAGACAAAGCAACCGGTCATTTATGATAGACATTAAGACAAGGGAATTATGTTGTGAAATGACAGGAGCGGTTGGTCGTGAGAATCCGCTTAATCAACTACAGTGTGGTCAACTAAGAGCTGAGAATAGTTTATTTACTGACGATTTGCTACTACGACAATTACCGCTGTCAACTAACCGTGAAGATTTCTTGGCGGTGCGTGAGTGGTTGAGGTTTCCGGATCCTCAATCGGAGCATCGTGATTCTCGGCGAGGATCAATATTACAAATGTTTACATTGCCGTCTATTCCTGGAAGACTGTTGTTACTTGATGAGTATAATGCCCGAATCGATCAATTGCATGAGAAGTATGAGGCAGCAGCTAATGTGCTAGTGGATTTACCTGGTTTATATCTTGATGTCGATCCGCAGAATAAATTGGAGGAAGTGAATAAGTTGTGCAAACAGCTTATTAATCAAGGCCATGATGACTTGGCCATTGAAGTAGCTAGAATGGTTAATGAGAGTTTACCAGATGATGATCATTCAAAAACTAAGCTATTTCTGCCTGATGTTATGCGGCGAGTTGCCAAAAAGAACGATGATACAGAGCTTCTGAACGAAGCTATACGGCTATATGAGTCTTTAGATCGTAATAGTTTAACTGAGGGTAAGCTAAGAGCCGCCAAGGAAGATCTTGAGCAGCTTAAGTCAAAATTGCAAGAACTTGTCGGATAAATTAGGATATCAGCGTACCGACTGATTCACCACTGGCAGCTCGGGTGATATTGCCGTCAGTGAGTAGGTCGCAGATGATAACTGGGATGTGTTCGTCCATAGCTAGGCCGATGGCGGCTTTATCCATGACGGTGATGTCAGGGTTGGTTAGAGCGTCGTGATAGCTGAGCTGATCAAATTTAATAGCATCAGGGAATTTGGCGGGGTCTTTATCATACACGCCATCGACTTTCGTTGTTTTAATTACAACATCACATTGCATTTCCAAAGCTAGATTCAAGGCGGCGGTGTCGGTAGTCAGGAAGGGTCGGCCAGTACCGCAGGCGACGATGACAACTCGGCCTTTTTGAATGTGGCTGAGCGCCCGGCGGAAGGTGTAGTGATCGATAAATTGATTGATTTCGACAGTGGACAGGGCGCGAGTTGGCAAGCCAGCGTCGTTGAAGACATCAGCCAGAGCAATAGCGTTCATCAGGGTAGAGAGCATGCCGATATTATGGGCTGACACAGGCTGAATGCCGTGGCCGATGATTTGGTTGCCGCGAACATAATTGCCGCCACCAACCATGATGACGATTTCGGCGCCAGTTTCTAGCGCTGGTTTGATTTGTTCGGCGATCCAGCGGGCGCGAGCGGGATCAAAACCGCTGGTGAAATCGCCCTGAAGTTGCTCGCCGGATAATTTGAGGAGAATGCGTCTAGTCATGGTCTTAGTTTATCATGCCTAGTATAAGTGGTAAAATAGAAATATGAAAGCAACTTTTAAGCCAAAAAAGATTTTGTGGATGGATCTGGAGATGACCGGGTTGGATCCAGTGCATGATGAGATTTTGGAAGTGGCGGCGATTGCTACTGATTGGGATTTTAAAGAAATTGCTACTTATGAGGGTGTGGTGCGGCATGACCCAGAGAAACTGAGTAAGTTACTGGATCGAAATGCCAGCTTTTGGAACGAGCATCCAGAAGCACGGCGCGGTTTGGAGGAGCAGAACGAAGCTGGTAAGCCGTTGAGCGAGGTTGAACAAGAATTATTGGCATTTTGCGATAAGCATTTTGCAGATGAGTCAAGAATTTTACTGGGTGGTAATTCAATCCATCAAGATCGGCGGTTTATCGATCAGTGGTGGCCTGCGTTATCAAAAAGACTACATTATCGGATGTTGGATGTCAGTGCTTGGAAAGTGGTATTTGAGGGCAAATATGGCAAGAAATTTGCCAAACCAGAAGAACATCGAGCGCTGGAGGATATTCGTGGTAGCATCATGGAATTAAAATATTATCTAAAGAAGGTGAAACCATGACCCATAAACAATTTGAAGAGTTTATTCTCAGTTTGCCTGGCGTATGGCTAGACTATCCCTTTGGCGAGGATATTGCGGTGTATAAATTTGGTAAGAGTAATGATGGTGCGGGGAAGATGGTGGCGTTGGTGGCGGAGGGCTCAAAGCCGCTCAGGGTAAGTTTGAAGTGTGACCCATTGTTGGCTGAAAATCTTCGCGAGAAGTATGAGTCGGTGCTGCCGGGCTATCATTTGAATAAAAAACATTGGATTACGATAATTTGCTCAGGGCAATTGACGGATGACGAAATTTTTGACCTAGCGCGATTAAGCTATAATCTGGTTACTGGCGATTAATTTTTGATAATTTCAGTAATTTGCTTTTGAATATTTTGTAAATCGTCTACGGTTTTCTCCAGATAACTTTTCATTGACTTAGAGCTGGTTGATTTGTGTAGCCGCTTCATCATGTTGATAGTATCAGTCAGCTGGACATTTATTTCGTGGGCATAAATAGTATCAATCTGCGCATTCAACACAGCTTCATCAAGCTTTTTCTCTAAATCAGTTGATGGGTCAAGTTTGGCGATTTCTTTTTGTTGCTTTTTCAAATCAATATCATTATTTTTGAGCGGCTCGGCAATTGATGAATTAGCGGTAGTGAGAACTGATACTAAAGAACTATTGACAGTCTGCAGTTTGCTAGATTGTAATTTATTGTTGTATTTTTGTGATACGGTTAGTAATTTTTGGACTCGTGCCGCTATTTTTGATGGACTGACTGTTGATTGAGAATTCTGCGACATGGCAAAAATCAGCCCCAAACTCAAGATACCAACTAATCCTAAGATGGCAAGGATGATTTTGGTTTTTTTATCAAAACCAGCTGATGGTGCGGGTGTTGAAATCTGATTTAGATAATCAATACCAGTCGGTTGTTGATTAAAAGGGTTATCTTGATTGTTTGGATACATATAACCATTAAAGCATAAACAGCAACAGAGGTAAAGGGTGATATAATATTTATATGCAGGATGCAAAAGAAGAAGTGCGTGCTAGACTGGCGATTGAAGATGTGATCGGTGAGTATGTTCATTTGAAACGGGCGGGTCGTAATCTTAAAGGACTAAGCCCATTTACTGATGAGCGGACACCAAGTTTTATGGTTAGTCCAGAGAAGCAGATTTGGCATGATTTTTCTTCTGGTAAAGGGGGCGATATCTTTTCTTTCGTTATGTTGGTTGAAGGGATGGATTTTCGTCAAAGTTTGGAGCATTTGGCGCGTAAAGCTGGTGTGGATTTAAGTTTATTTTCTCATGGCGATGGCCAGTTGGCTAAACGACGAGCTAGAGCGCAAGAAGCATTGGAACTGGCGGGAAAATTCTTTCAACAAGTGTTACTGAGGACACCGAAGGCGTTAGAATATGTTAGTAAAAAACGTCGATTAAATCGACAAATCGTGGGCGATTTTCAGATCGGTTTTGCACCAAGTGATGGTGGGTCTTTAGTGAAAGCCTTGGAGAAGCGAGGTTTTTCACGCCGTGAGTTAAATGATGCTGGTTTAATCAATAGATTTGGCGGAGATTTGTTTCGTGGTCGAATGGTAGTGGCGCTAAGTGATCCATCTGGACGAATTGTTGGTTTTACCGGACGAATTATCCATGATGAGCCGAATGCGCCAAAATATCTTAATACCCCGCAAACGCTGTTATTTGATAAATCCCGCCATATTTTTGGTTTATTTCAGGCAAAAGAAGCAATTAGAAAGCATGATGAAGCGGTGATTGTTGAGGGAAATTTGGATGTGGTTAGTTCGCATCAAGCTGGCGTTAAAAATGTGGTAGCGACAGCTGGAACAGCGATGACAGAGCAACATTTGAAGAGTTTGAGTCGGTTAGCGGGACGGGTGAAATTAGCGTTTGATGGGGATCGGGCAGGCTTGAATGCAACCGAGCGAGCAATTGGCTTGGCGCAGCTAGTTGGTGTGGAATTGGAGGTGGTTAAATTGCCAGCTGACATCAAAGATCCAGACGAGTTAATCCAGAAACATGGCGTAGAATCCTGGCGAATGGCAATTGCCACGGCAATTCCAGCGGTACAATGGGTAATTGAGCAATATTCAGCTCGGGAAAATTTATCTACCGCCGAGGGAAAACGGCGATTTTCCACGGCAGCCCTGACTTTAATCAGACAACTTCAAGATCCAGTTGAACAAGAGCATTATTTGAATGAAATTTCGCAAGCGACTGGTGCGAGCATGACGGCGTTAAAAGCTAAATTGATTGGTAAATCATCTGAAAAATCGTCAAATCAGCTGAAAACTGCAAAAATCGAAAAAGTTCACGCTCAAAAAGCGGTTGAGGATATTGAAGAAATGATATTGGGACTAGCCTTGAGTGAATCAGCGGTGCGTCGATGGCTACCAGCGGTTAAGATCGATATGTTGCAAAATGATACAGTCAAGCAAATTATGCAATTTTTACAACAAAATAACCAGACTGATATGGAAGAATTATTGCAAAACTTGCAAAAATTTGATCAATATGTAAAGATAGTACAGTTAAAAACTGAGAGTCGTTATGCCAGTTGGGAGCCAGAAGCGCTTGATAAGGAAATGGCACGGCTAGTCAAGAAATTAGTAACCAAACACCATAAACATCAAAAACAGCAGTTATTAGATGCTTTGCGAGACGCTGAGGAGCTTAATGATGAAGAGCGAGCGACTGTCTTGCGTCAAAAGCTAAACACATTAATTAAGGAGAGAGTGTGAGCGACGAACAACCATACGCAAATAATACGACAAATGACGATATGGATTTTGATCCAACCATGAGTGATATGGAGGACGAAGAAACGGAAGATCTAACAACGCTCAATAACGGCGGACAATATTTTGATGACGCTTCAGATGATTCAGTGCGGTTATATTTGCGAGAAATTGGTAAAATCCCATTGCTTAGCGGTGAAGAGGAGATGGAACTAGCTCGGCGGATTGTGGCGGGCGATAAAAAAGCTAAAGACAAAATGGCTGAGGCTAATATGCGCTTGGTGGTGTCAATTGCTAAACGCTACTCTGGTCGTGGCTTGGATTTTCTGGACTTAATTCAGGAAGGAAATACTGGCTTACTCCGGGCGGTAGAAAAATTTGATCCAGACAAAGGTTTTAAATTCTCAACTTATGCGACGTGGTGGATTCGTCAGGCGATCACTCGAGCAATTGCCGATCAGGCACGAACGATTCGCATTCCAGTTCACATGGTGGAAACGATTAATAAATTATTGCGCACACAGCGACGCATGACGCAGGAGTTGAATCGTGAGCCAACTATTGAAGAGCTGGCAAAAGAATTGGAAATGGAACCAGAAAAAGTTGAGCATGTGATTAAAATCAAGCAAGACATCTCTAGCTTAGATGCTGGGATCGGTCGTGATGGTGATGATGAAGATTCAGTGCTGGGCGATTTTATTGAAGATGAAGATATGGTTTCGCCGGAGGAATCGGCTTCCAATCAGCTACTGAAAGAACAAGTGCGTGATGTTCTGTCTAGTTTATCTGATCGTGAGCGTAAAATTGTCGAACTTAGATTTGGTTTGGGTAATGGTAAAAGTCATACACTAGAAGAGGTCGGACAAGAATTCGCCGTTACTCGTGAACGAATTCGTCAAATTGAGGCTAAAGCTCTGGCAAAGCTTCGCAAACATAAAGATGCGAAAAAGCTCTATGAATATCTGGACTAATTAGCACTGCTCAGGTGATTTACAAAAATGGGCGTCGTGGGTAATGGCGTCTATTTTTTGGTGTAATTGATCAAGATTGCCGTCGTTATTGATGAAATAATCAGCGATGGCAATTGGTCCGCCTTTTTCTAAATTCTCAATTTCCGACCAATCACGCTGGTCAACTTCATGTGGTTGCATCGGTCTTGCAGGGCGTTTCGCCATGCGTTGATAACGGAGGTGTTTTGGGGTAACGATAGCGATAACAACCACCTGGCCAGGAAATTCATGCTTGAGAATTTTATATTCACTCCATGTATATAACCCGTCCAAAACGATTTTATTCTGTCCAGCGTTAATTAAATCATGAATATTTTTGATTACCCGCTTAATGACAAAATCTTTGCCTTCACGCTGACGTATTTCTTCGCGGAATTTTTGTTGATTGTCCCAAGTTTTTTCAATTCCTGCCTCGTCCATGGCCTTATAGATAACGCCGCCAAAATAAACTTTTGGAAATCCTTTTTCTGTCAAATACTCGACAGCCGAACTCTTACCGCTACCCGCTAGTCCGACCAGGGCGATAATTCTTGCATGTGGTTGTGTCATAGACTAATTTTAGCAATTTGTTGACATTCTTCCAATAAAGCGTATGTTTAGAATAAGTATTATGGAAACAGCCCCTCATGTCTCCGATAAGTCAGCTCAGAATTTACTTTCTGATCCTGATATCTGGGGCCGTTTAATAGAATATCGTAAAGAAAAAGTTCAATGGGACGATATATTAGAACAAGTTGAGGAGCTGGAGTCGAAATTTAATTCTAATTCAGACGGCAGTAAAGCATGGAAAAGATTTGTTAACGAACCGGTTATTGATCAGTATGGTCAGGTGTGGATGATTTGGAAGTCTGGGGATTGTTATCAGATATATAAGATGCCAGACGATAAAGATGAGTTTGATTATGTTTTTATAGATGATTTTGAAGTGACTCCCACCCTAAGTGGGTCTGGGCCGATTTATAAATTTTCTGTTGGATTTGATAATTTTGGCGATACAGAAATCTTACATATACAGATGAGCGACGAGAGAACCGAACATTGCCTCTGTCTCCTCTACAACAATGAAAGAGACATATGGGAGGCTTATAGGCGCTGGATGAAATATGATAATGACTCATACAGTGCTATGGAAGAACTTAGAAAAAACTATGAGAGACATGAGAAAATGCAGAGAAAATTGGGTAATTATTCTTTCAGTGCTAAAGAAAGGTTTGGGGAAATCTATGATAAGTATGGGAGAATACAACAAAAACTTGGCGCTGTATCAATCGAAAATCTGATAAAAGTCGCTTAAATGATACAATAGAACTATGAAACGTTTGGCGATTCAGCTGGCGGAGTTTAAGTTTTACAGATATTATGTAGTGTAATTTACAACAAAGTATTGCAAAAAAAACTTAATCGTTACAATAATAAGCACAACAATAATTAAAATAAAAAAGGAAAAAGAGGTATGGATGGGAAGTTCATTACAAAAGTAACGCTGGTGGCGGCAGCTACTGCGGTGGCTGGCGGTCTACTGTTCTCTCAAGGAGTATCGGCTGCTGGTACAGCCACTTGGACAGGTGGTGGATCGGATAAAAAGTTTTCAACAGTCGCTAACTGGAAAGATGGTGTTGCGCCAAAAAGCGGTGATAAGCTGATTTTGCCATGTGCCAGCGAGGAGCTAACGCTGAATAATGATTTATCTGATGTTAAATTCTCTGGCGTAGAAGAGATACAGGGTAAGGTGTCGGATAATTGTAAGGACATTAAGATTGATAAAATGGACTTTACTGATGATATAACACTGACTGCGAAACCATATGAGGGCTATAATAGCGGGGGATTAATATCGTCTCCTCTGTCGATTACTAATGCAACTGGAGCTACTAATTCGGTGAGTTTTAGAAATAACAATGATTATAGTTCTCTTATTAATGTAAAAGAATTAACATTAACAACCAAAAAATTGGTACTCGGTGGTGGCTCAAATATTCCTGGTAATATTACACCAACAGAGTCAGTAGACTTTATATATGCATACACTAATTTACTCGACCAATTTGATAAATTTAAGGTTAAAAAGATTATCTCTGACACTCTTGTACTATCTGGAGAAAGTTATGGTGGTGATTTGACATTTAAGAAGGATGCAAAGATTAATGCTGGTGTCCAGACTAAATATAACCCCGCAACCAAAGAGTTTGATGTTGTTGAGACTAAAAATGAACTTTCTGGTAAATTGACGCTACTTGGTGACGTTGAATATTATGTTAGAGAAGGAGCTAGTCTTAAATTAACCGGATCTATTGACGGTGAAAATTTTGCAATTAAAGCAAATAGTCAGTCATGGGGTGATTTTGAAAATGCTACCAAATCAGACAATTCTAAGACTTTGAAAGGTAAGCAAGAATTTAAGACTGAGGAGGTTGATTTAAAGAAATTGTGTAAAACTGCTGGTCAATATGGTAGCACTGGTAGCTTTACAATTGGTCGCAATCAATACGGTGTTTTGGCTGATGATTCTGGTTGTAAATACGGTAACGTGGTGATTGATGGTCTATTGAAAGGTGTTGGCACAATTGAGACATTAAGTGTTAATGGTACTTTGGCACCAGGTAACTCACCAGGTACTATTACTGTTACTAAATTTTTGACATTTGGTACTAATCTCTCAGTGTTTGATGTAGAAATCCTTAACAAAGATACTTATGATAAGGTGATTGTTGGTAAGGATTATGATACAACCTACGGTGGTAATGCTGTATCTATTACAACTGGCACCACCTTAAAGCTAACTTACTTACCTAATGGCAGCTTCAAAAAAGGTGATGTCTTAACAATTATCGACAATCAAAGTAATACTGAAGTAAAGGGTGAGTTTAAGGACATGCCAGAAGGCGCAGAGGTTCGTGTTGGCAATGCTACCTTTAAGATTAGTTATAAGGGTGGTGATGGTAATGATGTTACTCTGACGGCACAGAATGACTCAGTTGCTCCAAAAACACCAAATACAGGTGCTGAAAAAGTGGCAGCCAACCCAATCGTGGCTGTAGTGGCTAGTGTAGCAGCAGCTGGTGCGCTTCTAATAGCACGGCGTAAATCTGCTCGCCGATAAGTGAGATAGATAATAAATTCAGCGGTGATCTTATCAGGTTGCCGCTGAATTTTATGTTGTTAATAAGTAAAATGATATACTTGAGTATATGAAACGTTTGGCGATTATTGATGGTAAGTCAGTATTCTACCGAGGCTATTATGCCATGCCGAATCTGTCAACGGCAGACGGCACACCAACTGGCGGAGTTTATGGATTTGCAGTATTAAGCTTGGAGCTAATTAAGAAATTGAATCCAGATTATATTTGTGTCGCCTGGGATAAGCCTAAAACCAATATTCGTCGCCGTTTGGCAATTTACCCAGAGTATAAAGCTGGTCGGAAGCCGGCGCCAGCCGATTTTTATGCGCAAATTCCAGTTCTACATGAATTGTTAGATGCTTTTGGCTGGCCGTTGTATGAATTTGATGATTATGAAGCCGATGATATTATGGCAACGTTGGATGCGCAGGCGGAAAAGCACGGCGATATTGAAACTTACTTAATCACCAGTGATCTTGACGCTTTGCAGATTCTTGATCAGAATACTTATCTTTATGCCTTAAAGAAAGGGCTGACTAATATTGATAAATTTGATATTGCAGAATTTGAGAGGCGTTATGGTATTAGAATTGATCAGTTTCTTGATCTGAAGAGTCTGAAAGGCGATTCATCAGATAATATTCCGGGAGTGCCTGGTGTTGGTGAAAAAACAGCGGTTCAGTTGTTGCAACAATTTGACACCCTTGATGGTGTGTATAAAAATCTTGACCAACTGAAAGAGAGTACTCGGAAAAAACTGGAACTAGGTAAAGAATCAGCCTATATGAGTAAAAAATTAGCGCAATTATTTACCGATGCACCAGTGAAATTGGATTTATCAGCGATGGATGTGAATAAATTTAATGTTGATAAATTGCGACTGTTGCTGGAAAAATTAGAGTTTCGCTCACTTTTGAATAATCTACCACAATATATAAAAGGTGATTTAGATAAGACGGCTACGCAAGACGAGCTGAAGCCGGTGCGGGAAGTTGATCAAAACTCTATTATGTCAGCAATCGACGCAGAGTCAGTGGTGCTATGTGTGCCGGATGGCGATGATTTTTGGTTGAGTATAAAACAGGGTACAGCAGCGAAATTTTCTATTAACGAAGCGTCGAAGATTCTAAGCAAGACTCCAATTGTTGGACACGCTGTTAAAAATTGGCTGAAGGTTTTATTAGCGCATGATGATGCGCTAACACTAACTGTAGCGCATGATACGGCACAGGGTTCATTTTTGCTTAATCCACTGAAAAAATTTCATGATTTAGCAGATTTGATTGGCGTGGAAAGTGATCAATTAACTGACCCAAAGATTGCTCTTACGGCACTTTGGACGATTTACGAAAAACAAAAACAAGAATTTTCTCAGCTACCACAATTAAAAAAGGTAGCTTATGAAATGGATTTTCCGTTGATACCGATTTTGGCGAAGATGGAACATCGGGGTATCAAGCTTGATATTGAAAAATTAAACACCATGCAAGTGGCAGTGCAACAAGAAATATTAGCGTTGCAACGAGAGATTTTTGAGCTAGTCGGTTATGAGTTTAATGTTGGTAGTCCTACGCAATTGGCAGAGGCATTATTTACTAAATTGCAATTACCAACCACTGGTATTAAAAAGGGTAAAACGGGCTATTCTACTGGTCAAAAAGAACTTGATAAATTACGTGGTCGACACCCGATTATCGAGTTGGTGGAGCGTTTTAGGGAATTAACTAAACTGCAGAACACTTACATTATGGCGCTACCTAAACAGGTGGATAATAATGGTTATATCCATACAACGTTTAATCAGGATGTAGTGGCGACTGGGCGTTTGTCTAGCACTGACCCTAACTTGCAAAATATTCCGATTCGTACCGAATTGGGTCGACGTATTCGTGATGCGTTTGTGCCAGCACCTGGCAATATGTTTGTTAACGCTGACTATTCTCAGTTTGAGTTGCGTTTGGCGGCAGTGATGGCGGGTGAGACGGAAATGATAGCTGATTTTAACACTGATATTGATATTCATGCTAAAACAGCAGCCGAGGTTTACGGTGTCTCAATAGATCAAGTTACGCCAGAGCAACGACGACGGGCTAAAGTGGTCAATTTTGGAGTTTTGTACGGTATGGGATCTCATGGATTGTCAGCGGCCGCTAAGATGACTTATGCTGAAGCACAGCATTTTATTGATGAATATTATCGTCTGCGCCCGAGAGTTAAAGCGTTGATGCAACAAACTATTCAACAGGCGCATGATAATGGCTTTGTGCAAACTTTGTTTGGTCGTCGTCGCCCGACACCAGATGTTAAATCGAGTAATTTTATTGTCCGTTCTGCCGCTGAGCGTGCAGCAGCTAATATGCCAATTCAAGGTACTGAAGCAGATTTGATGAAAATGGCGATGATAGCGGTGGAAAAGCGACTGACATCAGTGCCGAATAGTCATCAGATTTTGCAAGTTCATGATAGTATTATGGTGGAGTGTCCTTGTCAGAGTGCGGAGGAGGTGGGTCGGATTTTAGTTGAAACGATGGAAAATATTTACCCGGCATTAGGTATAAAATTAAAAGTTGACGTTAAAATTGGCGACGATTGGGGTGCTGTATAAAAATAATTAAGTTAAATAGGTGAACTACTAAATATTTGATATAATAGACATATCAACAATTGGCGGAAGTGATAGCGACGAACGTTGATGTCTGGATTGACATGAATTTTCACCCCTGTTACCTCCGCAGTAAGAAAGGAGCTCTTAATGAGTATTATTAATCCAAGCGGTAAGGAAATTTTTAGTGTTACCACTGATTTTTGCGGTCAACCGCTGACGCTGGAGGTTAATCGGGTGGGTTTTCGAACGACCGGCTCGGTGCTGGTGCGCTACGGTGATACGGTGGTGCTGGGTAGTGCGCAAGTTAGCTCACGTCCAGTACAGATGGACTATTTCCCGTTATCGATTGATTATGAAGAAAGATTTTATGCAGCTGGTAAGATTAGCGGTAGTCGCTTTATCAAGCGTGAAGGCCGTCCCAGTGATGAGGCAATATTAATTGGGCGATTGATTGACCGTCCAATTCGGCCACTATTTCCGAAAGGCTATCGCCAAGAAGTACAAGTGGTAGCGACAGTATTGTCAATGGATCCAAATTTCCGCCCGGATGTAGTAGCGATGATTGCGGCGTCAAGTGCGTTGATGCTGACTGGTACGCCGTTTGATGGGCCAGTAGCGGGTTTGCGAGTCGGTCGGGTCAATGGTGAATTTAAAGCATTTTTGACACCAAAAGAGCGAGAGCAATCTGATATTGATTTGGTAGTGGCTGGCATTGAGAGTGGCATCACCATGGTGGAAGCTGGCGCTAAAGAAGTGTCAGAAGAAGTGATTATTGATGCAATGGCGTGGGCGCATCAGATGATGCAACCGGCTATTCAATTACAGCGTGAATTGGTGGCCAAAGTTTCCCCAGCCATGCAGGAATATGAATTGATTTTACCTAATGAAGAAATTCAAAAAACAGTGGACGCTTGGGCTGATGGTAAATTTGGTGAGAAAATCCGCCGTCCATATCCAGAACGCAATGAAGTCATCAAAGAACTTCGTCAAGAATTTCATCAGGCTATGGCAGAGCAGTTGGAGCTTGAGACTGAGGATTATGAAGCTGTACAGAGTGAGTATGATGAAGCGTTTACTGTATCGCTACATAAAGATGTACGCCGTGGTATTGTCGAGGAGGGCATTCGTCCAGATGGTCGTCAGTTGACGGAAATTCGTCCGCTGAGTTCTGAAGTGGGGATTTTGCCACGGACTCATGGCTCCAGCTTGTTTACTCGTGGTGTCACACAAGGCATGAATATTGTGACTCTAGCACCGCTGAGTTATGCGCAATTGGTTGACACTATGGAACAAACAGACTATGAGCGTCGTTATATGCACCATTATAATGCACCAGGCTATACGGTTGGTGAGGTTAAGCGAATGGGTTCGCCTGGTCGTCGGGAAATTGGTCATGGCTATCTAGCCGAGCGAGCGTTGATACCAGTCTTACCAAGTGAAGAAGATTTTCCGTACGCTATTCGTTCGGTTACGGAAATTATGAGTCAAAATGGTTCAACCTCAATGGCGGCAACCTGCTCAAGCTGTTTGGCACTAATGGACGCTGGTGTGCCGTTGAAAGCTCCAGTTTCTGGTATCGCTATGGGTCTGATGATGGATGGAGATACGCCGTATGTGCTGAGCGATATCGCTGATGCGGAGGATTTTGCCGGTGATATGGACTTTAAGGTGACTGGTACGAGCAAGGGTGTAACAGCTATGCAGATGGATATGAAAGTCCACGGTTTACCAGTTGAAATATTGCGCAAAGCAGTGCAACAATCCAAAGAAGGTCGTGCTTTTATCCTTAATCACATGCTGGAAACTCTAAGTTGCCCACGTACTGAGCTTAGTCCATATGCACCACGCATTGAAAAACTGAAAATTAATCCAGATAAGATCGGCGCAGTGATCGGTAAAGGTGGCGAAGTGATTAATAAAATTACTCAAGAAACTGGTGCTGAAGTTGATATTAAAGAGGATGGATTAATCACTATCGCTAGCCCAAATGGTGAGTCAATTGAAAAAGCTCTAAATTGGATCAAGAGTTTAGTGGAAGAGCCAGAAGTTGGTAAGATTTACCAAGGTAAAATCGTTTCTATTAAGGATTTTGGCGCATTTGTAAATATTCTACCGGGTGTTGATGGTATGGTTCATGTTTCCAAGCTGGCTGAGGGTCGGGTGGCTAAAGTGACTGATGTTGTCAAAGAAGGTCAAATTGTTAGTGTAAAAATCATTAATATCGATGAACGTGGTAAAATTAACTTAACCATGATTGGTTTATAAGAAAGGAATAATAATGGATAACAACAATCAACCACAACAACCATTACCATCAACACCACAACCGGTGCCACCACAGCCAATTCCGCCCCAACCGGCGTCACCACAACCAATGATGACACCCCAACCACCAGTTGGTAGTCCAATTGGACCAATCCCAACAGTCACACCACAACCGATACCACCCAAAAAAGGCTTAAGCAAAGGCGCTTTATGGGGAATTATTGGCGGCTCAATAGCCTTTGTATTGTTGATCGTTGGTATTATTCTGGCAGTTGTGTTCCTGAGTGGACCTAGTAAGGAAGATTATCTAGCTATTCAATCGCAGGTGAAAGACATCAAGGAGCAGCGCAATAAAATTAATAAAGCATTACCAGTCCATATTAATGCGATCTTTAGTGGCGCAAATAGTAATGGCGACTTAAAAAAAGCTCTTGATAGCTATTCGTCTGGTATTGATAAGTTAAAGGATGCGCCTGCTCTTAAAGATAAAGAAGTGAAAAAGTCGTACGACGCATTGATCAGAGAAGCTGAAGAGATAAAAACTTATGCACAAGCTTTTGTTGATATTGAGGAGCCATCAATCGCAGCTTACAAAAAGTGTGACGGCAGGTCGCAAATTGCAGCTATGCGAATCACCAATCTACGAGCAAGAATTGTAGCTTTACGTGATGCTTCCAAGGAATGTTCTGATGCACTCACTAAGATGGCTGACTCAAAGGTTGATAAGATTGTCGATTATGTCAAGGCTACACAAAAGACCTATAATGATCAGGTGGCTATATTCGATGATATGATTAAGGCTGGTGACAAAAGAGACGAGGTGGCTTATCAGGCTGCCCAACGTCGCTTGAAGACTCAAAGTCGTGAATTTTTCAAAATTCAAGATAAGTTAGTTGAAATACAGAATGATGCTAATAACCATAATAAAATGCCAAAGCTTGATGATTTAGAGAACGTTATTTCAAATAAATTAAAGAAATAGTTTTATTGAGAAAAGGTACAATAATGGATGACAATAATAATCAATCACAATCGTTGCCACCCACACTACAACCATTACCATCAACACCACAACCGGTGCCACCACAGCCAATACCACCCAAAAAAGGCTTAAGCAAAGGCGCTTTATGGGGCATTATTGGCGGTGTCTTAGGTCTAATATTGGTTATTACAGCGGTAGTATTGGCAGTGATCTTTTTGGCTGGACCATCAAAAGAAGATTACATGGCAATGCGCTCTCAGGTGAAAGAGGTTAAAACGCAAAGTAAAAACATTAAAGAAAAGACCAAGGTGTTCATTGACAATATGCTAGAAGGTCGATCTAATGATGATTCTTTAAAAGAAGCGTTAAATGATTACAAAGAAGCGATCGATAATATGAAAGATATGAAAGCGCTTCAGGATAAGGACGTTAAAAAATCCTATGACGAAGTAGCACAAAACTATGCTGATATTAAAGAGTATGTTGAATCAATCATGGCTACTGAAAAGAAAATTCAAATGGCAGTTGATAAGTGTGATAGCGAAAACTCGCCTAGTATAATACGTAAATTCTCTTCAGATGATGAAGTGAAGTCGTATTTTGTGTCAGTTAAAAAGTTTTTGCAGCGTTGTACAGATGTTATAAATGACGTACCTAAGAGTAAAAGTAAAGAGTTGAATAATTATTTTAAAACAGCAGCTGATATATACAAAGAGCAGATTATCATTGTTGACGAGGCTCTACAATCTATCAATGATCGTGATTTAACAAAATATAATTCAGCATTGAGAAAATTTGTTGATCATCCCAAAAGAGTTCCAGTTATAGTTGAAAAGCTTAAGAAGAATATTCAGGTTGAAGTTGATGATCAGAAAGATGCTGAAAAAATTAGCGCCTTAGAAAAGACCATCAATGATAAGATAAAATAGCTAGAGCTTATTATTGAATAGGTTAGTTGTGTGGTGCTACAATGCGCACGAAAAAGAAAAGGCATTACTAAAGTTGCTTAGCGAGAAAGCTGGCGTCAAATCAGTGGTTCTTTAAGATAATCACCTAATATAAGCACTCCGTCTGGTGGCGGGGTGTTTATATTTATGATGATTTCATTGATTATTTTATAAATTCCTTGCTGTGCTTATGAATGTGTGGTATAGTGGATAATCGACATCTACTATAGCTAATTTAGAAAGGATTTTATGAGGTTATCTGGAGCTGTTGAACAAGCTTGCTGTATCATGGCGCTTTTGGCTGACTCTAAGGAGACTTTGCCGATTACTAATGATACCTTAGCGGAGAAAATGGCAGTATCGCCAACGTATCTGAAGAAGATCAGTCGCAAGTTGGTGGTAGCGCAATTGATTATATCTACGCAAGGCGCTGGTGGCGGTTTTATTTTAGCAAGGGAAATGAACCAAGTAACATTGCACGACGTCGTCTTAGCAATTGAAGGCGAAGCACCATTCTTTCAATCTCGAGGAATTATTGAACGGGTGTTTGCGACACGTCGCCATCAAGTTGAAATTGGTATGAATATGATAGAAAAAGTTTTTTCCGAAGCACAGCAAAAGTGGAATTATTATCTAAAGACAGTAACTTTGGAGGATATTGCTAAGGAGGTCATGCGTGGTTAAAAAGGTAAAACGGTTTTTACGCCACCAGAGCAGTAATATGGTGCGTGCTGAGTGGCAGCACTTGCGTAATAATAAAATATTGCTGCTATCAATGCTGGTCATTTCTTTTATCCCGATTATGTACAGTGGATTTTTCTTGGGCTCAATTTGGGACCCATACGGACAAGTGAAGAATTTGCCAGTAGCGTTTGTTAACGAAGATAAAGGCGCTCATTTAAATGGTCAGAGGTTAAATATTGGACAATCAGTTGAGCAAAAATTAAAAGACAATCATGATTTGGGATGGGAGTTTGTAACCAAGCAACAAGCTGATAACGGAGTTGATAATGGTCATTTCTATGCAGTAGTGACTATTCCGGCAGATTTTTCGGTAAAAGCTGCATCGATTACACGAGATAAACCTGAGCAGGCAGTGATTCATTATGTGATCACGCCAGCTAAGAACTACATTGGTTCACTGGTCAGTAATCAAGCGGCTGAAAAGGTTAAAAATTCAGTGGCCGAGCAAATCACTCAAGCATACGCTAGAGGGTTGCTGGAAAATATAAATAAACTTGGTGATGGCTTGGGGGTGGCATCTGATGGTGCATCACAGCTACATGATGGTTTGACTACTTTACAATCAGGTGTACAAACCTACACGGGTAGTGTTAATAAGTTGACGACTAATCAGCGAGCGTTAGCTAATGGCTTAGCGCAGTTGAGTGCTGGATCGCACCAATTGCAAGTAGGTTTGGGACAATTGTCAAATGGCTTGCCGAGTGAGAGTCAAATTGCACAATTAGTAAATGGTATGAGGCAATTGCAATCTGGCTTTAATCAGCTAAACATCAGCGTACATAATCCATCACCAACATTCATCAATCAGCAGAATAAGGTGCAGAACGACGCTCAGGTTTTGATGCAAACAATGCAAACATCTTTGGCGGATTTAAAGGCAACAGGCGAGATGTTGCAGACATTGGGAGCTAATGCGGCGAATTCTGGCGGTTCGACAACCATAACTTTGCCACAAATTAACCAGCTTTCCCAGGCGCTTAATAAAACGCAAACTATTAGTATGCAAGCAGCTGCGCTGCTTAAAGATTTACAGACACTTACTCAAAGTCTGTCAACGCAGCAAGCACAATTGCAAACCGGCGTCTCTACGCTGAACAACGGCGTTAATCATCTGGCGCCGAATACAATTACTGCTCTTAATGGCTATAACGGCGTAAGAGCGGCGAATAATCAGTTACTGGCTGGCTCGACATCTCTAGTGAATGGTCTGGCACAGGCGCAAATTGGTAGTCAGCAATTAGCAAATGGTGCAGGTCTGCTGGACAGCCGCTCTGGTGTATTAACTGGTGGAATGTCGCAATTGGCGGACGGTGCAGATACTTTATCTATTAAATTATCTAATGCTGCTAGACAAATAAAACTTCAACCCACTGGTATAGCTACACAACAGCAAATAGCTAATCCGGTGAAATCGGAAACAACCAAACAGGGTGATGTGCCGAATTATGGTTATGCCTTAGCACCGTATGTGTTGTCACTAAGTTTGTTTGTAGGGGCGCTAGCGGTAAATATTATCTATCCAATACGTAAAACTTTTGCCGATCAAGAAAATGCTTATCTCTGGTGGCTTGCTAAAGCTTCGGTTACTGGTGTAGCTGCCATTATTCAGGCAACAGTCTTGATGCTAATTATGGTTTACTGCCTAGGATTAGTGCCAGATAATCCAGGATATTTCATTGGATCTGTATATTTGACGTCGTTTGCCTATATGTCTATTGTATCTTTATTAGTGATAGTACTGGATAATCCGGGACGTTTCCTGGCGATGGTGTTATTGGTGCTACAGCTAGGATCAAGCGAGGGGACATTCCCGATTCAAACAGCCAACGGCTTTTTTCAAGCGGTCAACCCGCTGGTGCCGATGACTTACTCAATTAGAGCATTGCGTCAAGCTATCTCGGGGGGACTTAATAACTCTTTTTACATTGATAGTATGTGTGTGCTAGTGGGATTTTTGCTAGTATCAAATCTATTGATGCTTGGTTTCTTTGCCTATCGGGGTAAGCGCAAATTTGTCCATACTTCGGTGGATGGTGATAGCTAGGTAAGCTTCGTGTCAAAAAATACTAATGGTCATCCTTGACAAACTGTGGTCAGTTTGCTAAAATAGAATTACTAGTGAGAGGTATTATCTTATTTAAAATACACTCTTTAATCTGATTTTGACATTATTTTATAATAAAAGGAGAAGAAAATATGGGTCAACGACGACTCGCTACACCAAAAGGTGATGACACCAGTAAGCGTCCTAATGACGTGAAACGAAAGTCAACTAATACTATTTTAAATTCCACAACTACTCGTAAGGGTGAGGTGTTTCGTGCTCAACGACGGATGTCGGAGGGGGTGAATGCTCAAGCCAGCCAGCATATTATCGATATACCGGTTAATAAGTCGGTTTATAATGGCTATGGCGGTAAGCAGTTTAGTTTGAAAGATCAACCAAAGCACTCTCACACTGTGAAGCCAACTCTCAAAGTTATTCCAATTGGTGGGGTGGGTGAAATTGGTATCGGTAAAAATATGACAGCCATTGAGTATGGCGAAGATATTATCGTCATTGATATGGGCTTTCTATTTCCGGGGAGTGATTACCCAGGGGTGAACTATATAATTCCCGACATTCAGTGGCTAGAAGAGAATAAGCATCGAATTCGGGCGCACGTTTTCACACATGGACATTTGGATCATATCGGTGCATTTCGTCACATTATTCCGAAATTACCAGCACCAGTTTATAGCACCAAGTTCACACTTGGCATGCTTCAGCGGACTATGGAAGAATCTGATAGTGGCTACACGCCAGAGTATTATGAATTAAATCCCGATACTCATGAGACTGTGCAACTTTGTGATTCGTTTAGCGTGGAGCTGATACGGGTTAACCACTCAATTCCTGATGCGGCGGCCGTGGTGATTCGTACGCCGGTAGGTAATATTATTTCTAGTGGTGACTGGCGTATTGAAGAAAATCCAGTTGATGGTAAGAAGTTTGATTTTGATCGCATTAAGCAGATTGCTAATGAAGAAGGCTTTTTGTTGTTTATGAACGAATCAACCAACTGTGAAAGCGACGGCACTCACACACACGGCGAGTTTGATATTCAGCGTAGTATGGGTGAAATAATGGATAAATGGTCGGATCATCGGATTATTATTAGTAGTTTTTCCAGTCAGTTGCATCGTATTCAGCTAATTCTGGAAGAGGCGAAAAAACATAATCGTAAAGTGGCGTTTGCTGGTTTTAGTATGATTCAAAATCTGGAAGTAGCACTACGTTCGGGTGTAATTAAAATACCAAAAGATACGATTGTTAAGATGGAAGATTTGGCTAAATTGCCCGACAAGCAAGTAACGATTGTCTGTACTGGTAGCCAGGGTGAGTTTGGTGCGGTGCTTAATCGAATGGCAACTGGTGCTCATAAATATATTAAGATTAAGGGTAGTGACGTGGCGGTGCTGAGCTCAAATCCAATTCCTGGTAATGAGAAATATGTGGTGCGTACGATTGATGGTCTGATGCGTGAGGGTAGTGAAGTGATCCAGAATGGTAAGACTCATCTGACAGGGATTGGTCCATTACACTTGTCAGGACACGGTTATTACGATGATCATGTACGGGTGATCAATGCTATTAAACCGAAATTTTATTTGCCAAACCATGGTGAATTCCATATGTTAGTACATAATGCTCGTTTGGCGGAAAAGGAGTGTGGTATTCCACGCCAAAATATTTTCGTTTGTGACCCCGGTGATATTGTAGAGATGACCGCTGATAGCGCTCGTAAGATTGGTCGAATTGTTCATTCTGGTGGCACTATGTATGATGACG
>CAUUZR010000005.1:0-30119 GCA_963549685.1 uncultured Candidatus Saccharibacteria bacterium | reverse complement strand
TCACGCCTCCCTGTCACGGAGGAGATCGCCGGTTCGAATCCGGTCGAGCGCGCCAAACACCTCACCCCTTGGATGGGTGATTTTTATTTTAACCTTAGCTACGCAAGTTTTATCGTAAAAACCTCCGTATAATTACATGTTTTACAAATATGTAATTATACGCTAATATAAGGGTATGCGTATTTATTTCAGCAATCAAGGAAATCTCAGATACTTTGGACATTTTGTAAGGAAACTAGACTTTAGTAACACAGAGCACCTGGAGATTATCACAGATGAGCGTTGGGTAAATGTTCATCCTGCCTACCTTGTGCTGGCTGCCGCATTGGCTAAGAGAGTTGGGAAAACTAATGCAAAAATTACCTCTAAAGTACCCGAATCTGGAAGATATTTAGATCGAATGGGACTATACAACTTAATCAGCACCTCATCTCCATTTGGAATATACAAGCACAAAGACCCCTCCGGAAGATTTATTCCGATTACATTTATCAAAACATCAATGGATCAATCACGGTTTATTTCTGACATGGTGCCGCTCCTACACCTTGAAGATAATGACGCCTCTACTATTAAATATATAATCGGCGAATTAGTCCGTAATGTTTTAGAGCATGCTTATTCTCCTGATGGTGCTGTAGTTTCAGCACAGTATTTCAAAAACACAAATCGCATCAGTCTTGCTATTTGCGATACTGGTATCGGTTTATGGAAAGGTCTTCAAATCTGGAGTCCTCGAACTGACGAAGAGGCAATCCGCCTGGCATTAACTCCAGGCATCTCGGGCACCACAAGAAAAGAGGGTGGCACATCAGAGAATGCTGGCGCTGGTCTATTTTTTATTAAGTCAATAGCAAAAACAACTCGTAGTAATTTCGCAATTTATAGCGGAAATTCAGCGTATATACTCAAAAAAACTCGTTCAGACCAAAAAAAACCAATACTTAAAGCTGATCCATTCGAAGATTCCTGTATCCGAGAAGTCGGTCTAACACGCTTTGATGGTACTCTTGTTGCAATTGACATCTCTCTTGATTCCACAGTAGAATTTAGGCAAATGCTAGATATGATTGGCAACGTATATGAGTCAGCTATACAAGAACGACGTAAAAAAAGATTTAGAAGACCAAACTTTATTTAGGGAGAGTTATGGAAATCGTAAAAATAAAAGAATTAACCGGAGAATTTGCAGAAAATAAAGACGTTGCAAAAGATATTCGTTTAAAAAAATTGCTCCCAGCATTAGAGAATACAGGCTCAGTTACTTTTGATTTTGAAGGTGTCAAAGGAGCTACGCAATCGTTTATTCATGCTTTAGTAAGTGATGCACTGCGAAAATATCCCGACACAATTTACGATAGTGTATTTTACAAAAATGCAAATGATGATATCCAAAAAATTATCACCATTGTTTATCAATACATACAAGAAAGCTTGTGATGGTTGACATCCTGACCTATAATTACAGATTTTCATAATATGTAATTATAGGGGGGATTATAGACAATTCTACTTGCATTTTTATGTAAAATATGATACAATGAGAGTATATCGTTGGTGGGACGAGGAAAAATTATTTATAATCTGGTTCACCAGAGAAAGGAATCCCAAGCGTTATGAGTAAATCGCACGAAAGCCCAAGTGGTTCAAGAATTAATAAGTTAATAGCCACCGGATTAGGCTTAGCCATGGCAGCTACAGCTTTGGCTGGCTGTGGTGAAAAAGTAAGTGCAGACAATAAGCCTGCACCAACTGAGACAACTCAATCCGCTACAACAGAAAATAAACCTACATTACCAAAAGAGCCAGTAGAGAAAAAACCTACTTATGCTGAGTTAAATAAAGACTTGATAGACCCAGTGATAGTGGCTGAAGCTGCAAAAGAACTAGAGACAGCTGAAAATGAGGTGCAAAAGCGAGAAATTTTAATCCATTCACTCTTTATGCGAGTTGACGAGAATTATCATGAAGCCGACACTCCTGATGGTGGTTTTGATATGAGAAAGGAAAATAAAGATGAAATTACTTGGAACATGTTATCCGGAGTCAATACTATTTCATGGGTATTAGCTTCTCCTGAAGTGCCAGAAAGTGATAAGATTAAGATTTGGGAAGCTTACAGAGACGGTTTTGTTTATAAATTACCAAGCAGTAGATCAGGTGTACATGAAACTATAGATAATTGGTTTAACAAAATCATAGATACTGCGACAACTTCAGATAATCCAGGAAAAACAGCTAAGCCTTTTGCTTTTATGAATCCATTTTTATCAGTTCCAGGTAATGATTATTCCGTTGTTGCTGGTATGCCGAGAGTGGCGGGAGTCAGTTCTAGTAAGGATAACACTTATCCATTTCTTAGTACGGAAGAAAATGAATTAAATATTCAAGATATGGGTAGCACTGTATTTCCTGGAATGCAATCTATTGTACGTTTGGCAGAAAAGGACGAACAAGGCAACACGAAAGAAGCGGACGAACGTAAATGTGTAAATGTTGTCAATACTCTTTATACTCAAGAAATTGGCTCATCGCTATCTGTACCTCAATTGGTGGCTGTTGATAGCCTTGCCTGTATGCTTGATGAAAATAAAACTATTCCAATCGACGGTGTCCCAACACCTATCTCAGAGTTATTAAGCAAGAAAAATTAATTTCCTCATTCAATACCGCATGTGCTATAATTTTAGCATATGCGGTATTTTCGTTTTAAAGCGATTACTCTATCTGTACTGATAGTACTTTCTTCAGTGTTCGTTAATTCAGGGTTGATGAATGTTGCGTTTGCTGAAAATGTAGACATAGACAAGGATAAAAGTAAAACATTCTGCGCGAGAGCATCATCTGGTGGAGGTGCCTATTCTAATGTACAACATGGCACACTACAAGGAGATAAAGATAATGGATATTATTGTACTGATAATAGAGAAGAATATGAAGCAGAATTCACCTGTCCAGACGGATACGCTAGGGTAGAAGTCGGTGAAACTAGTACGAAAACAAAGAAGTATGTTTGCACTAATTCCAAAGATGTAGCAAGACTATATCAGTCTGCCGAAAACCTTCTTAAACAAGCCCCAAATCTTTCTACAATAACCAATAACGTTAATCTCGTTGCGAAATGTATGGATGAAGCCAGTAAAAACACCTCGAGAAACACCCCCCTAGAGAAAGATAGAAAAAAAGTTAATCAAGACTTTTTTGCCAACTGCTTGGCTAGGGAAACTGGCAAAGACTCAGATGAAATAAAAAAAGTTTTAGGTGATATAGATCCATTATCCGCAACTATTCTCACCACACCAGAAGAAACAGCAGAAAGCGGAGAAGAGCGTAGCTGTGGCACTGAAATTCCAGGGATAGGCTGGATTTTATGTGGTGTGCTGGATGCCGCTGTAGGGGTGGCTGATTTTAGCTGGGGTCTACTAGAAGGATTACTACATGCTAATCCTCTTAAAAACGATCCAAAAGATACTTATTATCAAACATGGAAAAATATTAGAGATATTGCCAACGTGATATTGGTAATATTTTTCTTACTTGTAATATTTTCACAAATCACAAGTGTCGGTATCTCCAACTATGGTATAAAAAAACTTCTACCTAGAATAATTATTGCTGCAGTAGCTATAAACATATCCTATATATTAATGGCGATCATCGTTGATCTATCAAATATACTGGGGAAAACCCTTGATAACTTGATAGTGGGAGGTTTAACTTATAATCTATCTAGCTATGGTTGGGCTAATCTACTTACAGACATAATAGCCCTAAGACTAACAGCTGGCGCTGGTTTTCTTCTGCTGCCAATAGGTGTAGCTGCGACCGGAGCTGCTGGAGGAGTTGGACCAGTTTTGATATTTATGCTCATAGCCCTTGTACCATCTATCCTTGCGGTGATAGGCGGGTTATTTGCCTTGGCTTTTCGTTGGTCACTCATACCGATACTGGCGATATTTTCACCTGTCGCAATTGCGGCCTGGATACTGCCCAACACACAACCATTCTTTGAAAAATGGAAAAAAATGTTTAGTGGAATGGTATTCTTATATCCTCTAGCCTCAGTTTATTACGGAGGAATTAAGTTTGTAGCTATAACAATTATAACAACTAATACTAGTGGGGTCTTGATGAAGTTGATTGCTTTTCCTTTATTATTTATGGGATCATTTATCATACTAGGACTAGCACTCAAATCAAACTCCATTATGAGCGGTATGATGAAGGGGGTGAGTAATATTGCTGGAAAAGTTACTCAACCACTGGTTAATGCTTCAGGTGCTTATGCGGGAGCTAAAGCAGCAGTTGGAAAAGAAAAGTTTATGGCTGGAGACTATAGTTCAGCTAAAGGTAATAATCGATTCACTAGGGGTATTAGCTCAGTTAACAACATGGCAAGATCTCTCTTTCAAGCACGAAGCCGAAACGCAGCGAGACTTCAGCTACAGGCCAAAGCATATGCTAAGATGAGAGAAAACGCTTTTGAAGACTCCATTCTATCAGACGGAACAGCGCTTGGTGCCGCAGAAGGTACTCAGACAGCACAAGAGTTTCGAGCAGATTTGGATGAAAAGGCTGTTAGACGAGCAGATGGAACAATTGCCGGCTTATCTACGGATCAGCACTTTAGTATTGCCACAACAGGTGCTTACCAAGATGCCTTAGGTAATAAAATTCAAGTTAACGAACACCAACGTCGAGCGGCTTTACGTAGATTACAAACTACTGCATCAGCCGATCAAGCAATCCAACTTGCAAAAACCAGTACCTCAGATATGAGCGCTGGATTAAGGGCAGATTTTGCGGAACTTGGCGCAAAAACATCCACAAAGGTTCCTTGGCTTGGTGGTAAATCTATTGCCGATATCCAAGCTGGAAACTTTAATGAGGAAAAAGCTATGGCAGATTACATCAACAGCAAGCTAAACGCCTCAGACCTAGCAACTATGGATTCAGCATCCCTAGGAAGGTTGTTTAGTTATGCACAGAATCAGGCTGAAAACAATAACTCTAACCCAATGGCAGCACTGCAAACTGCCCGAGACGCATTGAATAATGATGCTTCTCTTAGATCAACCGTTAGGGCAGGTTCTCAGGCGATTATTCAAAATATACCGAAAACCAAATAGCCACTCTATTAAAAGCTTCTCTCTAAACAAATTGGGATAATAAACTCGTAATCAATCGTTCTTAACGTGACAATATACTGATAGATTGTTATAATTACCCTATGAAATATTCACGTAATACTGTTTCACGTTTTATACCAATTTTACTGGTGATCGTAATTACTATTGTGGCAATTGCGGCGGTGGTGATGATCGGGCAGGCTATTTTTAATAAAAAACCACCTTCAGAACAGCAAGCCCCCTCAACTGACCAAGGTAAAGTCTCCTTATTATCGCCTGAGGCTGGACGTTCGGTCAGATTGACGGTGCGTGGGCCAATTAAAGCCCAGGAAAGCTTCCGTTCTTACACAATCGAGATTGCACCAGATTCCCGTGTCATGACAACTTACAGAGGTTATTTGAATGAAGTAATTAAACAAGAACGGCTTGATAACAATAATAAAGCCTATGAAGAATTAATTTATTCACTTAACAAGCGCAAATTTATGGATGGTAAACAACTGACAGAAGAACAAAATGATTTGCGTGGGGTATGCGCCAGGGCTAATATTTATAAATTTGAAACACTAAACGACGGAGCGGTGGTAAAAACTTTATGGACATCTGATTGCGGAGGTGCTAAAGGCTCAGCAGAAGCGAATGTTAATGAAGTTATCGATATGTTCCTGAAACAAATACCGACGGGTAAAAAATTGGTGCAGGAAATTGGTTTGACGGCAGCGAGTGATGATAATCCGTTCAAATTATAATAGTAGCGAGATTACTGATGCCTGAATTACCTGAAGTTGAGACCGTACGGCGTGGTTTGGCAGAGTTATTGCCAAGCAAAACTGTAAAAAAAGTGTCAGTTTTCAATTCACCAAAAAGTTTCCCCAACAGCCCAGAAGAAGTTGATGAGTTTCTTTATGGCGCTAAAGTTACCAATGTAAGACGGCGAGCTAAGGTTTTAATTATTGATTTCGATTCTGAGTATTCGTTAGTAGCACATCTTAAAATGACTGGTCAAATGATTTTTCGTGGTGAGAAAAGATTTGCTGGTGGTCATCCGACAGATAGTTTAATCGGTGAATTGCCTGACCGTTCAACCCGAGTACAGATTGATTTTACTGATGACACCCGTCTGTTTTTCAATGATCAGCGCAAATTTGGCTGGCTGAAGTTGATACCCACAGTAGAAATCAAGAATATGCCGTTTATGCAAAAAGTTGGGCCTGAACCACTGGATAAAAAGACCACAGCAGAGGAATTTATATCACGGATTCGGCGACGTAATAATTCACTAATTAAGCCAGCTTTACTTGATCAATCGACGATTGCAGGTGTTGGTAATATTTATGCCGACGAATCACTGTGGGCGGCTAAAATTCACCCAGAAACACGAGTCAGGAACGTTCCTGATGACCAGTTGATGACTTTGTTTATGGAATTAAAGAAAATACTTCAGCTGAGTATCGATCAAGGTGGTTCAACTGATAGAAACTATGTGGACGCCGAAGGCAGAAAGGGTAATTACCTTAAATTTGCGCACGTTTTTCGGCGGGAAGGGCAGAGTTGTCACAATCACCCTGATCAAGAAATTATTAAAACCAAAGTTGGTGGACGTGGCACACACACTTGTCCTATCTGCCAGATTAAGGTGATTGGGTGATGATTTATTTGCTGTACGGTGATAATGAGTTTGAAAAACGGCAAAAAATAGCCCAATTAACTGATGGTTTAGACAATGAACGGCACGACGGGGAAGTCATTAAACAATCTCAGCTCCGTGATTTAGTACAAGGACAGACTTTATTTACCTTAAAGCGATCAGTAATTATTGATGATTTGAGTTTGAATGAAAATGAACTTTGGCAAAAATTACCCGATATTCTGCAAGATGATGACGATTTAACTTTGATTTTACTGGAAAATAAGTTAGATAAACGCACAAAAACCTACAAATGGTTACAAAAAATAGCTAAAATTGAGGAATTTACGACTTTTACTGAGCGTCAAAAATCTCAGCTGATAAACTGGTGTGTCAAACGAGCGTCACAACTGGGTTTTACGCTAGAGAAGAATTATGCTGACGTGATTATCGCTAGGTTAGGTTATGATCAATTGCGATTAGATAATACCTTAAAGCAGTTGTCCTTGATTCAAAAAATCGATCAACCGACGCTTGATAAAATTTTGCCACTGCCAAAAACTGAGAATATTTTTGAACTATTTGAGGCAACCTTAAAGGGGGACCGAGAAAAAATTCATCAGATTGTCGGCTATTTTGAAATGATTGAGGGGACGGATGGCGCTTACAAAACCCTGGGACTACTGGTGTCACAAGCAGTCAATCTAAGTGCCTTGATTTTATCTGATGGCGACAACACTAAGGTGGCCTCAGATTTTTCCGTTAATCCCTATGCCTTGAGAAATCTATCATCATTAGCAAAAAGGGTAGATAAAACACAGCTACACCATATCATATATGCGTTAAGCGAAGCTGATGAGAAAATGAAATCTACTGCCGTATCACCGTGGTTACTGCTTGAGACTGCCTTGATGAAAATTGCACAAAAATAAATCCACCACTACTAGCGGTGGCGGATTTTCTTAAACAGTCAGCTTATTTTGCAGCTTTTTTGGTAGCTGGCTTTTTGGCTGGAGCTTTTTTATCAGCTGTCGACTTGGTAACTGGTTTCTTGGTTGCTACTGGTTTTTTGGCAGTAGTTTTAGCCGGAGCTTTAGCAGCCGGTTTTTTGACAGTCTCAAGTTTGACGCCAGCTTCTTTAGCGATTTTTACCAAAGCACTCTTGCGGCGAGCAGCGGTATTTTTCTTTAATAAACCTTTTTTCACAGCGGTGTCATATTCACTTTGAGCGACAGCTAAGGTTTTAGCTGATGGTTTGGCAACAAACGCTTTGACAGCAGCTTTAATATCTTTTTTAATACCGATATTGCGCTCACGACGCTTCAAGGTTTGCTTAGCACGCTTAATGGCGGATTTAATGATTGGCATGGTACTCCTTTTACTCTAATCTTTTGTATAGCTAATCAAGGAAGAATTATACAGAAAATTGTAAAAAATGTAAAGGATTAGCGCTAAAATCATTGACTAACCTAAACCTCTTATGTTATAATGTAGGTGAATAGTCTTAAAAATAACAAATATAAACACAGGAAAATCATGGCTAACGGATCACCAAAACAAAAAATCGTCCAAAGTATCAAAGATGCAACTAATATTTTAGTAACGGTTAGTACTAATCCGTCAGTTGATGAATTGACCGCAGCGCTTGGATTAACGATTTTTCTTAATAAGCTAGATAAGCATGCTACGGCAGTTTTTTCTGGCGACATTCCACCAGCTATTACCTTTTTGAAGCCAGATGAGACTTTTGAGCAAACAGCTGACAGTTTACGTGATTTTATTATTGCATTAGACAAAGAAAAAGCTGATCATCTCCGCTATAAATTGGTTGATGATGCAGTGAAAATTTTTATTACACCGTATCGTACGACAATTTCTGAGAAAGATTTAGATTTTTCACAGGGTGATTATAATGTGGAACTGGTACTGGCACTGAACGTGGAGAATAGTGAGCATATTGATAAAGCACTGACTGCTCACGGCAAGATTTTACATGATGCAACAGTTGCTACTATTACTGCTGGCGAGGTTAAAAGTGGTTTGGGGTCAATTGATTGGCATGAAAATAACGCCAGTGGTGTCAGTGAGCTAATAGCCTCACTGATTAATGATCTGAAAACACCAAAAGTAGCCATGGATGAGCAGATGGCGACAGCTTTATTGACAGGAATTGTGGCAGCGACTGATCGATTTAGTAATGATCTAACCTCTTCTGGTGTGATGAGTATAGCATCTGAATTGATGGCAGCTGGCGCTAAACAGCAATTAGTGGTGTCAAAAATTGATGAAGCGAATAAAGAAACCGAGGAAATAAAGGTTGATGACGATTCAGATGAAACCACCACAGAAGAAACTCAATCAGCGGATGATAAAAAGTCTAAGGAAGCAGACGATGATTCCTTGGGTTCACTATCTATTACACACCGAAAGAGTGGGGATCTAGATGAAGTTGCTCGTCAAACCAAGAAGGAATCTCAAGAAAATTCCGCCCGATTTGCTGAAGAAAAATTAGCCAACTTAACCGTCGAAAAAGAACCTGAAACGGAAGTGGAGGACGCCACACCAGCCACACCAGCTACCTCACAAACTGTGGTTGATGATCAGCCAACTTTTGCTGGTACACTTAACGCTACCACCGAACAAGCAGAGCAAGATAAACGACGTGAACTTGAGAAAGATCGCAATAAAACAGTCTTATCTCACGGTCAGCGCACCTATTCTGGCCCTAATGAAACTTCATCATTTGGTGATAACCCGCTTAATGCCGCTATGGCACCGTCTGATGAACCAGCTACAATTGATCCGTTTGCTACTGCACCCAATAATCCTCAATCAGCTCAATCTGACACGCCAACCTTAGAAGCTTTAAAAGAAGATAGTGAAAGTGCAGCACTAGCAGCGGTTGATGCCGCCCTATCAGCACCATCACCAACAGCTTCAATGCCAACAATCCAGCCACTCACTACTCCTGTCACTACACCATCAACCGAAATTCCACCAGTTCAGCAAAATCCAACAATTCCAACTTTGACTGATTTAGAGCAGGGGACAACTCATGCACCAGATATAACAGGTTTACCAACTCTACCACCAATGCCAGATTTTAGTACTCTACCACCATTACCACCAGCACCAACTGGAGTTAATCTGAGTGAAATGCCATCAATTAATACACCACCAAAAACCATTCAAGCCACATCAACTCCTGAAACTACTAACTTTGATCCAGCTCAATTCCAGATTCCTGGTCAATAAAATATGCAAGATAGCGTTATTTTGATCGATAAGCCAGCTCGAATGACTAGTTTTGGTGCGGTCGCCAGATTACGTCGAGTTTTAAGTCAAACAGCTGGCAAAAAAGTGAAGGTTGGCCATTGTGGCACTCTTGATCCGTTTGCGACAGGCTTGTTAATCTTGGTCACTGGTAAAGAATGTCGCAATGCTATGCAATACACTAAACTCGACAAAGTTTATGAAGCTAGTATTCGTTTGGGTGCAATCAGCACAACTGGCGATCCTGAAGGGGAGATTACTGAAAATGATTGCCATCAGCCAACTTTAGAAGAAGTTAATAACGTTTTAAGTCAGTTTATGGGTGAAATTTCTCAAACACCGCCGATTTTTAGTGCTATCAAGATTAATGGACAAAGAGCTTATCAGTTGGCTCGTAAGGGGCAGGAAATTGAGATTCCTGAGCGTACCGTAACTATTTATTCGCTTGATTTGCTTGATTATCAATATCCACTATTGAAAATCCGCACTCACGTCAGTAGTGGCACTTATATTCGTAGTTTGGCGGTTGATATCGGTGAAAAACTGCAAACTGGAGCTTATTGTAAGGAGCTGAGACGGACTAAAATTGCTGATTTTGATGTTAAAAATGCCAAAACTTTGCTGAATTTTGGTATCAAATCGTAATTTTCTCATATTGACTAATTGGCGAGTTATTGCTACAATTTGTAACTATGATATCAAAGGATAACAAGGCAAAAGCGATTGCTTTGACTCAGGTCAATAAAAATGACGTCGGTAGCCCACAGGCGCAGGTGTCAGTTTTAACGGCTCGTATCAAAGAGGTTACAGAGCATTTGAAGGCGAACAAACACGACTTCATGGCTCGTCGTGGGCTGGTTCAGATGGTTGGTAAGCGCCGACGTCTTCTGAAACATCTGGAGCGAACTGATTTTGATAGTTATAAGCAAGTCGTGGCTAAATTAGGTTTGCGTAAATAAGCACCTTTTTAGACTAATAAACCCGTCAAATTCACTTAATTGGCGGGTTTTATTATTTTTGGCGTAGCAATGAATACATGACGACCATCCGCCGATCCACCAAGAGTGCAAGAGTATAAAGTCAATTGTGGCTGGCTGGTTCGATCTTCTATGTAGACATCGTCAGGCTTGACTGCAAAAACTTTACTAATCACGTAAATGTAGCGTTTTTGATTATAATCAACCACGATTTCATCGTCGATTTTGAGCTTATCAATGTTATAAAATGGCGATTTACGCAAAGTTTGTTGCGGTGTTAATCCCATAATAAAGCGGTGAGCTGATAAAACGAAGTTGCCACCATCAGCTGGATTACCATTTTCTGGTTGACGCCACCAAGCACCATTTTCCATAACTGAAGCATCACCAGTAGCGTAAGGCAAATTGATATCAATTTTGGGAATATAAAGACGGTTCTGGGTAATTTTTTCCTCTGGTGTATCTGTTAATAACTGAGTGGTTGAGTTATTGTTAGGGTTGATAAGTTGACTAGTTAATAATGGACTGAAAGTCACAATTAACATATATACGCCAACAGCAATCAGCCCTAATGCTATAACAATAAGTAGCCGGTCTTTCCAATTTTTCTGTTTCTTAATACGCATACCTTAATTTATTGTAACAAATCCCGAATTCATCAGTATAGTTATTGACTTTTTCGGCAAAAAGTGCTAAAATCATTAGGTAATGTGGTGGCTGAATTTACAGGGACGATACAGTAAACGTCCTTTACGATGGTTTTTGTTGTTACTGACAGGATTACTGGCTGGTTTATTTTTGACACTATCTTTAACTTTCCAAGTTTGGGCAGCGGACGCCAAGTGGGGTGGCTGGACAGGGCGTGATATCGTTTATAATAATCAAACTTTTGTCCGTTCAGTTGACGGCAAAAAAGCTAAGCAGTTAAATTTACCTGAAAACGCTTTTATCTATCTACCAAAAAACGAGAATAATTCTGGCGGAGAGATGAATGTCATTTATTTCACAAGTGACACTGATATCATGTCATTATCCCAAGTCAGTTATGCTACTTACGAATTTTCACCACCAAATAATTACACTCTGAAAAATACTTCAACCATCTCGATTGACCCACCAAGTGAAAATAACGCCAAAACATCTTGTGATCTGCAGGGAATCGGCTGGATCGTCTGTCCATTGGCTAACAATATAGCCAGTGGCATGGACACGATGTACGAAATCTTAACAAATTTTCTGGAAACCAAACCACTAGAATCCACTAATAAAAGCGGGATTTACGTCGCTTGGAATATTATGCGCAACTTCGCCAACGTGGTATTTATTATTGTTTTTTTGATAATAATTTATTCACAAATCACTTCTGTAGGAGTTAGCAATTACGGTATTAAAAAACTGGTACCACGCTTGATTATCGCAGCTTTATTAGTTAACTTATCATTCATAGTTTGTGCAGTATTGTTGGATATTTCAAACACCTTAGGCTACGCTATCCAAGATATGTTCGTGGAAGTTAGAAAAGCCACGGCAACAATCGGTAAGGTTCATGATGTTCCAACAAATTGGACTGATGTTACTGCAACTATCTTATCAAACGGATCAAACGGTGCGGTTATTGGCGGTGCAGCCATAGCATTAAACATGGGGACTGAACTCCTGCCAATGCTTGCGCCAATTTTAGTCGGGGCAGGGCTGGCTATTTTGCTAGCTTTATTAATTATGGCAGCCAGACAAGCCTTAATAATGATTTTGGTGATTATTTCACCATTGGCTTTTGTTTGCTACTTACTGCCCGGAACAGAAGAATGGTTTGAGAAGTGGAAAAAATCCTTTATGACAATGTTAATATTCTTCCCAGCCTTTGCACTGATTTTTGGTGGCTCACAATTAGCTGGAATGTTAATCATCCAAAACGCTACCGGGTCAAATGGCACTGTTATGCATTTAATTGGTATGGCGGTTCAAGTGGCGCCACTTTGGCTGACGCCACTAATGCTTAAATTGGGTGGTGGTGTACTTAATAGGTTTGCCGGTATCGTCAATGATAAAAATAAAGGTCTGTTTGATAAGACTAAAAACTGGGCAAACGATGTGCGTAGTATTCGTAAAAATCAGAAGCTATCTAGTGATAAAAACCGAGGAAAACGCCATATTATAGCTAATGCTCGCCGAAAAATGGACGAAATGTCTAGAAGACATAAACAGCAAGTTGAAGATTATCAAAAACTAGCCCAAGCATCATATGAAGCTTCCCGTATTGGTAAAAGACAGGCGATGTTTAGTAAAAGGGTGGCTGATGAGGCAGGCTTGGCAGCTGCAGAGGCCGACAGTCTTTATGGCGAGATGAAAGCTGGACGAAGTCCTGTAATTGACCAATCTGCCACCGAAAAGTTAGGTCGACGTTTTAGCGCTTCTTATAGTAGTAAGAAAGATTTGGAAATGCAACGACAGGCTGACAAAGTACGCTCTCTGAGTGAAAAACTGGCGATAGAAGGTATGCGCAAATCAAATGCTCAGCGCGCTCAGAATAAGCAATTAGCTGAAGCTATCTTAAATAATCCCGAGTATCAGCGACAAGCGGCTGGTAATGTCTATCTTGATGGAAATGGCAATAACTTAGGGATGGATGCCGCTTTAGCCACTGCTATCTCTACTACACGCAAGGAAACTGCTCAATCTATCGAGGAAGCTGATGCAGTTATGAAACACTACAAACTTACGTCTAGTCAAAGACAAGCCCTAGCTACTGGAGGAAGTGTTCAGCTAGCAAATGGTACAATCCTTGACAATACTAACACTTATATCACAGAGGCGGCGATTGCAGAGCAGGCTAGGGTTGGTACGGTTAAAGAAGTTGCTGAATTGGTTACGAAGTCGCCAACAGAATTTAGAGAATCACTCTCTAGTGCTTTGGCTTCATCGAGTGTGAAAAATAAAGCGCCATTTATGGGCGGTAAGTTAATAGAGGATGTATTTAAGGGTGCTGTCTATGATGAGGACACGTTCAATAAATATGTTGCTGAATGGATACAGGAAGGTAAATTCAAACCTGAAGATATCGCCATAACTGACGCTTACGGAATTAATATTCTGAAAGAGGCTCTTTTGAGTAATCACGGCGGTATAGTTGATAGTAAACATAGAGAAGCTTTGAAAAAAGCAATTGACGTTTCGTTAACTGGAAAAGAGCTCAGTCGTCACGTTACGGAAGCTGCTAGAAATGGCTTTAACGACCTTATGTCCATTTTATAGGCTTAAGGTTTTTGTTATAATATAAGCAGTATGTCGATATACAAGGTTCCTCAAGATGTGGAGGCGGAGGATAAATTACTTGGGCCGTTTAGTTTTCGGCAGTTTATTTTCTTGATGATTACAGTAGCTTCGATGGCAGCGATGTATGTTTTAGGTATGATACTTTTACCTCTGGCGCTCCTACCGCTACCTTTTGTGCTATTTTTTGGTGCTTTAGCATTGCCACTTAGAAAAGATCAGCCGATGGAAGTGTATTTGGCAGCGGTCATTTCATTTATCTTAAAACCTAAGAAGCGTTTATGGCAACCAGATGGAATAGAATACTTGGTGGAAGTTGTTGCGCCAAAAGTCGAGGAAAAAACCTATGGTAATGGCTATTCTCAAGAAGAAGTACAACGCCGATTATCCTATTTGTCCAACTTAGTTGATTCTCAAGGCTGGGCAATCCGTGGGGTTAATAATCCTAATAGTTCAATGCAAGCTGATTTATATAACGAAGCTCAAACCGCCGATGATTTTCTGGATGAATCTGGAGTTACGGCACAAAATATTAATAACCTTATCAATCAAGCTGATATCCAAAGGCGACAAAATATGATGCAACGTATGTCGCAAGCTCAAAATACGCCGATAGCTCAGCCTATTCAATCGCAACCAACTACACCTCAGACTAGTCTAGAAGACGTATCACCTGCTATAATAGATCTTGCAAGAAACCATGACGGTCTTTCAGTGGAAACGATTCAACGTGAGGCTAAACGAATCAGGCGAAAGGAAGAAATGGAAAAGGAAGTAGTGATTTCACTACACTAGGTGGGAATATGCAACCAGAGATATCTAATCAACAGAATTATCAACCAGTAGGGCAGACAACTGCTCCGGTTGCCAATACCCCAGCACCACAACCCATCCAACCTCAACCAACCAGCGAAAAAAAGAAGAATCCTGAACAAATTAGCACTCAGAATACTTTATTGTTTTCTGAGATGCGAGAAAATACCATTATTATGAACGATGGCAGTTTCCGTGCGGTGGTTGAATGTCAATCAATTAACTTTGATTTGATGAGTTCACGTGAACGGGAGGGTATTGAGTTTAGCTATCAGAATTTTATCAATTCTTTATATTTCCCAGTACAAATTCTGATCCGGTCACGCCGAGTTGATATTGGCCCATATCTTGATAGATTATCAGAAATTCGTCGCAATCAAGATAATATGTTACTTAATGTTTTAATGGACGATTATATGGATTTTATCGATATCTTGGCACAAGAAGCTAACATTATGGATAAACGCTTTTATGTTGTCGTGCCATATTTTCCTGGCGGTGATGTAAATGCCATGAAACAACAAGCTAAAGGGCTGTTTAGTAGCTTTTTCAGTGGCAAAAAAAATGCCACTGTAACCAAGATTGATCAAGTAACTTATATTAAAGCAAAAGATGAGATTAAAAACCGGGTTGATTTAGTAATGAGTGGATTATTCCAAATGGGAGTTAAAAGCCAACAACTCAACACTCGACAGTTAGGTGAATTGTTTTATCGATCATATAATCCGGATGTATCAGAACGTGAACCAATTTCTAATATCGATCCTCACGAACTAACATCAACTTATATCAGAAAAGGTCAAGGTGAAAATCCAAAACCTGGAGGGCAATTCTAATGGCTGGTAAAAAAGATGCTGTAGATATTGCAGCTCAACAATTAGCTAAAGAGCAAGCAGAAGTTGAACAAGCTTTTCTAACCGGTGTACGCACCTTGCGTGATTTTATCGCACCAAGCAGTATTGAATTACATTCTGATCACTTCAGACTTGGCTCAAAATATGGTCGAACTATGTATGTTTATGGCTATCCACGAGAGATTTATACTGGTTGGTTAAGCTCGATTATCAATATCGACGAAGTTTTAGATATTAGTATGTTTATTTATCCAGTAGACACGCAAGTGGTGCTAAATAATCTACGTAAAAAAGTTACTCAACTGGAAGCCAGCATGAATATTAACGCTGAAAAAGGGCGGGTGCGTGATCCTGGCTTGGAAGCAGCCTTAAGTGATGCTGAAGAATTGCGTAATCAATTACAGATAGGAGCAGAGAAATTCTTCCGCTATGGACTATATATTACTATTTATGCTGATAGTTTGGATGAATTAAGTTTCGTACAACATAAAATTGAAACTATTTTCGGTCAGCAATTGGTGTTTTCAAAAGTGGCTTCTAGTCAACAAGAACAGGGGTTAAATAGTACAATTCCACAATTGTCTGATGAACTACAGATTCGTCGTAATATGAACACTGGTGCAATTTCCACTAGCTTTCCGTTCACTTCGGCCGATTTAACTGATGGTAAGGGTGTGCTTTATGGTATTAATATGCACAACAATGGTCTAGTGATTTTTGATCGATTTTCTCTGGAAAATGCCAATATGGTGGTGTTTGCTAAATCTGGTGCTGGTAAATCATTTACTGTGAAGCTTGAGGCTTTACGCAGTATGATGACTGGTTCAGATATTGTGATTATTGACCCCGAGAATGAATATCAAAAATTGTCAGATGCCGTCGGTGGCAGTTATATCCGCCTTAGTTTAAGCAGTGATACCAGAATCAATCCGTTTGATTTACCGCAAGTAATTGATACTGATGAAGCAGACGATGCTTTAAGAGCTAATTTAGTGACTTTACATGGCTTAATGCGTCAAATGCTGGGTAGCGTACAAGCAAACGGTCAAATTGGCGCTGGTTTGACGCCAGCAGAAGAGGCAGATATTGATCAAGCTTTAATCGACACATATGCACGAGTTGGTATCACATCAGATCCACTAACTCATAATTCATTGCCACCAACAATTTCTGATTTATATGACACCTTACTCCATATGGGTGGCACCGGTCCAAGTTTAGCACAACGACTGCGTAAATTTACCTCTGGTACTTTTGCTGGTATTTTCTCCCAACAATCCAATGTTGATATTAATAATAATATGGTAGTATTTAATATCCGAGATCTAGAAGATGATTTGCGACCAGTAGCGATGTATATTGTACTGAACCATATTTGGAATATCACTAGAACCGATCAAAAGAGACGTATGTTGATCGTTGACGAAGCTTGGCAATTAATGAAATATGATGACTCAGCCAATTTCTTATTCTCACTAGCTAAACGAGCCCGAAAATATCAACTTGGTTTAACAACAATCACTCAGGATGTTGAGGACTTTGTTGGTAGTAAGATGGGACGGGCAATTGTCGCCAACTCGTCAATGCAGTTGTTATTAAAACAGTCTGCCAGTGCCGTTGATGTGCTCGCTAATGTCTTTAAGTTAACCGAAGAGGAACAAAAACGTCTAGTAAACTTCCCAGTTGGACAAGGCTTATTCTTTGCTGGACAAAATCACGTACATATACAGATTCAAGCTAGTGATACGGAATATAATTTAATCAATACTAATCCTGTTGCGCAACAAAAACCGTCAGATACGCCAATCGGTGGATATGGGGCGGTGTAGTATAATAGAGGTTATATTATGGCATTTGGAGCACCAGATACAAAAGAGGAAGCTGATCAGCGATATAATCCAGCCGATACAGCCAGTGATCTTTATGCCAAAGAAAATGCTGCGACCGATCAGATAGATAATAATCTAGGCGACAGTGGCAGAACTAATGATATAAATTCTGCTAGCGACTCTTTAAATAATCAGGAGTCAGCCGCTGGTAATAGTGGGTTTTATGAGCCATCAAAAAATAACTTGTCTGGAGGTAAAACTCCTTTAAATATCAAAACCTTAATGAAGAAAAAAGGTGGAATATTTTCTATTATAGCCATTTTATTGGGTGGTGGTGGAATTATGGCTGGTTTCTTTGGGCCAGCAACCATGTTAATAAACGTCATGGAAAATTTTCACGCCAACAATGACTCCGCTTCTACTGTTAAAGAACACCGTATGAAACACGTTTTCAAAAATATGACCACAAAAGAAAGTATAGGTTGTATCGGTAAAAACACTATAAAATGTAAAACTGGTCGCATATCAAATAGAGCTTTAGGTAGATTGGCTAAAAACGGTATCGTCCCCGTGGGTATTGACGGCAGTCCTATAGAAATTGGTAAATCTGGCTATCCAACGAAAAATCCGACGCATTATTCAATTGACGGCGGGAAGCCAATTAAAGCTGCCGATTTATCAGATGAGTTATTAAAAAAGGGTAATGAAAAGTTAGCCAGTAAGGTATATGGTAGATATGGTGCTTTCAAGATGCATGTCAGAGCCTGGACTGGAAAAAATATTAAAAATCGTCTTTTAAATAAGTTTAAGTTATCAAGAAGTGGTGGAGTTGTTGCAAAAATAGATAATAAACTGAAAGTATCAGATAGAATAAAAGCTATTAAAGCAAAAACTCCAAAATTAGATGCTAGTAAAGCCTATGCAAGTGTCAATAAAAAGATTGAGAAACATACTGGCAAATTAAGTAAAGGTGGTGTAACTTATGCTATGGCTGGGGTATATTGTATGGGGGTAAAACTACCTGGAATAGTCGCTACTGGTGTAACAGCTGTTCAGTTAGCACCGATAGTGGCAATTGTCATGGATACTGTATTATCACCAGCTTCACGAGCAAAAGCCGCTGGATTTGGTAGCGGATTCACGTCAGAAATGGCAGACACTGTTGGCACAATGCTGACCGAAAGAGGGATTACTGAAGGATCAACCAATAAAACTGGCTCTGCGCTTGATTCTAAATATCTTTTGGCGGCTATGGGTATTAATAAAAATAAATCAGCTATATCATCATATGTACCCGGCTACTCTATTTATAAAAGTCCTTTTGTACAAGGAGCAAAAGAACTTAATGAATCATCTGAACCTTTCTGTAACACCGTAATGAGTCCAGCAGCAATGTATGCTTCACTTTCTATTGAAGCTGGACTTGCTGCATTTAGTGGTGGTATTGGAGCAGTAGTGTCTTTTGTTGGTAAACAGACTATAAAACAAGCAGCCTTAATGTTAACTCAAAAAATAGTTACTGACACATTAATGGGTTATCTTGCTGATTTTGCTAAAAATGATATGTTACCTAAAGCTCGCTACATGGACTTAGGTGACGCTATAGGTATAGGTGCGGCTGCTTTCTTCTCATCTGGCGGGATGACTCAAGGTTTACCAGTTCTCAAGAATTCTCAACTTGCTGAGTTTAATCAAATATATTTGGCAAATGAAGAATTTCAAAAAAATATGGACATTGCTTCTCTCAGTCCATTTGACACCTCTAGCCAATATACGTTCTTAGGTAATATCGTTAGAAATATAGGTAATATGATGCTAACAAACGGTACTTACAATAATAATTTTTCATCGATTTTATCCAATATAATTAAATTACCTTCCTTTGCACTATCGTATTCTAATAAAGCCAAGGCTAGTTCAGGAGGAATTTTCTCTGGTAATTATTGCAATTATGCAAGTGATTTTGGACATAGTACGGACGGTGATGATCCAGCTGTCAATATGGCCGGATTACCATGTACCGGTATAACAAAAGAACAAGCTAATATGTCAACCGAAGAAGCCTTGGACATCGCTATAAATGAGGGTTGGATAAAAGGTGATAAAGAAATACCGGAAGGTGCGACGATTGATGAACTCGGTATCGACAAAGACTCTCCACTAGCAGAATTCTTAGACTCATGTTCTGATGCAAGTACCGGAGACTATTGGACTAATACTGGTGGTTGCACCATACCTAGTGGTGTTGGCAGTGGTAATACTGGGCAAAATTCTTATAATGGAAAAGATAAGAATGGAGAAGATATAACAATAACAGCAGAATCTCTTGGAGCAAACGAAAATGGTCCTGGACCAATTGATAATAAAAAATTTGCGGCCATGTCTGTTTTACTTATAGATTATCAAATCAATCAATCAATCAATGGCGAAGATGAGGAGCCAGAGGAGAAAACTGGACCTCAAGCAGATTCCACTGGCGATATCGTTAAGGCTGGAGAAATTTTCTTTGATTACACCTATTACTATGGTGGGCCAGCTTTTCACGGTTCTGTTGATACTATGAAAAATACTATTGAGAGTATTAAAAATGGTTCATTAGCAAAAGGTACTATGTTAACAGACTGTTCAGGATTCGTACGAGCATCTATCTACGCAGCTACCGGTTTTGATATAGAAGCTGGTTATACTGGAGCATACAGTAGCTATGTCGGTAAGACTATGGATGAAGTGTCTATCAATGACCTTAAACCTGGTGATATTGCCTGGAAAAGCGGTCACGTTGAAATAGTAACTAGTGTTGAAGGTGGTCAAGTATATACTCAAGGAGCGCGAGGTCCTAATGACGGCGGACCAATTGGTGGACCAGCGGTATTAGGCGGTTGGACGAAGTATTACAGGGCAAAGGTGTAATGATAGATAATAATTTTTATATTAAACGAGCTGCTAAAATTATTGTATTATTTATCTTAGTTGTAGTCCTGATTAGTTCTGTTTTTATAGTTGTTGGTAATGTAATTAATCCTAAAAAACAAATCGAAAAACCGACTGTAGATAATACCATAAAAAAAGATACTACCGATAACAATCCTCAAACTGACAAAATCGATGAAAATTCTATAAAAAAGCATTTAGCTGGTCAAAATGAACTAACCATAAATAGTCTAGAAAATTTTAATGAATGGGTTGTAGTTACTGTGTCACCAAAAAATAGTAATTTAGAACCTGCATTACTTATTTATAAGAAAACGGGCAACTTATATAAAAAGGTAATCGGTCCAGGCACCTCATTTTCTAAAGAGAATCTGCAATTTATCGGTATACCAGACAACGTAATCAATAGTGATAAGGTAAAAAACTATGTTAATCAACAATAAATTATCTAAAAAAGTATCTATAGCACTATCTGTTTTATTAGCTTTATCTATATATCCGGTCGGAGTGATTAACGCCTTATCTGAAGAATATCTGTCAAATGATATTAGGTATTACAAGGAAGAGTGTACACCTAGTGGTGAAGGCAGTGGTTCAACTGGAGAAACGCCAAGCACCGCAACTGATTACAAAGGTAGAGAAATCTATAGTTCCGCAATAATGGAACTTATCAAAAATAATCAACCATTTTATGAAAATGCCGCCAAAGAGGTCGGAATTCCTTGGCAAATGATCGCTGTTATTCATGTTAGAGAAAGCGGTGGATCAAGAAATAATCCCAGCAACGGTCAGGGAGTCTATCAATTTGTTAACAAAGATGGCGGACCATATAATCCGGGACCGATTGACGATGCTGAATTTCAACGACAAACAAACTTAGCAGCTAATTTTTTACTAAAAAAAGCTGGCGACAAAGCTGAACAACTGAAGAGCGGTGACGATAATGCAGTAAAATATGTTTTCTTTGCTTATAACGGTATTGCTAGTGCATATATAACCCAAGCAAAAAACCTTGGTTTCACTGACGAAGAAGCGGCTAATGGCGAAGGTTCACCATATGTCATGAATAAGGCGGATGAAAAGCGTGAGCCAAGCTCTACTTGGGGACAGATTAAATCTGATGGCGGAGGAATAACATACCCAGCCAACGAAGATCATGGGGCTTTTGTGGCATATACAGCGCTAAAGGGCGGTACGACAAGTATTTGCGGTAATCCAACAACTAACGGAGATTTTACTATTTATTACCAAGAAGACCCTAAATGGAAAGATCATCCATATCCTAATTGCGGAAATATTGAAGGGTGTGGCTGCGGACCAACCTCACTGGCTATGATTATATCGACTATTAAAAAAGATTCATCCATTACTCCTGTAACTATCACTGATGAAATGGCGAAAAGAGGGCAGACAACGGCAAGTGGTGCTAGCTGGAGCGCATTTACAGACATACCGCAGTCTTATGGTTTAACGTCAGAAGATCTGGGGAGTGATGTTAGCAAGATCAAGCAAGCTTTAAGTGAAGGTAAATATGTAATAATGAGTCAAAGATCAGGAGTTTTTACCAGTAGTGGACATATAATCGTTGCAAGAGGATTAACCTCTGACGGTAGAATCTTAATAGCTGATCCGAACGGTCATAATATAGTCAAAGGTAACCAAGCCTGTAGTTCTGGTAGTGGACAATGTACTACGCTACCGAAAGATGCTTCAGAAATGACTGATGTAGATAATAATGGCAAAATTAGCTATAGTGAAAATACTGCTGGATTTTCTCAGGAAGACATCGGTAATTCATTAAATGGAGCATGGGCAATAGGTAATTAGCATGAAACTAGATACTCTAAATAAGAAAAAAATCCTTATTATCGGATTAATTATTATAATTTCAATAGTATTAGTCGCTGCTTTATTTAATAACTCAAAAAAAGAAAATATCGCTCATTATGAAGGGTTTACTGGTGGTGATTATAAACCGGCTGGTTTGATAACTATTGACAGTAAAAAAGGTTGGAATCAACCTGTTAAATTTATTAATAAAACTTTTACATTAGGAGAGTTTTTACCTCTTAAAATTGAAAACCAGATTATAAACTATATTAAAACAGATCTTAATCAATATATTACTAGTTCTCAATGGCCAAAAGATGGAATTGTCTTAGAAATTGACAATATTACCATCAATGAATCAGGCTATTCAATTCAATATATCGAGTTTGACGTTAGTGCTAAACATACTCAATATAAATATAAAGCACGAGTTAAATTTGATAAAAATGTCGCTCAAACCGTCATGATGAAAAGCATTTAACTCTTCATCGGCATAATTATATGCTTATAATCTGGTTTTTTAATATTCTCCTGGATCAAACAAGGAGCTAATTTTCCGTTAAATGAGAAAATTAAATCAGTTCCCTCAATGATATTAAAGACTTCATTAAGATAGCGTGAATTTAAAGTAATTTGACCATCAGCCGATATAGTAGCGTTGGCTTCCGAGGTGTTTTCACCCAATTCCGAGGCAATTGAATGAATAGATAATAAAGAATCATCTTTTGAAGCTTTAAGTGTAATACCACCACCAGATTCACGAGCGAATAAAGCGGCAATTTTAGTAACTCTAGCAAAATCAGCTTTATTAATTCTCACTTCAGTCTCTGATTTATCCGGTATCAGTTGGCGATAATCCGGGAATCTTCCATCAATTAATCGGCTAATAATCTCTATATTATCAGTCTTAAAGCAAACCTGAGATTCATCAAATATAATTTCCACATCACTAGTATCATCAATTGATTTAACGACTTCATTAAGCGTTGAAGCAGGGATAATGGCTGATAATTCGATATCAGTTTTTATTAAACGTTTTTCTGCTAGGCGATAACCGTCAGTTGCCGCCAAGTATAAAAATCCCTCATAAGTATGCCAATATACACCAGTTAAAACTGGGCGAGACATATCTGAGCTAACTGCTATTTTCGTCTGTGAAATAGCTTTTTTAAGATCTTCAATAGATAATTGGACAGAAACTGATTCTTTACTATCAACAGTTGGTAATTCAGGAAATTCATCCGCCACAATACCGTTAATAATTGAAGAAAAATTACCAGAAGTGATCTTTAAGTGATCTTTCTCTACTTCCAAGTTAACAATATCGTTTGGTAGATTAGATACAAATTCTGATACTAATCGAGCGGGTATTGTAATTGAGCCTGGTTTATCAATTTTCACACTCAGATACTGTGTTGACGCAATTTCCAGATTAGTTCCAGCAATTAAAAGTCTACCTTCATCAGTCCGAATTAATATATTATTTAACACCGCCAATTCATTGCGACTTGAGGCTATATCCTTAATATTGTTTAATGCTTTAGCGAATTTTTCTTGCGATACAGAGACTTTCATATTATTTATTATAGATCCTTTAATTATTATTTAATAGCTTTAATAATAGGTGGTGTGGAAACTGGGTAAAAGTTTATTCAAACTGAGGTCAGTAGGGTGTTTAGCTTGTGGAAAAGGTAGTGGATTGGTTGTGAAATTTTTGCTAAAAACTAATAGATTATTCCACTGGTGAAAGAATATTAAACAGTCATCCACAATTCGCTGTAATATTTTACTAAGATAGAACCACCATAATTCCACAGTGTTTCCACAGGTTTTTCCACTATCGATCATATAATTTTTCCCTTATATCATTAATCTGTTCACGAATGCTAACATTTACTAAACTCTCACCGGTAATTTTTTCCACCGAATGCATGGCGGTAGTATGATCTTTCCGGCCTAATTCTTGAGCGATTTTCGGGAAGCTCATTTTTAACTCACTACGCAAAAGGTACATGGCAATATGTCGAGGTAAGGCAATAAATTTATCACGACGGGCTGAAACAATATCTTTCACATCTACATTATAATATTTTGCTGTTTTGTCAATAATTTGCTTGGCAGTAATATGATGTGGACGTGATTGTTTAATATTACCTAAAATTCCTTCAGCTGATGATAAATCTGGAGTGAAATTCTGCATTTCCGCATAAGCTAGTAATTTATTTAAAGCACCTTCGAGTTCACGAATATTAGTTTTGAAGTTGGCTGCTAAATATTCAGTCACTTCATCTGATAATTCAGTGTCACTTAAAGCGGCCTTGGCTTTGACGATGGCTAGGCGTGTCTCATAATCTGGCATCTGAATATCAATCGCCATACCCCATTCAAACCGACTACGTAAACGATCAGTTAAAGTTGGGATGCTCTTGGGTGGTTTATCGGAGCTAATGATAATTTGTTTATTATTTTGATGAAGATCATTAAAGGTGTGAAAGAATTCGTCTTGAGTTTTTTCCTTACCAGCGATAAATTGCATATCGTCAATAATTAATACATCAACATTGCGGTATTTATCAGAAAAACCTTTTTTCTTAAAGCGAATTGAATCAAGAAAATCATTGACGAAAGTTTCAGTAGTAATATAAAGAACACGAGCTGATGGTTGTTTTCTAATAATTTCATTGCCAACTGCTTGCATCAGGTGAGTTTTACCTAATCCAGCGCCACCGTATAGGTAAAGCGGATTATATTTTACACCCGGATTATTAGCTACCGCTTGACAGGCGGCATAAGCTAGGTCATTACTCGATCCAACAATAAAGTTATCAAAAGTGTAGCGTGGATTAAGATTACTGGTGGGTGATTTTTTTGATGGAGTAATGAGATTAGTAGCTTCAGTTTTTATTTCAATTATGTTGGTATCACGATTAATTCGAGGTTTTTTATTAGCAGTTTTAATATTATAGCGGACAATTTTTGGGGTTAATTTATGATGAGTTAAAGATTCTAAAATCTGTTTATGAAAACGTTTTTCTAACTGAGCTCGAATAAAAGTATTTGGAACAAGAATGATCACTTCTTCATCAGATATAATTTCCAACTCGGTCTTTTCAAACCAAACCTTAAATAATTTAGGGTCAGCGATAGTTAATTCAATTTCTCCTAAGACACTCTGCCAGACTACACGATTATTCATGTTCTGAAAATCCCCTCTCGTTCGTTTGCTTATCTATACTATAGCAAACTGGCGGAGTTTTCCACAAGTATAAAGGGTTTATTTAGTATTAGGTGCAATAGAGGTCAAGTTTTCCACATAGTAAATTTTCATCTGTAATAACTGTGGAAAAATAGTAACTATTGGTGGAAAAAGTGGTAATCACTTGCAAAAAAACAGAAAAAAATGTAAACTAAGTAACGATATGCCAAAGCGAACATTTCAACCACACACTCGGCACCGTGCTAGGACGCACGGGTTTCGAGCACGGGTTTCAACCAAGGCTGGACGTCAAGTTCTGAAACGCCGTCGCCTAAAAGGCCGTGCAAGAATCGCCATTTAACTAAAATTCCCGTCAGTAGTGACGGGAATTTGATATAATTAGAAAATCATGTTACATCAAGTAAATCGATTTCATGGACATAATAGTTTGAAATTTGTCTACAGAAACGGTGAATCAGTTCGTGGATCGCTGATGACGATTAAATATGTGTTAAATCCTCGGCGAAAAAATAGTCGATTTGCGGTGGTGGTTAGTAAAAAAATCCTTAAATTGGCCGTTGGTCGTAATCGAATTCGTCGTCGAATATATGAAATTGTGCGCCTAGAAAAGGATAAACTTAGAGATTCGCAAGATATAATTTTTATTATTTCTTCGGTTGAAGTTGCTAATATGCCATATTTAGAATTATTAACAGCGGTTAAGTACTTATTATCACAAGCCAATCTGTATAAATAATCAATTTTATTTGTTATAATAGCTGTTAGATATGAGTTTTTTTGATGTAATTATTGTTCAGCCTATTTTTAATTTACTCCTAGCAATTTACGGAATTATTCCGGATTTTGGTGTTAGTGTAATTATTTTAACGATTATTGTGCGACTTTTACTGTGGCCACTAGTTAAAAAACAGCTTCATCAAAGCAAGGCAATGCGAAAAATGCAGCCAGAGATAGCGAAAATTAATAAAAAATATAAAGGTAATCCGCAAATGCGGAGCTTAGCATTGATGGATCTGTATAAAAAACATAACGTTAGTATGTTTGGCTCGATTGGTATTTTGTTAATTCAATTACCGATTCTAATTGCGGTGTATCGGGTGGTACAGATTTTTGTTTTATCAAGGGGTGAGTTGGGTAAATATGCTTATGATATTGTGAAAAACCTGCCAGTGGTTAATAATCTTATCAATAACCCTGACCAGTTTAATCAGAACTTTTTAGGATTAATCGATTTAACAAAACATGCTATTTCTCAGCAAGGTGTTGTGTTTAGCCTATTGATATTGGCTCTTGTGGCGGCATTTTTACAGTACCTGACTTCCAAGCAATTATCGCCGAGTAGTACAGACAGTAAAAAACGATTACGCGATATTTTAGCTGCGGCTGGTGAAGGTAAAGAAGCTGACCAATCAGAAATTAATGCAGTGGTTAATCGAAAAATGTTAAAATTTATGCCGATAATCACCTTTATGATAATTATTTATCTACCGGGCGCTTTGGCGATGTATATGGCGGTTGGTAGTGCTGTGGGATATATTCAAAATACAATTATTCTCAATAAAGATTCTGAAGAAATGATAAAAATAGCCAGTGAGAAAAAAATAAAACCGGAAAAATCAAATACTAAACAACGTGTTAAGAATGCCAAAGAAGCGAATATAACACGTATTAAGGCAAAAGATTAAGGAGGAAATTATGGATCAACTTGAAACAATTGAATTCGCCAAAAAATACTTAGAAGATTTTTTGACATTTTTTGATTTAAATTTGGCAGTGGAAGTGAAAATTGAGGATGGTATTTTAATAGCGATTGTTCCGTCAAATGAGCGTAGTAGTATTTTGATTGGACGAGGCGCTGAAACTTTGAAGAGTTTGCAATATCTATTGTCGACTACTTTATATAATAATAATGCTGCCGTTCATCGAGTTAATTTGGATATTGCTGATTATAAAAAACAACATGCGGAGAAAATTGCTGAAAAAGCTCGTGGTTGGATTGAGGAAGTGCAAAAAACTGGTAATTCAAAGATTGTTGAACTAAATTCTGCTGATCGTTGGGTGGTGCATAATCTGGCTCATGAATTTGATGATATTGAAACTCACTCTGAAGGTGAAGGTCGAGCCAGACATTTGGTAATTTCACAGAAAAGTTCTTAGTTTTTAAAAACTAACTTGGAGTAAAATATATAATTCCACGTGAGACTAGCAATAGTGGCGGTGACTTTACTAATAAATAGAGACACTGGTTCGCTATAACCAATATTTATAAATACAGGAGTCATAATATAAATAATACCATTTTGAATTACCCATAAACTAAATAGAGTGATGACAGTAAAGAGAATAAATTGTTGGATAGTGTTTTTATCGGTAGACTTGAAGGTATAATTTTTATTAGCGGCGAACGAAAAGAGAAAAGAAATAGTTGTGGAAATGGTATTGGCTAGCTCTCGTGGAAGATTGAATAAAAGTGTAAGAAAAAATAATATACCGAAATCAAGGCCAGTATTTATAATACCAACGATCCCAAATCGAAGTTTATTTGCGTCTTTTTTGAATAGTTCCTGCATGATATTTTTCGATTAGATATAGTGGACGATGCTTTGTCTCAACAAAAATTCGCCCAATATATTCGCCGATAATACCGAGTGACAGTAGTTGAACGCCACCAAGGAAAAGAACTACTGCCATTAGCGATGAGTAGCCTGCTCCTGTCGATATGCCAAACAAAGGGCGAACTAAAAGATAGATAATCCAGCAAAAAGCTAAAAATGAAATGAAAAACCCGAATAGCGTGGCTATGCGTAACGGTGCGGTTGTGAAGCTGGTAATGCCGTCAATCGCTAGATTCACGAGTTTACGGTAATTCCACTTTGTCTCACCGGCAATTCGCGGGTCGCGGTCATATAAAATTTCTTTCTTTTTGTAGCCGATCCAACTAAACAAAGCTTTGGTATTACGCTGTGATTCACGAAACTGCCTTAAAGCGTCGATGCAGCGGCGACTCAGGAGACGAAAATCTCCAGTATCTACCTGAATCGGCACTGAAGTTGAAGATTGAAGTAGCTTATAATACCATGAAGAGGTTTTTTTCTTGAGCCAGGTTTCACCCTGCCGGCTGCTGCGGCGAGCATAGACATCATCATAACCCTGTTCCCAATAATTAATCATCTCTGGAATTAATTCTGGTGGATCTTGCAAATCAGCATCAATAATCACGGCAGCATCGCCTTCGGCATGGTCAATTCCGGCGAGCATCGCTATTTCTTTACCGAAGTTGCGCGACAGATTAATATAGCTGATGTGCGTATCTTTTTGAGCATGTTTGGTAATAATATCTAAAGTTTTATCTTGGCTGCCATCATTAATAAATAGTAATTCAAATTGATAGCTGGAAACAGAGTTGTTCAGAGAATCAAGCCTTGCTAATAAACTGGCGATTGACTCTTGCTCATTATAGACGGGAATGATTAGAGTAATATATTTCATAAGATAAACGATAAATCAAATATAACATAGTTGAAAACAGATAAAAAGTATGCTTAACTATAACCAGTATGAAAATTAAGAAAACAAAAAAAGTCTCAAACAAAAAAATAATAATTGCGCTGGTGTTATTGGCCGTCGTTTTAGGTGCGGCAGCCTTGGTCTATTTCACCTGGCAGCAAAACGACCCTGCTAATGTAGCAGAAACACATAATAGCTCATCAAGTAAGACTGGTGATAAAAAAGAAAAAAACAAAGATTCCGCCAAAGATAAAACAAATCCTGCGGTGACTCAGAAAGAGCAAAACACTAATACTGACAAGCCGCCGCAGCCTGAGTATAATGAGTCTAGAAAAAAATACCAGATAAATATATCAGCATCAGACGATGATGATGGCACGAATGTAAATATTCGCGGTATGCTTATGTCGGTGGTGTCTGGCGGTAAGTGCTGGGTTCAGTTGAGCGGTCCAGATGGCGAATCGAGAGCGGTTACCACTGAGATGCTGCCGAGTCCGACAACGACCTACTGTAAGACGGTGCAATTTAATAAAACCAGTATGAAGAAAGGTGTTTGGAAATATACAGTGAAATACCAATCTGACAATGCGGAGGGGACGTCTAGTGAAAATACATTCACAATTCAATAAACGAATTATTATGTTTATCGTCTGTCTGGGTGTGTTGGTCAGCGGTGCGGTGTTTGTTGTTTATACTAACCATTGGGCGCGCAGTATCTCTGCCTGGGAGTTTAAGCCAGGCAAGATTATTGACGATGAGATTTTTTATAATAAAGATTCTATGAATGCGGCGCAAATTCAGGAATTTTTATACAGGCTTATCCCGAAGTGCGATGTTTTGGGGAAACAGCGGGCGGTGGCCG
>CAUUZR010000004.1:0-43567 GCA_963549685.1 uncultured Candidatus Saccharibacteria bacterium | reverse complement strand
CGCCTGCACCGCCTGGCGTAAACACCACCAGACCAGCCAAACCTGCCACGCCATAGCCGACCATTAAAATCGCTGGATTCACCAACACTCCAAGAGACAAAAACACCACCATAAACATCAATACATCAAAAACAGTATAAATAATCCCCCAAATAAACGGCTTGATAAGTAATTTTGGATTATCCGCTAATTCACTAAAGTCATCGTGCATATTTTCAAAAAAACTTTTCACTTTCGTTGAACTAACCAACCGACGATTTTTACCAAAGGTGGTGACTTTAATAAATGTATTGATTAATCTGGCTAGTTTTTCAGCAACCAATAATATACGTCGCTGTGATGAAAACATAAAAATTAAACCAAAGGTTAGACCTAAAATCACAATCACCAGTAGAAAGCTGGCACCAACAATATAACGATTCACCTGTCCGTCAATCGCTAAAACCACCACTGCTAAAATCAGTAGCGCTAATAGTGCCAAAAACCCCGTCACGTACCTCACCACCTGAGCAAAAGTTGAACGTGCTGAATCAACATTCAGCTTACTCATCCGCCAAGTTACATACGAAATACCACTTACTCCGCCCGAGGGAAAAATATGATTAACTAAATTCAGCTCCAAAGCTATCCGTGTTTGTTCAAACCGTGAAATATGACGGATCAGTTTTTTCTGTCGCAGATAAGAAAAAACCATCTCACCACCAGCAAAATAAACTATCAACTGAAAAGGAATTAATAACAGTAACAGCCAGACATTAGCCCGATGAAGCAATTCCCATGCTTTAACTAACTCGTGCCGTGACAAGAAAAGAATCAGCGCCAAAAACAATAAAGTCACTACGCTCATAATCGTGCGTGGTGATTTTATCATCCGTAAAAACCGCTTTACCCCCTTTGATAACATACTCTGTTCATTATATCACGCATTTTTTGCTATAATCAAACCATGTTTATTGCTTTACTTGGTCGCCAACCAGAGATATCACTCGCTGAACTTGAAGCGGTGTTTGGTGTCGAGTCAGTTCAAAAAATCGCTGATAATTTTGCCCAAATAGACACTAAGCAGTTTAATATAAATGAGTTAGGTGGCACCGTAAAGTGTGCCAAAATAGTCAAAGAGTTACCCCTGGGGAAAAACCATAAAACGTCTCTGCTGACAGCGTCAAATTTCATTAACGATTATTACGGTAAAAAATGGCGCCATCAGCTCAGCAGAATAACCCTAGGACTTAGTGCCTACAATCTTAAAATTACTCCTCACGATTTACAAAAAACTGGCTTAATTTTGAAAAGAAACCTCAAACAATCTGGCGTCAGTTTGCGATTAATCCCAAACGAGCAACTAGCCCTGTCAACCGCCACCTCTCATAACAATAAGCTTGGCTCTGGAGATAATAAAGTTGAGCTATTGATTATCCACACTTACAACCGACTGATTATCGCCGAGAGTCGTGGCGTTCAAAACATAACCGCCTACACCAAACGTGATCGCAACCGCCCCTGTCGAGACGCTTTCGTTGGTATGCTACCGCCAAAATTAGCCCAAATTATGATTAATCTTTCTGGCGCAAAAAGAGCTGACTGCCTCTGGGATCCGTTTTGTGGCACTGGCACAGTTTTGCAGGAAGCTCGCCTGAAAGAGATTAACGTTTACGGCAGTGATTTAAGCCAAAAAATGGTTGATTATTCCACAAAAAATATGCAATGGTTTGACGAAAAATTTGGCGATAGTCATAAAAATAGCCATCAAATTAGGGCGTGGTGGAAAGTTTTCCAAGCTGATGCCACCACCGTCAAACTTAATTCAGATCAAGCCTCACTAATCAATTATGTCGTGTGTGAAACATATTTAGGACTACCCTTCTCCGCACCGCCAAAACCAGAAAAATTACGTGAAGTCAGCGGTAATTGTAATCATATTATCTCAGAATTTTTGCAAAATATCCACCATCAACTTCAGCCTAACACCAAGCTTTGTATCGCAGTTCCAGCTTGGCGTGATGATAACGATAATTTTTATCACTTACCTCTGCTAAAAAATCTTCAAAAACTAGGATTTTCCCAGGTTAACCCAACAACTTTACTCTATCATCGCCCAAATCAAGTCGTGGCTCGTGAAATTCTGGTGTTAGTACGACTTTAATTACACTAGATTACTTGACTTTATTCACTAGATAGCTTATACTGTTATAGATTGTTTATACAAAATTTAAGGAGTTATCATGTCGAAAGTTAAAGCTGGCGGATCAGCCAAAAACCTCAAAGATAGTGCCGGTCAACGACTTGGCGTCAAACGCTACGGCGGTCAAAAAGTTAACGCCGGAGAAGTTCTTGTACGCCAAACTGGTGCCACCAAAATATCTGGCGAAGGCACCTATATGAGCAAAAACTACACCATCCACGCTGCCAAAGCTGGTGTTGTAAGTTTCAAGCGAGTCAAAAAACAGAGCTTTACTGGCAAGACCGCACAACGTACACAAGTTTGCGTACAATAATAGCCTTAGTTAACACAGTAACAAAATCCCTCAAAACTTAATGAGGGATTTTTATTATTTCTCTTGTTGTCTACTCTTCTGTTTCAACACGTCATTTACGTCGCTGGCAGCATCGGTCATACTTCCCTGCAATTCGTTAAAGTTGTAACCCAACCGATATTTGTCTCTCACCTTGAATGCCATCTCAGTTGCTGACACTTGAAGTCTATAATCTCTTTTTAATCTTTCTATATCCGCACTAACTCTTTTTTGCACTTCAACCGCTTTCTGAAACTTTGGCAATTTTTGAATTTCAGGAATGGTATTGATTTTACCCATCAAACCACCAGGTTGACTGCCAGTATCATCATGCCCGAAAATCGCACACCACCTTGTAAGCAATCCTTCAATATCTTTTACCTCTACATCGCCAGCGTTCAGATTTTCTTCTATCACTCTCACATCAATTATGAGCTCATCAATACCTCGTAGTATAGTCTTCATTGACTCTGGATGTATATAAATATCATTCGTAGCACCATCCAAACTCTCGAAAGAGTCACCGCTATCACTTACTGATTCAGTGTCTTCTGATGATTTTTTAGTAGGGGTATTCTCTTTTAGGTAATCATCAATTGAAGTATATCCTCCCATGTAATCGAGTAATTTAGCTGTTTTATCAGGATTCAACCTTGTACCAAAATCTTTACTACTAATATCCACGATTTCATAGTTTGGCCGACCCTGATTATCAACACCATTATCAACAATTGTAAGATGCTTACCGGGCTCATCACCCCCTAGAGCTTCGTGAAAATGAATGGTATACAGAACTTCCCTACCAAAATTGTTAGTAATAAAATCTTTGCGACGACTCTCGTATCCACTATCATCACCATCGTCGACTGACGACATTTGTTCGCTGGTGACTAAACCAGTTTCTGGATCTTTTGGAAGATAAATAGCGATCAGTTTTTGTTTTTCACTCATACTACTATTGTAGCAAAAATATTAAGATTTGTCAATAGCAAAATTATGACAAAAAGTCAACAGAATACTCTAACTAACCCAAGAAACATCTAATCTTAAGACTAATTATTCATACCCAAATGATGCCTGACACGCTCTATCACATCACCAATTACCACCTGTGATTTCACCAGGTAATCATCCACACCCAAACTCTCAGCTCGCTCTTTATCTTTTGGCTGACTTAAGGCGGTCAGCATAACAATTCTAACATTGGCGGTCTCTGGTGTATTACGTAAAATATCCAACACGTCAAAACCACTGATTTTCGGCATCATTGCATCAAGCAAAATCAGATCTGGCTTATATTCGATCGTTGCCGACAAAGCGTCCTCGCCGTTATAGACCTCTTTCACATCAAAGCCTTCGATCTCTAGACGTGATCGATAAACCGCCGCCAACGCCATATCATCTTCTACTAGTAAAATTTTCTTTTTCTGTTCGTTCATACCACCTCCATTGTATTACAAACTTTTTGCCTTTTCCAGTTGCGGATCACGATTATTATTGACATCGTCCATCGTCATTTCAACTTTTTCATCTGGCTCAATACCAGACTTATCAATATTTTTGCCCTGCGGGGTATACCAGCGAGCTTCGGTGATCTTCATCTGAGCACCACTACTAAACTTAACAAGTCGCTGGACACTTCCTTTGCCGTAACTTTTTTGCCCCACTATTTTAGCCTTACCGTATTCCCTGAGAGCGCCAGCAGTAATTTCACTAGCCGAAGCACTGTTTTCATTGATTAGGACAACCGTTTTTACATCAGCCAAAATCGGGTGACCAGTTGACTTCAGCTCCTTAATCACCTCTGAGCCACGCCGTTCCGTCATAACAACCTGCTTGTCTAGCCACAAACCCAGTAGACCTTGCGCAGAGTTGACCGTGCCACCAGGATTTCCCCTAAGATCTAAAATCACCTTTTTCACACCTTTTTGCTTAAATTCTGTCGCCAGCTGACGTGCCTGAGTGACAGTATCATCCGAAAATCGACTGACTTTCAAAATACCAATTTCACCCTCAATCTTTGACTCAACCGCCGGCGCCACGATATTGCGCCGAATCACCGAAACTTCATGCGATTTATCGCCATTAAGTAGCGTCAATTTGACTGAGGTATCAATATCACCCCTGACTTTGCTAACAACTTTTTCGACATCCCAGCCAATAACCGATTCATCGTTAACTTTCAAGATAACCTCACCAGCCATAATACCAGCTTCCTTGGCAGGGCTATTTTCTAGTGGTCTGACAATCGTTGGTTTGCCTTTGCGCATTCCAATTTCTGCCCCAATACCGCCACCGATATTACCGTGTAGTGATTTGTTGAATTCTTCCGCCTCATCTGGATCCATGTAAGATGTATGTGGATCGCCAGCTGCCTCGGTTAGTCCACGACTAGCACCATAAATTAATTTTTGATGATCCAATTGACCATCATAATTCGCTACTAATTGCTGAAAAGTTTTTTGTACGCTTGATAAATCCAATCTTTCACTGCTACTGCGTACGCCAATTACTGGCGCTAAAGTGGCGATTATTGAATCATACCGTGTACCCGCCACAAAACTGATAATTGCCACGGACAAAAATAGCAAAAACTGAATAAGCTTGGCTTTCTTTTTCTCTCCCATCATTTTTCTATTATACCAAAAATCCCACGATAACCGTGAGCATTTTTGGATTTTTATGATGCAAAATTCTAGAAATAAATGTAAGTTAATCCAGATGCTGATCGGGAATAATGACGGTAAAGCCCATCAACTCCAAGATTATAATCACTGACGGTAATTGTTCCATCACCATTAACCGCTTCAACATACATAATGTGACCATACGGGCCGCCGTATGACACCGCCGCTGCACCCGCTCGCGGCGTACTGCCAGTCGGGATACCAGCAGCTTGGGCATTACCCGGCCACTGGTTAGCGTTACCACGACCACCCCAATATGGCATATGTCGGCCACTGGCGTGAATTTTGTAAGCCACATAGCTCACACATTCACGGTTATACATTCCCCAACTATCCACCAAACTGTCCATCGGCGCATTTGCCCAGACAGCTGGATAGCCACCGTTACCGGATGATGGTGGCGGAATAGCTCCATTGCCACCAGACGACCTGCTAATACAAGATCCGCCAGACCAAATACCATCCAACGCTTCACAGTTAGACTTTTTCTGCTGTTCACGCAATGAACCAATTTCCGCATTACGTGTTTTTACTAACTGAGCATAAGAGTTCTGATCGTTCCGAGTTTCAGTAATCAATTTGGTTTTTTCTGACTGTTTTGAAGCCAGAGCGTTTTCCTGTTGCTTTTGGTTACTTAAAGTCTCTTCAACAGATTTCTTTGACCCCTCAAGTTTCTTCTGTAATCGCTTGATTTCTTTGATTTTACTATTAAGAGAGGTCTTGAGAGCCGCCCTCTGTTCCTGTTTATCAACATAATCACCAATACTATTCGAGCTAGCTAACATTTCTAATGGTGAAATCTGATCATCGACATGCATGTCAGCCAGAATTTGCCCCATAATCTTACGATTAGACTTGATATTCTTCTGTGTTTTGGCGATTTTCTGATTCAAATCAGCAATTTTCTTTTGACTATCACTAATTTGCGACTGAATTACTGCAATCTGACCATTCAATTTATCAAGTTCGCCCTGTAAGCTATCAGCCATCGATCCAAGACGGGTTGCCTCGGTATGATATTGATTAGCTTCTTGCTGTTTAGCACGAATTTCCGCTTCATAATCACGTGCTGACACCCGTGAATTAATAGTCAAAATGCTAGCACCCGCCAACAATACAGACATCGCCACTAAAGTTGCCTGGCTGACAAATGAAATCGAAACTGGTGTGGTGGACCGTAATTTCATACACTACCAGTTTAGCATAAGCATCTTGGCGTGTCAAGACAAATTTTTCACAATTTAGATTTTTAAGTACTTGCGAGTCGCCACCAAGGCAGAAATTATACCAATCACCGAGCCAATAGCAATCATAGCCAATATCACCAGACCGACATTAGCTATTAAATAACTCAATAATTCGTTAATTGGTATACCATAGCCAGTCATCTTATCCTTAGCTAAAAACAAAATTCCATAACCAGCCGTCGTAGCAACCGCAGCAGCGATAAAACCATACATTACCGCCTCAACAAGAAACGGTCCACGAATAAAACTCTTGTCAGCACCGATCAACTTCATCATTTGTATTTCATCTTTGCGATTAAAGATCGCCATACGAATCGTATTAAACACCACCAAAGAAGAGATAATTGTAAAAATTATCGTGGCTATCGATCCGCCAATACTAGCCAGCCTAACCCATTCACCAATAGTTTTTATCGCCTGTTGTCGACTGCCACTAAAAGATGGCTCTCGGCGTGGACTTTTGTACTTCTTATACAAATCATCATTGTTCACAAACTCCTGCAATGAAGCCTGATTATTCAAATCTGCCACCGACACTCTTAAAGTTGCTGGCATTTCATTAATAGATTCTTTAATCGCCTCAATGCCCTCTGGGTCATCTTTAAAGGCTTGAGCCTGTTGGTTGCGCGATTCATCAGCGGAGATATACCTGACGCTGACTACATTTTCCAGTTTTTCTACCCGAGACTTGATCTCTTTAATATCTTTATCTGGGGTGTCACCCTTGAGATAAATCGACATATCAGCCTGTTTGGAGATGTTACTTACAGTATCAAGAAGTACCTGCCGGGCGGTAACTGTTATAAAAATGATTAGCAAAGTCACACTCATCACGGCGGTAGCTGCAACAGTTAGCCAAGTGTTGCGACTAAAATTATTAACACCGTAGCGAAACATGCGCCCAAAAGTTAGCATCCGACGATGTCTTTGGCGAGCTTTAATAGCTTCTTTTTGGTTGGTTTGTTGCTTTTTCATCCCTGTTTATAACTCCCCTTAGCCTGATCTGAAGTGATTTTTCCATGATCAATCGTTATCACCCGACGCTTCAAGCGATTAACAATCTCAACATTATGCGTTGTCAGTAGAACAGTAGTGCCATATTTGTTAATCTTTTCTAATAAGCGCACAATCTCCCAAGAATGTTTGGGGTCAAGGTTGCCAGTTGGCTCATCAGCTATTAGAATTTTTGGTTGTCGCACCACTGCTCTGGCAATCGCCACTCGTTGACGTTCACCACCAGATAATTGATGAGGAAAGCTTTTCTCCTTACCTTTTAAGCCAACCAGCTCAATAACTTTCGGTACAGTGGCTTTAATTTCACGGTTAGTCATGCCAGCAATTTCCAGCGCAAACGCCACATTCTCAAAAACCGTGCGATTAGGCAACAGCTTAAAATCCTGAAAAACCACACCAATTTTACGCCTTAATAATGGAATATGCTTATCTTTAAGATTGTCATAGTCAATACCACCGACAACGATTTTACCACTGGAAGGTTTTTCTTCACGGGTCAATAATTTCAGTAAAGTTGATTTTCCCGCACCAGATGTACCAACAAGAATAACGAACTCCCCCGCACTAACATGAACACTGACTCGATTCAGCGCCGGCTTGGAGTTTTTGCCATAAGTTTTAGTAACCCTATCTAACAAAATCATCAAATCTAGTATATCATCTTTTGAGCATAAGCGCGAATATTGATTTATTGTTGTGTGGCTACCTGTTGTAAATAAGCCGTTATAAATTCGTCAATTTTACCATCCAATACGCCCTGAACATCACGATCCTCGTGTTTAGTACGAGTGTCTTTAACAAGTGTATACGGATGTAAGACATAATTACGAATTTGACTGCCCCAATTAGCAGACTCACCAGCACGCAGGTCGGACAGTGTTTCGGCATGTTGCTCGAGCTTCATAGCCAACAATTTTGAGCGCAAAATTTTCAGCGCTGTTTCCTTGTTCTGAACTTGACTGCGTTCGTTCTGAATAGCTACCGTAATGCCCGTTGGCAGATGAGTCACCCGCACCGCCGAATCGGTGGTATTAACACTCTGTCCACCATGTCCGCCACTGCGATAAACATCAATTTTCAGATCATTTTGGTCGATATCAACTTCATCTGGCGCATCAATTTTTGGCAACACCTCAACCAGCGCAAAACTGGTTTGGCGAAGATTGTCGGCATTAAATGGACTGAGTCGCACCAGTCGATGTACGCCATTTTCCGAACGCAGCTTACCATAAGCGAACGGCCCGGAAATCTCCAGTACTACAGTTTTAATACCAGCATCATCGTTGGTTGAGCGCTCCAATATATCAGTTTTCATGCCGGACTTTTCTGCCCAACGCAAGTACATCCGCTCCAGCATAGCCGCAAAATCCTGGGCATCCAGCCCGCCCACACCAGCTGAGATTCTCACTACTGCCTCACGATTATCATATTTACCGCTGAATAATAAATCGGTTTTTCGTTTAATAAATTCTCGCTCTAGCGCCGTCACTTGCGTCTCAAATTCTGGCAACAGCTCATCATCACCCAGGTCTATCAACTCCAACAGATCTTTCAACTGCACATCCAGCGTCTGCCATGGCTGGACAGTTTGTCGTAAAGAGGCCGCTTTCTTGGCCACACTTTGAGCATGATCAGGATTATTCCAAATCTCTGGCTGATTAAGTTGCTCGTCCAAAATCGCCAAATTTTCATTCAAGCCGTCAAATTGCAAAGCTTGTTTTGCTTGCATCACCTCATCTCGTAAAGATTGAATGCGTTTTTTGAGTGGTTGCATATACATTATTATACCAGTTACAATAGAAGCATGAATAACGACATTGCGAAAATTTTATATAGTAAAGAAGAAATCGCTGAGACTGTAACACGATTGGGCGCTGAATTGACGGCGGAATATCATGATAAAAACCCGCTAGTAGTTGGTGTTTTACGGGGGTCGGCACCGTTTATGATGGACTTGGTGCGGGCGATGGATTGTTACCTGGAAATTGATTTCATGGACGTGTCAAGTTACGGCGAGGCATTAGAATCATCAGGTAATGTCCGAATTATTAAGGATCTCGACACCAAGGTTCACGGCCGCCACGTGTTATTAGTTGAAGATATCGTCGACTCGGGGCGTACGTTGGCAAAATTATTAGAGTTATTTGCCACACGTCACGCTGCTTCAATCAAAGTCTGCACCCTGCTAGACAAGCCTGAACGCCGCGCCGTCAACGTTACAGCAGACTATGTCGGTCTCAGCGTGCCGAACGAATTTGTGGTTGGTTATGGACTAGACTATCGGCAACAATACCGAAATTTGCCATACATAGGGGTGCTGAAGCCAGAAGTGTATCAAGAAAATTAACTTACAACGTCTCAACCGCCACCACAAACTGCTCACCACGATCACTGTAATTTTTGTACTGATCAAAGCTGGCGGCAGCTGGACTAAGAACAACTATATCCCCTGATTGGGCAACCGTTCTAGCTGTCTCCACAACTTCCGACATAGAAACAGTCGCCCTATCAATGATTTTTGCTGTATCAAAATGAGCCTTTTTCAAGGAATTAGCAATTTTTTCAGCATTATCACCCATTAAAATCACCGCCCGAACCGAGGCAGACTCTGCTATCAATTCAGATAATTCTGTATAATCCGCACCTTTATCATAACCACCCAGCAACAGCACTTTTGGCGCATCAAAAGCTTTTAGGGCAGCAATAGCACTGCCTGGCGTGGTGGAAATGCTATCATCATACCATTTGATACCATTTTTCTCAGCTACAAACTTCAAACGATGCGGTAATCCAGTAAAACCCGTCAAGCCCTGACAAATTATCTCATTTGTAATATCTGGTAAAATCGCTTGCACAGCCAAGATTGCCGCGCTAGCATTCTCTAAATTATGTTCACCTGGCAAGCGCAACGACTGTTGCATGGCTGGAGTTATTTCAGTTGGATAAGCAATTTTTTGCGCCAGCGATTGATGAGCGATATCGTAGCTATAGCGATTATTTTGATTAAAAATCACCTTATCATTTTTGGATTGATGTCGGCAAATATTAGATTTGGCGGTCAGATAGTCCACAAAATCTGCATGTTTATCCAGATGATCCGGCTCAATCATCAACACCACGGCGATATGTGGTGATCGTTCGAGATCCCACAATTGAAAACTACTCAGCTCGTACACCACAATATCATCAGGCGTGATTTTTGGTAGCACATCCAATGCTGGCGTACCAATATTGCCGACTAAGTGGACTTTTTTGCCAGTCGCCTGCAAAATTGATGTAATCAAACCGCAAACCGTCCCCTTACCTTTTGTCCCTGTCACGCCAATAATCGGCGCAGGACATTCGGCAAAAAACTCATTGGTTGCTGACCAAATCTTAGCCGCTGAAGAAATACGACATGGCGGAAGGCTTGGCGAACGTATAATCATATCATCCGCATCAAGGTCATTCAACTGTTCAGAAAAAACATTTTCACCCAACCTGACCGATATATTAGCTGGAATTTTATCAAAAATCTCTGCTTCAGAACGCTCATCTGCCACCAGCAATTCCGCTTCTGGAAATTTTTGCTGAAAATACGCCAAATTTGACTGACCCTCAACACCATAGCCTGCAATCACAATCTTCATAATTATATGATATCATTACAAACCGTTTTTTAACATCAAAAGGAGTTGACATTAACAAGTGCTATTACTATAGTAGCGGCGGGGCAACTAACCCTTATTGAAATAATTTTACTAGTTTATCGTTTAATTTGACTATCAGATCTTTATCACCGCAACTCAAACCCGCTAGCGCCCAGGTGTTAGCGGTAAAGAATTCTCGTGCAATCTGAACGATTTTTTCATCTGTAACCGCCAAAATAGCCGCTGGCACGCCAGCATAATCTTTAATAAAGCCATCAGAAAAATAACGATTAGTGTAAAATCGACTAATTTGATCGACTGTCTGCGAACCCATTTGGTAACGCCCCAACGCATACGATTTAGCTGCTTCAATATCCTCAACAGAAATTTTACCATTAATCACTTTACCAAGTTCATCAACTATGATATCAAACAGCGCCTCAGCCGTATCCAAATTCACTTGCCCACCAAAATCCCATGACGAAATGTGAAAACCAGAAGAAGCACCGCTAGACATATGATATGCCAGACCTTTTTTGCGAGCTTTACCAAAAATTCGTGAATTCATCGTGCCAGTCAAAATGTGATTCAAACAGCCCATAGCATCAACTTCAGCATTATTTATCTCACGCGGCACAGTCATTGACCAACCAAAAGTGAGATTTGAAGCTTCTTTACGGCGAATGAAAATTGGACCTGCACTGTGAATATCATCTTTTGGTATATCAAACCGCTCACCAGCTGGTAATTGCCAAGCTTCAAGCATATCTCTAATTTGCGTTTTACGTCCAGTGATTTTTCCTGCAATGACAAATCGCATATTATTCAAAGTATGAGTGTGTTTATGATGCTCTTTGATATCTTTCAGGGTGATATTAGGGATTTTTTTCAGACGCTGAGCATCAGTCAAAATATCCTCGCCAATTGCCTGAGCTAGTCTCATCCATAAAACATTGGCGTGATTATTAAGCATGCCAGTTAGTTCTGATCGAACGTTACCCTTTTCTGAATCAAGTTCTTCATTTTTAAATAAAGGCTCAGTAATCGCCAAGCGCTGCAACTCCAAAATCCGATCCCACTCAAAATCAGCACAAAACGCATCATACACCATCGAATAATCATAAGTGTAAGCATTATGATAAGCACCATTTTTGACAAATTCCTGCTCGTACGCCGCCTGTGATCTTAGCTTGGAATTAGCACCAAACGCCATATGTTCCATAATATGCGCCGTCTCATAAATTTCTTTATCACGCACATAACGATTACCTGCCCGAAAATGTACCTGCATACTCATCACCGTGGCATCAGGCACATCAATCAATAAACCACGTGCACCATTTTTCAGTCTCACCTCTTCAACTGTATGTTTCATCTATCACTCCACTTTGTTTACTTGAATTATTTTCGATTCTTTTTACGATTTTGTCGCTGGGCCTTTTTCTTTTTACGAGCTTGGTTTTTAGCATGATTAGCTTCAGCTGTTGTACGACCCTTTTTAACGGCAGAAAAGTCATCATCACGGTTCTTTTCACCCATTGTTATCTCATTGACGCCTTTTTCTACCGCTGTTTCCGCCAAACGAGTTAGCTCAGTGTCATATTCATCATCTTGTGATTGTAAGACCGTAGCGTCAGATTTATGAACCCTAAAAATCGTACTCAAAACTTCATCACGCAAGTTTTCCTGCAAACTATTGAACAATTTTTGTGATTCAGACCGATATTCCACCAACGGATCACGCTGTCCAACACTGCGCCAATGAATACCCTCACGAAGATGTTGCATATTCTCCAAATGTTGCATCCATAACGTATCAAGCACCGCCATATAAACTTCACGTTCCACGCCACGCAAGTTGTCAGCACCAATTTCTGCCTCTTTTTCAGCGTAAGCGTCTTTTGCCAGCTTCAAGCCTTTTTCAAAACGGGCTTTATCCTTTTTTTCCTTACCGATCTTAGCTATCTCCGCCTCATCAACCGGGAAAACAACACTAAACTCCTTAACAAAATCAGGATTATTCTTAGACGGTAGTTCGGTCAAAGTAGTGATTTTCTCATGCAACAACCGATCAATTTCTGGTCGTATGTCATCACCCTCAAGGATTTTCCGACGCATTGAATAGACCACTCGACGATGACGATTAATCACATTGTCGTATTGAACAACACTTTTACGTGTATCAAAATTATAGCCCTCAACTCGCTTCTGTGCCGCCTCCAAAGTTTTGGATACTGCTTTATTTTGAATCGGCGTATCTTCATCAACTCCCAATCTATCCATCAAAGCCGCAATGCGCTCACCCTGGAAAATTCGCATCAAATCATCTTCGGTTGACACGTAAAATTGCGTTTCACCAGGATCGCCCTGACGACCACCACGCCCACGTAACTGGTTATCAATTCGGCGTGATTCATGTCGTTCTGAGCCAATCACCACTAGTCCACCCAACTCCTTAACACCTTTACCAAGCTTGATATCAGTACCACGCCCAGCGATATTCGTAGCCAGAGTAACCTCACCCTTTTCACCAGCTTTCGCCACAATCGCCGCCTCGCGCTCATTATTTTTAGCGTTTAATAACTCAAATTTAATCCCTTCTTTTTCCAAATAGGCAGCGATTTGTTCATTTTTTGCAATTGAACCCGAACCAACCAGCACCGGACGACCTTGTTTATGATATTCTTTAATCGCCTCAGCTACAGCGCGCAATTTACCTTTTTCTGTCTTGAAGATTAAATCTTCCCTATCAACACGAGCAATCGGCTTATTCGATGGAATCTGAATCACATCTAGCGAATAAATTTGTTGGAACTCTTCTGCCTCAGTAAATGCTGTACCTGTCATACCAGATAATTTTTTATACAAACGGAAATAATTCTGGAATGATACGGTTGCCAGCGTCATACTTTCCTCTAATACTGGCACACCTTCTTTAGCTTCAATAGCTTGGTGCAAGCCTTCATTATAACGTCGACCTTGCATCAATCGACCAGTGTGTTCATCAACAATTATCACTTCGCCGTCGTTGGTCACCACATAATCTTTATCACGTTTGAACAAGGTTTGTGCACGCAGAGCCTGGTCCATGTGATAGACACTGCGAACATGATCTGGAGTGTATAAATTTTTTATTCCTAATAATTTCTGAACCTTCTCTACACCCTCATCGGTCAACGCCACACTGCGACGCTTTTCGTCAAGAGTGTAATCTTCTGGTACTAATTTAGCCGCCACCTTGGCAAATGTGTAATAATTTTCTGGATTTTCTGCTGCGGGCGCTGAAATAATCAGTGGCGTACGAGCTTCATCAATCAAAATCGAATCCACCTCGTCAACGATAGCAAAATTTAATTCACGTTGTCGTAGCATTTCAGCATCGTTAACCATATTGTCCCGTAGATAGTCAAACCCAAACTCATTGTTAGTGCCATACGTGATGTCGGCATTATAAGCTTCTTTACGAGTGACTGGACGCAGTTTGCGCATTCGTGGATCATCGTGATGCTCGTTGTCATAATCCTTATCATAAACAAACGACGCTTCATTGATAATCACACCAGTTGTTAAACCAAGAAAATCATAAACTTGACCCATCCAACCAGCGTCACGCTGTGCCAAATAGTCATTAACCGTCACTACGTGAACGCCTTTTTCTTCTAACGCATTTAAGTAAGTTGGCAGAGTCGCCACCAGAGTTTTACCTTCACCAGTTTTCATTTCCGCTACATTACCATCATGCAAAGCCATACCACCAATCAACTGCACGTCATATGGTCGCTCACCGATCACACGCTTTGCCGATTCACGCACTACAGCAAAAGCATCTGGCAGAATCACATCTAAGGTTACACCTTTTTTCTTCAATCGGTTTTTTAGAACATTAGTTTGTTCACGCAACTCTTCATCTGACATTTTTTCATATTTTTCACTCAGAGCATTAATCGCTTCAACACGTTTTCGTAATTTCTTCAAAATCTTCTTCTGCGGATCGCCAAAAATCTTGCTCAGCGCTTTTTGTTGTGTGATTGCCATAAACTTAAAATCCCCTCACTTTCAGACATTTTCAAAACTCTTCTTATTATACCTTGTGAGACATAAAAATTAAAGACTATCTATACGAGAGTTAAATTTACCCGCGACCAAAACCACGCTTAAATCGTGCCAAAATTCCACGGCTACGTCCAACGTGCGCCAAAACATCATCTTTATATCTTCGTAGCTGCCCGTTCAATTTTGCTTCCACGATATCCACCGCTGCCAAAACGTTCATCGTTGAGTCTTTGGCTGTAATCTTTTTATCTGGCACATTAATAATAACTTCAACTTCGTATTTATTACCACCAGGATTGTCAATTTGCTTAATTTTAACGTCGGCGGTGGCACTTTTTTTCGCATGGCGTGGCAGATATTTATCAAGTGCACCAATCTTTTTTTCAACATATTTTCTGGTTACATTCGTTAATTCATATTTCACACCAGTAATTGTTATATTCTTAATCATATACCCTCCTATCGGTTTATCTATTATATCACTTCTCTATTATTTATGTATGGCCTGAGCACTTCTGGAACCGTCAAAGTACCGTCTGCGTTTTGGAAATTTTCCAAAATAACCACCAAACTGCGCGCCAAGCTAACAGCCGTACCATTTAATGAATGCGCCACGTCAATTGAGCCATCAGTTCGGCGCACTCGAATATTCAGTGATCTGGTTTGAAAATCTGTACAATTTGAACAGCTAGTTAACTCACGATATTTACCATCAACCGGTGACCAATATTCAATGTCATACTTTTTGGCAGCCGGCGCGCCCAAATCGCCAGCCGCAATGTTTACCACGTGATACGGAATACCGATTGCCTGCCACAGTTCCTCCTCAAATCCAAGTAATTTATCATGCATCTCACTGGATTGTTCTGGCGTACAAAAAGCGTACATTTCTAATTTATTAAACTGATGAACCCGGAACAATCCACGAGTATGTTTACCAGCGGCGCCAGCTTCACGACGATAACAAGGACTGTAGCCAACGTACAATAATGGCAAATCAGCCTCATCTAATATTTCACCAGTATGGTAACCAGTCAACGGCATTTCTGCCGTGCCAATCAAGGTTAAATCTTCATTCTCAATAAAATATTGATCATCACTAGACTGTCCTTTTGGTGCAAAACCCGCACCAGCTGCCGTACGTGAATTGACCATATGTGGCACCGTCAGATAAGTAAAGCCCTTTTGAACTAGAAAATTCAGCGCAAATTGAGTAATGGCGTTCTCTAACAGCGCCAAATCACCCTTGAGATAATAAAATTTGGAGCCAGCCACTCGTGCGCCACGCTCAAAATCTACCCAATCACGCTTCAAAGCAAAATCCAAATGATCAATGGCACCAGTCTTCTGCTCGCCCCAACGCTTAATTTCTACCGAGTCCTCCTCACCGCCGAGTGGCACATCAGCAAAAATAATATTTGGTACTTGAGCAAGCAGTGTATCAACCTCCATTTCAGCACTACGCAAATACTCCTCACGCTTAGCTAGCTCAATTTTTAGTTGCTTACCCTCATCAATCAAAGCTGGCTCTGGCTTGCCACCCTTCATCTGTGTCGCAATCTGATTCCGTCTGGCACGCAGTTCATCAACCCGTCGTTGCAATTCACGGCGATCATCATCACGCCTTAGCAATTCTTCAATTGATACTGTATAGCCTTTGTTTCGTGTCGCAGCCTGCACTGCTTCGGCATTTTCCCTAATGAAACGAATATCTAACATACTTATAGTATATCATCTACACCGCAGTTATCACACCACCGCTCAATAGAACTATCATCAATATACCCAAGCCGACACGATACCAGATAAATACCCTAAAATCGTTACTGGCGACAAATTTTAATAACCAAGCAATTGATATATAGCCGACCACAAATGACACAAGTGTCGCTATAATAGTCATCCCCCAGCCAATTCCACCAGTAATATTTTTATATTCAGTTGCTGCTTCTAATAAACCAGCTGCCACCAACGCTGGAATACCCAAGAAAAAGCTCAATTTTGTCACCGTCACCCGATCAAAACCTCGGAGCAATCCCACGGAAATCGTCGCCCCTGAACGGCTTACCCCTGGAATTAGCGCCAAACACTGCCCCAGACCGATAATTAGTGTATCTTTCCATGTCGTGTCATTCTCTCGGCGCTTGCCACTGGCATATTTGTCAGCTAGCCACATCACTACACTCCAACCAATTAAAGCAAAAGCCACAAACCACAGACTGCGCAAAACGGTTTCAATTTCATCCTTGAATAATAAACCGCAAATTGCAATCGGTATGGAACCAAAAATAATTGCCCAACCATATTTATAATCAAAACTGCGCCGTGCTCGCTTCCACCATAAACCACGCCACCACGCTCTTAACACCCGCCAGATGTCTCGCCAAAAATAAATAATTGCCGCCAAAATTGCCCCAATCTGAATAATTGCCGTAAAGGCAATCAACCCCTCGTCATTCAAAGGCATGCCCATCAATTTCTCAGCAATCGTCAGATGTCCTGTCGAAGAAATCGGCAAAAACTCCGTCACACCTTCAATAATACCGAGGATAATTGCCTGCCACCAAGCCACGCCTAAAAATCACCTTTCATCTTTCAAGTGTAGCATTAGCAAAACAATCATTCAAATATTTTCTTAGTAACCTCAGCTTTAGAACGCTCTAACTCGTCTTCATCGTAATACGTCGGACTACTGATACTAACGTCCGCCGGCGCATAAATCTTAAACCTAACTGGCGCACCGAACATATGGCAACTGCCAAAGAACATCGTTCTCGGACACTCTTCCTCGACAGACAATATCAGCCGGTCGCCATCGCGGCGAGCTTTGATCGTCGGTTGTTTGACGCTTGGCAAATCCACATAGTCTGCCTCGACTCGCAGCTTGTCAGAGTCTACACGAACTACACTGCCCGTCGATCCTTCAATTGCAATTGATTTAACACCGCTTGTATCCGGCATTTTAACGTCCATTTTTCTCATCAAACTCTGCACTTCATAGGAAAATTCCGAACCCGCCTGCAGGCCAAAGACACCAGCACTCGCCATACTCATAGAGATAACTACCGTTGCGGTAATCATCACAATTATCGACAAGCGACTCATCGTCCAAGTGAACACACTGCGAGCCAACGCCATCCCCAGTACTACCGCCGAAATACCACCAATTACCAGCGAAACCCACAGACCCCAGGCCCACATTTGTGCACTCAAGCCTTCAAGTAAATTAATGACCGATACGCCAAACATGCCGCCGATAATCAGCCCAATCAACACACCCAAAGTCATCAAAAAAATCAACACGCCAGCCGAATAACGCAAAACCTTGGCTACAATTGTTTTCGCACCGCCATCAGTCGCTGAAGACTCATCAGTCGCCAATCGCTTTAATGACGACAAAGTAACTGGCTCGCCTCGCATTCGCAGCTTATCTGAAGCTGTCCGCGGTACAGGCATCGACAACCACATTACCACATAAACCAACACTGCCGTGCCAAATGTCATAAACGGCGAAACAATCGCAATTAAACGAACCCACAGCGGATTGATGTTAAAATACGCCGCCACGCCCGCACATACGCCGCCGATAATCGCATTGTCGGGATCGCGCATTAGTTGCTTCGCTGGCTTATTGTCAATATCTTTATCTTCTATCTCATCAATCGCCTCGCTGGCATCATCCGAAAAATCATGCGGCTCACCCATTTGTTTCTGCACCGCCAGGACGTCGTCATGACCGATCACACCATCCTTCGACACGCTGCGCTCCGCCAAAAGCTCCACCATTCGCGCCTCAATTTCCCGCATAGCTTCTGGCTCGGCATGCATGTTTTTCTGAATTAAATTCAGGTATTTTTCCAATGATTTTTTAGCATCAACTTCCATACTAAACGGCGTTTTTGCCAAATGGATTCTGGTTATTTCTTTCATCGCTTTGCTCCTTTCTCGAGATTTTTCAGCGAATTGTTTAACAGTTTTATCCGATCTTTCAATTCATCCACCAATTGCTTGCCATTGTCAGTCAGCGAATAATATTTGCGCGGCGGACCTTGCTCGCTTTCTTGCCATTCGTGCTTGAGATAGCCATATTTTTGCAAGCGGCTGAGCAGCGGATAAATTGTCCCCTCAACCACCATCAGCTCCGACTCGCTCAATTGCTTCACGATGTCGCCGGTATATTGCGGTTGTTTGGCGCACACCAGCAGCACACAATACACCAGAAAGCCTTTGCGCAGCTGAATCGCTAAGCTTTCAGCGTAAGAGCTGACGTCCATTTTTCCCTTCTCCTGGTACGGTTGATTTTTCGATACGCCCGTCTTTAATGATGATTTGATGATCGCATTTTTTCGCCAAATCAACGTCGTGTGTCACCACAATCAAGGTTACGCCCTTTTGCTTATTATAATCAAACAGCAATTCTTCCACTTTCGCACCAGTTTCGCTGTCTAGGTTACCCGTTGGCTCGTCGGCGAAAATAATTTGCGGATCACCAACAATTGCCCGAGCAATCGCCAAGCGCTGTTTCTGCCCACCCGACAAATCTTTAGCGCGGTTCTTGCGTTTGTCATACAAATCCACCGCCTTAAGCGCCGCATTAATTTTATGTACTCGCTTTTTCCGTGGCAGCCGCGCAATTTCCAGCGGCAAACTGACATTGTCAATCACGCTCTCATTACCCTGGACAAAGAAACTCTGGAAAATAAAGCCGATTTTTTTAGCACGGAATTCATCGACATGCTTTGACTTTAGCTGCAAGATATCTTGCCCGTCAATGATAACTTGGCCTTTTTGCGGCTTATCTAGGCCTGAAATGGCATGCATCAATGTCGATTTTCCTGAGCCAGATTTTCCTAAAATGGCTACGCTGGCTCCTGTTGGGATAGTTAAGCTGACATTTTTCAGCGCTATGAATTGGTTTTTCTTTTTGCCGTAAATTTTCGTCACATTCTTTAGTTCAATCATGATCTCCCTCCTATTCCGTCCTTAACGCCTCAATTGGGTCCAATTTTGTTGCTTTGCGGCTTGGCAACCAGCCAGAAATTATTGCCATCACCACCAGTCCGATTACCAACAGTCCGATTTGCAGCGGATTAATTACTAGAAGATTCGTGCCAACGCCTAATTTTAAGGCACTGGTAATTACTGGATTCAGCAGCGTCACCAAACTTGCCAGTCCGACGCCAATCAAGCCGCCCAGCAAACCAACCCACGCCGCTTCATACCGGAATAACTTGCCAATATCGCGGCCGCGCATCCCCAGCGCCTTCATTAAACCAATTTGGCTGGTACGCTCCAACACTGAAATATACATAGTGTTAATAATCCCGAATACACTGGCCAGCAACGCCAAGCCGCCAAATCCCGCCAGCGCCGCTTGCGCCGCGTTGACCATGGTGAGCAGCGTTTTGCGCACATCCTGAATCGAATAGGCGCTGTAGTCTTTGCTAATTTCGTCCTTCACCGCATCGATATTTTTCTCATCATCAACCGACACCAGCGCCGTCGAATACTCGTTCGGCTGGCTTTTGTCGTGGCTAAATTCGTAGATTTCCTTAGCGTCAGCGGTCGAGATTCGCAGCGTCGGCTGATAGTACAAAATCGTATCCGATTCTTTGTCAACCGCAGTAATTTTCAGCGACATCTCCTTAGCAACCTCGCCGCTCTGCTCCGCACTACGCAAACCCAACGTAATCGTCTGTCCAATCGCCGACTGCGCGTCCTTGAAGCCCAGTTGCTTAACATAAGTCTCCGGGATGATAATCTCGCCCGGCTTTGGCATGAAATCATCCAGCTTGCCAGCCGCCAATTCTGCCCGCGTTTTATCGGCCTTTACTGCTACTTCCAAGGCAAATTTCTTACCATTACCCGAACTCTGAGCATACGCCACGCCGGCAGTTGAATACGCCGGAGTAACCGTTTGTACATGCGAAATTTTTCGAAGTTTAGTAATATCAGCATCGCTCATTGAATACTTGCTACGACGCGCTACCTTTTGTTTATCCAGCTGTTCTTCGCCAGTCTCTTCCGACGTATTGTACTCTGGCAGTTCTTCCTTCTTCTCTGGCTCGATTTTTTTATTGACCATAATCACTTTTTTATCGCCAGCCGCATCAACCATACTATTGGTATATAACCGACCGCCCTCGCCAGCCATCAGCGCCAAGCCAATCGTAAACGCCCCGACGGAAATCGCCAATGCCGTCAAAATTGTCCGGCCTTTCGACTGGCGAAGATTCCGCCCCGCCCGCTTGATGATATCAATTCTTCTCATGCTATGCTCCTTGTATTTTCATTATACATAGTACTATGTTATACAAGGTACTATAAAAAGTCAAGCAATTTAGATAAATCTCCACCCAAAAGACAGTCTAGTTCTTAGATTTCTTCGATTTTTTAGTTTTCTTATTTTTAGATTTATTCTTCGACTTTACCGGCTTGATAGCGCTATAATCTATACAATCTCTGTCTATTACATCCGCTATATACATCGCTGCATCATAAAACATTGGATCGCCCCATACGGCAATATCTCCATTTTCATCATAGTCAACAACCGCCGCAATTATCACTTGATTTTGCCTACTGTCAAGCTCTTCCCACGCCTCTTCTTGATCTGTAAAGTCAATTTCTTTCGCTCCATCGACAATGTCAAATTGCCCATTATACCATCGGCAATCTGCCACGATCCCCTGCTGCAACTCCCCTTTGTCATTTTGCACCCACACGCTCGTAAATATGACCGTTTCGTCATCTGACGGATCAACCACCTCAAGCGGCTTTACCGGCTGCCGCGCATCAACAACCAATCTATCCTGTACCCTATCGATATACATCACCTCTTGCGGCTCAACAAACGACCCAATATCGAGTGTGCATGGCGTTTCAACCGGCAACGTTTCAACCGTTATTTGCCGCAACCACTCAGGCACACCACCAGTTTCATATCGCTCTTTAGACATATTTTCTCTTTTCCTTATATTTTCACTTCTGGGTAAATCGCTCGTGTTGTTTCGTCATACTCTTGCCTCAGCTGTGGGAACGGCACACCCTCACGAGCCGAAACTCCTTCAAACATCCAGAAAACCCGTTCGCTATACCCCCAACCACAAGCTGGCGGCATACCATATTCAAGCATTTCTACAAAATCAATATCCAACATCATCGCCTCTTCATCACCAGCGTCACGCATTTTTTGTTGTTCAACAAACCGGTTTAACTGGTCGATTGGGTCATTTAACTCACTAAAGCCATTACCCAACTCCGACCCCAAGATCACCGGCTGAAAGCGCTCCACGGCATTAGGATTGTTAGAATTGGTTTTAGCAAGTGGTGAAATAAACTTCGGCGTATTAACCAACCACACCGGACCCGCCACATCTTTGCGAATATTTTTCCAAAGCTTATCAATACCACGTGGAATCGAATCAGTCTTCTCCACCTCCAAGCCATACTCTTTCAGTTTCTGAGCCACTTCTTCAATTGTTGTATTATATACATCAATACCGTAGTGTTTTTTGATCACATCAGCATAGTCCCAAATTTCCCACTCGCCCGACATATCAACCTCAAAACCACGAACTTTAAATTGCAATGTGCCGAAGGTTTCTTTTAAGACATATTTGTACATGCCTTCCATAAACCGACGCCCCTGTTGCCAATCCCAATACGCTGCATACCATTCCATAGCAATATGCTCTGGCAAATGCTCATCACTGTAATTTTCATTACGAAATCGTGGACCGAGGTCATAAACTTTCTCGAATCCCGCACCGAGTAATCGCTTAAGTGGTAACTCATGACTAATTCGTAAATAAAAATCTTGATCTAAAGCGTCCATATGAGTTTTAAATGGATTAGCATCAGCCCCACCGGTGGTATGCTCTAACACTGGAATATTAACCTCAACGAAACCGTGCTGGTTGAGATAGTCACGAGTCGCCTGCCAAAATTTACTGCGACGGATAAATCGCTGACGCACCTCTGGATTAACATTCATATCAACATAACGCCGACGTAAACGCTCCTCTTTATTTTCCAATTTTTCTGGCATCGGGCGCAGAGCTTTGGTCAAAATCCGCAGACTGCGAACACTAACCGAAATCTCACCAGTTTGCGTACGAATAATTTCACCATGCGCCTCAACAAAATCGCCCGTATCCAAAAGGCTGATTTCATCAGGCATCACCAACTCACTATTGCTACGATCAGCAGAATCGTTAGTCTCATTTTTGCGGATAAACAGCTGTAGTTCACTATTAAAGCTATCCCGAATGACCAAAAACGCCAATTTACCAAACTTACGAATTGAAGTTATACGTCCAGCAACAGTCGCCAACTGACCCTCCAACTTATCAAATTCATCCTTGATGTCAGCCAGATTATGAGTTCGATTGGTTTGCGCTGGATAAGGATCAACCCCCAATTCCCGCAAAGCCTCTAATTTCTTCAATCGTTCATTTCTATAATCTTGTAATGTAGCCATAATTAGTACCATTATAACAGATAGACACCTGTTTTTTCTAGGTGCCTATCAAAATTTATTCACGGCTAGCAGTTTTAAACAATCTCAACGATTTTATAAACAATTTCGCCCTTTGGTGTTGTGATATTTGCAGTATCGCCTACTTTTTTATCAAGCAGTGCTAGGCCAAGTGGTGATTCATTGCTAATTTTACCACTGAGCGGATCAGCTTCAACTGAACCAACCAAGGTATATTCATACTTTTTACCATCAGCTTCCAAAACAACCTTGCTACCCAGACTAACGATTTCCTTGTCACCAGCTTTGATCAATTCAGCATTTTGCAAAATATCCTCAATTTCGGCAATACGTGTTTCTACCAAGCCCTGCTCACTACGAGCCGCATCGTACTCAGCGTTTTCACTCAAATCACCGTAATCACGGGCAGCGGCAATTTTTTCCGCAATCTCACCACGACGACCCTTCAAAGTTTCCAGTTCTATTTCTAACTCTTTACGACCATCATCTGTAATATGATAAGTTTTCTTCATTTCTTCATCTCCTTTCAAAATCTCACCATGGAAACGTAAATCTTTTATTACGCCAATTTTTACCCTCCAAAGTAAAGATATTAAACAGTCAAACTAGTTTAGCAAGTAACTCTTCGGTCGTCAAGAGGTTCTTTTCACCAGTTTGACGAGACACTACTTCCCATTTCTTATCATCCAATAAGCGATCACTAACCGTCACTCTATACGGAATGCCAATCAACTCCGCATCAGCAAATTTAACGCCTGGACGCTCAGCTCGATCGTCATACAGAGTTTCAATACCAGCTTTTTGCAATTGATCATAAACATCATTTGCCACCGTGCGTGAATTATCACCAATCTGTACTAGATAGACTTTGGCTGGAGCAATATTTTCTGGCCAAACAATCCCTTTATCATCAGCAAATTTCTCAACAATCACACCCATAACACGAGTAATGCCAATACCATAACTACCCATATAAGCATAATGTTGACATCCATCCTCACCAGTGAATACTAAATTCATTTCCTCAGATTTTTGCGTACCAAAATTGAAAATATTACCCACCTCGGCGGTTTTAACTCTCTCAAGCTCATTAGCATCAATACCCAACTCTGCTACAGCATCATCCAGCACCTCTTCATTTACCGCAATATTCTTGCCACGATGTAAATAAATATAATCTTCACCAGCCTCGCAAATTGTCTGAAATTCGTGACTGAATTTAGTGAAAGCACCACCGCTAGCAAATGTTACATAAGTATCCCGACCGATCCCAAAACGATCATAGCACCGCTTATACGCTTCAATCGCTTGATTATAATATGCGTCCAAATCTTCTTTACTAGCGTGCGCCGAATACATATCTTTCATAATAAACTCACGACCACGCATAATCCCACTTTTGGCGCGCAGTTCATTACGTAGTTTATTTTGGAATTGATAAACGCTAATTGGCAAATCTTTATAGCTTTTGAGATAACTACGTAGCATCTCAATAATCGGCTCTTCATGCGTCCAACCAAATCCCACCTCAGTGCCGTCCTGCATTTTTGACTTGAACCAAACATCAACCAACTCATCACTCCAGCGTCCTGTCTCAAGCCAAGTCTCCTTACACTGCAGAGTACTCATAATTAGCTCTTGGCTATCAATAGCGTTCATCTCTTCTCGCACAATTCGCTTAATATTCTCCAATACCCGCAATCCCAACGGCGTGTAAGAATAAACGCCAGCCATTGTTTTATAAACATAACCCGCACGGATCAGCAATTGCGCATTATGCGCCACTTCATCAGCTGGAGCAGTTTTTGAGGTTCGAGTAAATAATTTGGTCATTCGCATATTACATGCCTCCTAGTATCGGCAAAATCGCCGAATTTAATTGATTAATTGCGTTTGGATTAATAAACAATAGATAAAACGCTAGTCCATTTTTTATCATGTGCATCAAAATTGGCACCCAAATTGCCCCGGTATATTCACGTGCGGTAGTCATGATTACACTCAGCGCAAAGGTATCAATCGCTACTGCCCATTGCAATGGATTATTAAAGCCCACCCAAAGATGCGCCAGACCGAAAGCCAAACTTGTGGCTAGAACGCTAATCCAAATCTTAAAAGAATTGCGCAATTTACCATAAAGATAGCCACGAAACAGCAATTCCTCAACGATTGGCGCAAGCACCACCAAGGTGATAAACGCCAGTAGATATTGACTATGTGTCGCCAGCATAGTCTCCGAAAAAGGTAGAGCCTGACGCTGATGAATATCAACTGAAAATAGATTGATTGCAATATGCATCAAAATACCAGTCAGTAGCATATAGACTACCATCGCTAGTGGTGCAATTATAACTTCCAAAACAGTTGGCCAATCGTTAATACCTAATAGCTTTAAGCTGGTCCGTCGCCCAGCTAACCAGTAAGGAATCCCCATCACCAGTACTAAAGACAACATATAGACTAGTGATGAAATTAACGTGGTTTGCGTTACTGTATTACCTATTTGAATATCGACATCTAGCTTATCTATACCAGACAACGTCATAGCCACCAGCACCTGCACCACCATAAACACACCATAAACCCACATTGGCAAAGCCATAATTAACCACCAATTTTTATGCTTGACGAAAGATTGTTTAAAATATTTTACCAACATCACTCACCGTCACTACTATCATTAGAATTAATAAAATCGCCATACCAACTGCCTGAATATTTTCTTCACGCTCTTTGGTTAATGGTTTTTTGAATAAACGAAAAATGGTCATCGTAAACCAACGACCTCCGTCCAAAGCTGGAATTGGCAATATATTCATCACTGCTAATGTCAAGGAGATGATAGCAGCAAGTAGCAGAATCTGTGTTAGTCCAGAGTTAACGACTGACGGAAAGATTACCCCCAAGATACCAATTGGCCCAGCCACATTTTCTCCGGCCACTGCCAAGTCAGCCCGAGCGGCTTGACGTGATTCATCTGAACCAAAAAATTGTCCAATAAATCCACCGACTGATTTCACAAGCAGATCACCAACGCCTTTAATCGTTTCATAAGACAATTGTCCAGTTAAAGCTACTCCGACAATCGGCGCAGACCACGTACTGTATGCTTTTTCCGTCTGACTTGGCGCTACCCCCAGATAACCACCATTTTTAGCTTCTTCAGCACTATTAAGCTCAACCTTTACTTGCTGATGAGATCCAGCTCTAACAAAATCTACAGCCACTTCTTGACCAGCATGACTCTTAGTCAATTCAATCAACTGATTTGGAGATTTAATTTCTACACCATTGATGCGCTGAATTTGATCATCAACCGCTATTCCCGCTTTTTGGGCTGGAGAATTAGCCGTCACCCGCACCGCCATAACAGCAGATTTCTCAATTCGTGTATCAAATTTCAACTGAACCTGATTATGCAAAATTTTTGGTAATCCCAAAACCGCCAAAATAGATAAAATCAAAGCCGCCGTCAAAAAATTCATCGTCACACCAGCTAACAAAATCTTGGTTTTTGCCCAAAAACTAGCTGCACCATAATCCCCTTTTTGGTTTGCTGAATCATACTCACCTTGTAACCTAACAAAACCACCTAGTGGTAACCAATTAATACTAAATTCCACATTTTTACCCAAAAAACTCTGTTTTGGTTTTTTTGACCAAGCTTTCGGCGGAAAACCAATACCAAATTCTTTCACCACCACACCATTACGGCGAGCAACAATAGCATGCCCCAACTCGTGAACTATTACTAAAATAGTTAATGTGATCAGACCAACAATAACACCTATCACTACTCCCATCTAATTACCCCCAAATCGCCGCTGTCTATGAGAATATTCCTTGAGCACGGCAGTCACGTCACGCTTTGTCATATCTGGCCAAGGTTTCTTCATAAAAATCAGTTCACTATAAGCACTGCGCCACAACATAAAATTACTCAAGCGTTGCTCACCACTTGTCCGTACAATCAAGTCACACGGCGGCACATCTGGTGTATACAAAAATTGTTCAAAAATTTGCGCCGTAACTTTTTTATGGGCAGATAGCGTTTTACGCAGTCTATTCACTGCATCAATAATCTCTTGATGTCCACCATAATTAAATGACAAAATCGCTGTACCATTTTTTAAATCTTTAGTGGCAGCTTCAGCGTTATCAATAGCTTTTTTCACTCGTCGACTCAATCTAACTCTTGTACCAGCAATCCGCAAACGCACACCACGATCAATAAAAATATGTAAATCTTCCGTCAGGATTTTCACCACTAAATCCATTAAATATTTTACTTCAGGACCAGAACGATGCCAGTTTTCAGTGCTAAAAATATAAGCACTGACGTACGGCACACCACGATCAATTGTATCTAACAAAATATTTTCCAGCTTTTTATATCCAGCAAAATGCCCCTCTTGAGATTCCAGGCCATGCTCCTTCGCCCAACGGCGATTACCATCAACGATATACCCAACATGTTGCGGTAAATTAGCTTGCTCGCTCATGTAAATACTCCTCTAATAGCTTTATGTCTTTTTCGTCTTTAATCCGACCCATTGCCCGTTTCCATTGTAAGACTTTCTGCGGGTCAATAAATCTCACGCCATCAATAGTGGTTGTAAATTGTGACAAATAACCATAATCCCACAATTCTCCATCTACTTCACGCCAATCAGTCCAGATTTCAATCCCGTCACCCGCCAAAACCTTATGATCCCCGTGTGCCTCTAGGGTCAAAACTGATTTATTCTTTAATCGCTTAAAGGTCTCTGAATCTGTTATCACATCAACATCATTGGCCATTCTTAGTCCAAGCTGATCCAATATACCACTACCAACAATAATAACCTTATCTAAAGGTAGCCATTCATAAGACTTCACTCTGTGGGTAAAGTTTGTCATTAAACCGTCAAAATATCCTTTTCTTTGACCTTAAATGCTTCATCAATCTGCACCTGAACCTTAGACATTAAAACATCAATCTCTTTTTCCACTCGCTTCAGATCATCCTCACTCAGCTCTTTATTCTCTTTCATACGTTTAGCATCTTTTAATGCATCTTGACGAATATTACGCATCGCAATCCTGGTTTCCTCAACCTTCTCACTAGCCTGCTTAACAAGCTGACGACGCCTCTCCTCCGTCAAAGCTGGCACCGGCACTCGAACCACCTTGCCATCGTCCGAAGGATTAAAACCTAAAGACTGATTATCCCGAATCGCCGCAGAAATCGCTGTCACATTACTAGGGTCAAACGGCGTTATCAATAGCATCTGGGCTTCTGGCGCTGTGATATTAGCCACTTGATTTAATGGCATTTTTGCCCCGTACGCTTCCACCATTACACCATCCAGCATCCCAGCATGCGCCCTGCCCGTTCGCACTTTTTTCATCTCGTCCTGAAAATGACCAAAAGCGGCGCTCATTTTATCTTCATACGGTTTAGTATCAAACATTATTACCTCCAGTTAATTCATTTTTATTATAACAAACTTTTACCCAATTTGGCGCTAGCTACATGATATAATCAAAATAATAATGATTTCCCGACTAAAAGTTTACAATTTCCGATCATACGAACTATTTGACACTCAACTTGGTGAATCTGGTACGGTTATCGTGGGGCCAAACGGCACCGGCAAGACGAATTTACTAGAGGCGATATACGTGGCACTACGTGGCTCAAGTTTTCGTGGCTCATTAAAAGATTGTATGCACTTTGACACATTGCAAACTATAGTGCAACTAGAATCACCCAATAATAACCGCCGATTACAATTACTGCGAGGTGCCAACGACACAATAACAAAAGAGTTCATAATTAATAGCCACTCCATGAAAGTTTTGTCACAAAAACATCGCTTGCCAGTGGTTTTATTTGAACCAAACGAGCTGAGGCTAATCTCCTCATCACCTTCACGACGACGGGATTTTTTGGATGGATTGCTGTCTCGCCTTAATCCTGAATACGAAGCAACTCTGCGAGCCTTCAACCGAGCGCTTTTACAGCGCAACGAACTCCTCAAAAATCACGACGAACAATCCCCCCATTGGCGGGGTCATCTCTTTGCCTGGGATATAAAATTTGTCCAGCTAGCCACCAAGATCACTAATCAACGAACTAATTTTCTCTACAATCATGAAAAGCAAATAGCTGATATCTATAGCACTCTGGCTGGACAAACAACCGATTTTTCCATTGAATATTTACCCTCTGTTGATCTGAAAAATTATGAACAATCCCTACTAGACCGCCTACAGCAGTCTCGTGACTATGAAATTGCCACCGGCTTTACTTCCGCTGGGCCACATCGTGAAGATTTTCTGATTTTCCTACATAATCAGCCTGCCATCAAGGTCGCCTCAAGAGGTGAAATGCGTACAATTATGCTAGCTTTTAAATTACTTGAGCTAGACCTACAAACCGCCACCACCAAGACCCGACCACTAATCCTGATGGATGATGTGTTTTCTGAACTAGACGCTAAACGAGAAAAATTACTGCAAGAAACAATTCGTGATCATCAATTCATTCTCACTACCACCGACACCAGACACAGAAAAGACGATTGTCTGATTATTTCCACTGTATAACTTTTCCATAGAAATGCCGACCACAAAAGTAGTCGGCACGATATTATTTTACTATTTAGAAATTATTCGCTTACACCTAATTCAATGCGTTTGAACTGGCGAACCACGATATTCTCGCCTAATTTAGCAATCGTCTCTTTCGCAAGTGTAGCAACATTATTCGTATCATCCAGTACGAATTGCTGAGCCATAAGCACTTGATCTTGATAATGTTTTGCCAACTGACCTTGGACGATCTTTTCGCGAATTTCCTCTGGCTTATCTTTCAAAGTTTCAGCTTCCATAAACTCTTTTTTCTTCGCTTCATATTCATCCATAGGAATATCTTCATAGACAACATACTTTGGGTTCATTGCTGCGATCTGCATAGCGATATGATGAGCATATTCCTTGAATTCTGGAAGCCGAGCCACAAAATCAGTCTCACAGTTAACTTCAACGATCACGCCGATTCGACCAGAATGCACATAGCTCTCAATCAACCCTTCACGTGTCTCACGATCACCTTTTTTCTCAGCCTTGGTCAAGCCTTTTTTGCGCATCTCTTCTAGCGCCTTATCAAAGTCTCCATCAGCCTCAACCAACGCTTTCTTTGCGTCAGTCAAGCCCACACCAGTCAATTCACGCAGTTTTTTAATATCATCAACAGAAACGCCCATTTTATTTACCCTCTTTCTTGATTGGTTTTGCTTCTGGCTTTACACTGCCAACACCTTCAGCCACCGCCTCGGTGAAGTAATCCAGTAAAATTGCCAGGCTTTTAATCGCATCATCATTACCAGGAATTACATAATTAATGCCCGTTGGGTTAACATTGGTGTCAACGATAGCAAACACTGGGATACCCAAAGTCTGCGCTTCACGCACTGCGTTAGCATCAGTCAAAGCATCAACCACTACGACAGCGCCTGGCTTACCCATCAAATCTTTAATCCCACCGTATTTCAAATTCAGACTATCGATTTCCTCTTGAAATCGTTGGACTTCCAATTTATTATAGCGTCGCTCCAAATCACCTGACGCCATGCGCTTTTCCAGGTTCTTTAGCTTCTTGATCTGCTGAGTAATCGTCGCACCGTTAGTCAACATACCGCCGATCCAGCGCTCAACCACGTACGGCTGATTGATCTTTTCGGCAGCCTGACGCACCACGTCTTTAGCCTGTTTCTTCGTACCAACGAACAACACCTTTTTACCACTGGCAGCGATTTTAGTTAGCTCTGGCAGTGCCTTGTCCAGCGCCTCAACTGTCTTCACCAAATCGATGATATGACTATCTTGTCGCTTAGAGTGAATATATGGCGCCATCTTTGGGTGCCAACGACTGGTTTTGTGTCCAAAATGAACACCAGCTTCCAGCAAAGCTTTAATGTCTATCTTTACAGACATATCCTTCTCCTTTTGCCTCGTCCGCCAGCTATTTGGAGCGCTAAGCAGACTGTGTCATTAAAATTTATTACTAAGTAATTATATCAAAAAGTCATTAAACCTGCAAATACTATCATCTCTCTAACGATTGCAGTTGCATAAGTCGTGACAAGCCATCAAAATCTTCACCATTTCGATACGGCCGTACTATATTTGCCAATGCAGGCATAATTAACTTACCAATTCCCTCATTATTAGCCATGAACAATATATAATCCAATTCATGGCCAAATTTAACATCAGTCGAAGAATGTATACCTGTTACCCTACTAGCCCCATAGACATCGGAACTTGTCTTGAGTCTGTAACAGGCCTCTACAGGATATGATGTATCCCCAAAACAAAGGTCCTCGCTTATACCATTGTCAATATGCTCACCACTAGCCGCCATAACCAATACACTAACCTCATGGTCCTCGGATTCATTGTTTTCGTTAAATTCTAAAAATCGCTCTCTCATCTGATCGCCGCCAATAACCCAATCGTCAATAAATACAATCTTAGATTCCTTCTCAATCTTACTAACCCCATCATATATCCTCATTTTGCCTTTACATTCTTTGAATTCATCTTCTGAAAATTCAGATAAGACTAGGCCTAAAATATACTGGCTACTTTTCATCTCTTTTCTATCACGACACTGACTTAGTGAATTTCCCACATCGACATAGACAAGTTTATCATCAACTTCCAAATGGCGTCTCAACCTTTTCGCTAGCGCTGTTGCCGCAAAATGCAATTCCGGCATGCCCAAAAAAACCAATTCCTCTCTTAATTCTCTAGCGTTATCTCTTTCATGACCAGATAAACGAGGCTCGACCATTTCTATAAATTCCAAAAAACCATTCAGTGCTTCATGTTCAGTTGTTTTACATCGCATTTCTACGTAAGAAGGATCGCTCGTCCATGTGCCTAGATATCTATTTGCTTCTACGTAGCACACAGTATTATTTCGACTAACGTCTTGGGCTTGTTGCAATAACTCTGGTGGTGCCACCGGATTTAGCTTATCTAAATCATCAAGGCTAGTTGAAAACTCATTCATACTTTTGTATTATATCATAATTTTGTCAGAATAGCAAGGATGAGGTTATCGCCTTTGACATTTTTTGATAAATTATGTACAATTGAACGGTTATGAAAAGCAGTATTCACCCACAAAACTATCGCCCGGTCGTATTTAGCGACGATCAAGCGGGCTTTGCGTTCTTGACTCAGTCAACAGCGCCAACAACAGAGACTATTAAATGGGAAGACGGCAACGAATATCCATTAGTCAAAGTTCATATTTCATCAGCTTCTCACCCATTCTTCACTGGTGAAGAGAAGATTATCGACACCGAAGGTCGGGTTGACCGCTTTAAGGCTCGTCAAGCAGCCGCTGAAGCTCGCCGAACAGCCTTGGCGAATAAAGCTAAGAAAACTAATGCCAAGAAGGCTGCAAAAACTGATTCTCCAAAATCAGACAAGACAGCTAAAAAATCTAGCAAATAGCTGATAATACATAACAAATCCGCCTCACTGTGGGGCGGATTTTTGGTATCAGTGGCAATTTTATTATTTATTCAACAATACCTATTATTCAGCCTCAGACTCAGACTGACTCTCGTCTACCTCCTCCATAAAAGGGTACTTTATACCTGTCTCTATACCTATTTCTTCACGCCCAAGACGACCCTCATATACACAAACGAACTGTCGTTGATCTCTATCGTATGAACCATTTGAAAGACGGTAAGCGCCAAGACCTTCAATGGTTTGTGCCAACCCTGTATCTGAAAGATAATTAGAAGGAATACCTAACTTACCAGCAACTCCTTCCTGTTCTTCCCTAGTGAATTGTCCGCCATCAGCATTCGCTTCGACACAAGTCGTCTTAATGTCAGACTGATCATAGTAATTCAGACCAAGAATACCAGCTACAAGTGCAATAGCTGCAACAGATGCTCCAATCTTCTTCAATTTATCCTTCCCTGCATCTGGATAATAATCGTCTAATAATAGTGTCTTGCCATCTCTATTATTCATTTCTGATTGCCAAAACTCCGGATCCCCCTGGGGTGGCACGGCTTCTGTATATTTAGTCATAGTTTCCTTCTCCAAAAAATTAACGTTATTAATATTATCATTATACTCTCATTGTCTTGATTTGTCAAGTTTTTAACATTTTTATCGTATTTTGCAAGATTAAGCGTTATGTTAAGGGATTTTACGACAATCTCCAATCAACCCCACCTCGACCACACTTCTCTAAGAATTCATTAGTCTGCGAGAATGGTTTACTACCAAAAAACCCTCTATGTGCTGAAAACGGTGATGGGTGGGCGCTAGATATTTTCAAATGCTTCGGATTAGTAATTACCTGTCCGACTTTTTGAGCATGCGCACCCCAGAGTATAAATACCAGTGGCTGATCATAGTCATTCAGCATTTTTAATAAATTTTCGGAAAATTCCATCCAACCATAATTAGCGTGTGACCCAGGCTGTCCACGACGCACACTCCAGCTAGTGTTCATCATCAATACGCCCTGTTTGCCCCACGACTCCAGAAACCCACTATCAGGCGTCTCGATTTCCAAATCACTATTTAATTCCTTAAAAATATTCTGCAAGCTTGGTGGTATTTTCACCCCAGGGCGCACCGAAAAACTCATGCCATGCGCCTGACCTGGCCCATGATATGGATCCTGCCCAATAATTACCACTTTTACCTTGTCTAGCGGACAAATCGCAAAACAAGAAAACATATCCTGACGCAGCGGATAAATATCAAATCTCTCACGCTCCGCATCAACCCGATTCATCAATGCCCGAAAATAAGGCTGCTCAGCCTGATCCTCAACAAATTCCCGCCAAGTTGCAAACTTCATAGTCTCATTAAACCACGGTTAGTCGAGTGTGACAATCGTTACGCTGCGACACACTATACCACAGTCTCCGCGCATCTTTGCAGCACATAAGCGATGCGCCCCATCACCCTGCAAAGCTAGAAAAACCCCTCCATTGCGACCAATAATAATTTCCACGTCACGTATAGCCGGTTGACTTCTAGGGTCCATCGCTGCATACTGCCGAATAACTTCACTACTCTTCTTCCTGTTTTTGGGTTCCAAACCACGACCCTCACACCAATCTTGAATCATTGGTGCCGCCACAAACAAATCAACTGGCAACGGAATATCGCAATTAGGTATAGCTCTCATATCAGGCCATTCGCCCTTGTATATGGATATCTGCACTCGTCTAGTAGACCTATCTTGCATCGCTTGATTCAGTTTATCTAGCGATACAGGTTTTTCCACTGGATTAGTATTGACATTAAACAAGCTCTTCACAATTACATCAACTCTTGGATCGTTAGCTGCAATAGTATCAGGAAGCCCCTTGGTGTATTGCTGCAACTCAGGCGATTCTGTAGTACCAACCAGCCCCAAACGATCAAGATCCGCATCAACTGGATTGAGCGGTTTTTCATACAAAGATCTTAATCTATTCACTACCTTTCTATTATACACCTTTTTTGTTATTTTGTCAATTACTACCTCTGTAGGCCTGGGTTTATGATATAATTTTATAATATGACCAAAATCGCACTAGATATCAATGCATTGAACGCTGAGCGGACTGAGCTGAGTGAATTTTTGGCGCAACCGGACGCTTATAGCTCGCCAGATTTTACAGCTAAAAACAAGCGTTTTTCCGAGCTGGAAACTTTAATCAATAAAGTTAAAGAACGTGAACAACTAGAGAAATCCCTGATTGAAGCGCAAGAATTAGCAACGGGTGGCGATGAATTAGCAGAACTGGCCAAGGCTGAAGTTACTGAAACCAAAGAGCGCCTGGCTGAGATTGAAGAGGAGTTATTTATTTTACTCACTCCCAAAGATCCCAATGATGAGAAAAATGTTATCGTGGAAATTCGTGCTGGCGCTGGCGGTGATGAAGCTTCATTATTTGCCGCCGAACTTTACCGCATGTATCTCCGCTGGTGTGAAACGCATGGCTATAAAGCTGAACTAATAAGTGAGTCAGCCAATGATTCTGGTGGCTATAAAGAAGTAATCTTTCTAGTCAAGGGCGATGCGCCATATGCTAAGCTAAAATTTGAAGGTGGCGTACACCGTGTCCAGCGCATACCAGTCACCGAAAGCCAAGGGCGAGTACACACCAGCACTGTGACAGTAGCTGTTTTGCCAGAAGCGGAGGAAACTGATGTTGAAATTAATCCTAATGATTTACGAGTTGATATTTATCGCAGTTCGGGCCACGGTGGACAAAGCGTCAATACCACCGATTCAGCTGTGCGTATCACTCATTTACCAACTGGATTAGTCGTCACCAACCAGGATGAAAAATCTCAGATTAAAAACCGTGAAAAAGCCATGAGTGTGTTACGCTCCCGGTTATTGCAGATGAAAATTGACGAGGAAAACGCCAAATTAACCGCTGAACGTCGTGCGTTAGTTGGCACCGGTGATCGCTCAGAAAAAATCCGCACCTACAACTTTCCACAAGATCGGATCACTGACCATCGCATCCATTTTAGCCGCAGCAATATCCCCGCTGCGATGAACGGGGATATTGATGATTTAATTGACAATCTACAAAGATTTGAGCGTGAGTTGAAAGCTAAAAACACGAAAGATTAGCGTACTGTTTATCAGGTACAGCAGATTCTAATAATTCAGCCAACTTATCTATCTCATCTACCCCAACCGGTTGATGATTTATACCCCTATCTTTCTCTTCCTGCAAGGTTAAATTCCTCATAATAAATCTCCCAGTTTTTTCATCAAAGACACTCGGTGTCCTTTCTGGCTTTGAAAAGTCGTTATCAAACCTTAAAACCTGACCATCGTCTATATAATACCTATGATATTCCCCACCTTCAAACTCTCTCGGTTCTTCCTGGACACCAATTTCTCTAGATCTGATACCATCGTTCGATAATATTGATTCTACCCTAATACCTACAGACGATCCATCTTCCTGCGGAACCTGCAACAGCAAACTCAAATATTCTTTCTTATCCTTGTTAATCTTAAGGTGAGACCAGTCATTCACCTTATCTTGAAACCTCTCTAAAGTTGATTCAACCAATTTATCCAGTTTTACTGCCGCCTCTCGCTTCTCTTGATCACTTAAATTATGATCAAAATCCGCAGCAAATGTCATTTGCTCTGCTGCTTGGCTAGTATTAGTTTGTTCTGGTGAAGTCATTTATCTTCTCGCTTTCTATATATTTGGTAATATACCCCATAATACTCTCTCTCTCTCTCTTGATTTGTCAAGAGTTTTTAACACTTTTCTCTGATTTTTGCAAGCATTAGCCCTTTTCAATCTTAAAGATATGTAGTATAATTAACAACATGATTATCTCTGATTGGCTCATATCAGCCACCAAAACCTTAGAGCAAGCCAACATCTCTTCAGCCCGTTTAGATACAGAACTAATTTTGGCGGAAACCTTAAGAAAAGACCGGACTTATCTACACGCTCACCCAGAGGAAGAAATTGACCCACGGCGTTTTGATATCGCAGAAGCCAGATTGCAATTACGCCTAGAACGCATACCACTGGCCTATATTTTGGGTTATAAAGAGTTTTATGGTCGTCAGTTCAAAGTCTCGCCGAGTGTTCTGGTGCCAAGACCAGAATCAGAGGATATGATTTCACTATTTTTAACACTAACCAACGATGATAATTCACCAAAAACCTTGATTGATGTCGGTACTGGATCCGGAATTATGGGAATTACCGCCAAATTAGAAAGACCGTCTTTACGAGTTATTTTATCTGACGTGAGTGAGTTAGCTCTTGATATCGCCGCCAAAAACGCTAATAATCTTAAGGCTGATGTCACAATTCAACAGCAATCTTTATTAGCTGGACAAATTGAACCAGTTGATTATATACTCGCCAATCTCCCTTATGTTGATAAAGATTGGCCAACTTCACCAGAGTTACAACATGAGCCAAAAATCGCCCTGTTTGCTGACGACAACGGATTAAAATTGATCAAAAATCTCATCACCCAAGCCCCGCAACATATGACACCAAACGGTTTATTACTACTTGAAGCAGATCCAGAACAGCATCAAGCAATTATCAACTTTGCCGACGAACATAGTCTACGATTGATCCTTCAGCAACACTATATTTTGGCGTTAAGATTGATAAGCGCTGAGGGTTAATTCCAACTCTAACTGCTTATTATCTCGCAAGATCGTTGCAGTCACTTTCTCTCCCGGCAAATGCTCTGATATCAAGGTTGATAAACCACCGTCAATACCAATGGTTTTATCATTGATTTTGGTAATAATATCACCTTTTTTGATACCCGCTTTATCTGCTGGACTATTCTTCTCAATTACCTCGCCCAAACCGCCAACATATGCGCCAGTTTTACTAGAAAGACTATATTTAGCTCTTATTTCAGGAGTGATCGACATATATTTAACTCCAACATAAGCTTTCTGAACACCCTTACCTACCAGCACACTTTTTGCCATTCCTTTAACTGAGTTAATCGGGATAGCAAAACCAATGTTTTGAGCATCAGATGCAATCGCTGTATTGATACCAATCACTTGCCCAGAAGCGTTAATTAATGGCCCGCCAGAATTACCAGGATTAATCGCCGCATCAGTCTGTAATAAATCAACCAAACTTTCTACCTCTGTTGCGTTGCTATCTTTAGCGGCAGACACTGGACGACCTTTACCAGAAATAATTCCACTAGTAACTGTATTCTGATATTGTCCTAAAGAATTACCGATGGCAATAACTTTTTGACCAATTTTTACCGTACTGGAATTACCAAACTCTACCGTCGGCATATTTTTAGCATCCTTAATTTTCAAAAACGCTATATCATTCAGCGGATCCGCTCCCACCATTACCACGTCAGAATATTTATCACCAGTATTGGTCACAATCTCAAAACCACGGGCGTTCTCAACCACGTGCTTATTGGTTAAAATATAGCCGTCAGCGCTAATAATCACCCCTGTACCAGCAGATATTTGATCTTCATCATTTTTACCAGAGGTAATAATTGACACCACACTAGCTGAAACTTTTTCCGCCACTTTGGCTGTATCAATTTCTTCCTCTGTTAGTTTAGTATTACCGTCAGTCACAACTCTGGCTGAGCTGGCTGGCTTCATCTGCTGAAAAATTGCCCAGCTTATCATGGTGCTGGCAATAACGCTAACGATTATTAAAGAAATAACCCCAATCGTGATAAGCCAAGCTGATTTTTTTGACTTTTTGCAGTTTATTTGAGGAGAAGTTGAAGAATCCATTATATTACTACCGAATTAAAAAATATTACCATCACAAAAATAATAACCAGGCTAAATATCACTGGCGCATATAGTTCATCGATCTTAATTTTATGTTGATGTTTTTTCCAAGAACTATAAGTACGCTCTGCCAAAAATGACAGAAGCATCAATATAAAGGTTAACTGTGGAATTTTAGCAGACAATGCCACCAAGTAGCTAAAGTTCCAAAAATACGCCAGCCAACCTAGTTCGGCAAAAACAATTCCCCACATCAAACTCAACAAAACCATCTGCTCTTCTTCATGACTATACAGAAAATGCCGTGCAGCGCTGTAACCGATAGTAAATAACGCAAGAACTACCACAAATGCTGGCCAACTAGCCGAAACCGACATCAAAGCCATAGAACCGATAAAAATTGCAATAGCGGCTTGTAAAATAATTTGCCATTGTTTTGACATCGGTTTGATAATTATCAGCCAGATTGCGTATAAGATAGCCAAAATTACCCGTAAAACCAGACTAGCGCCAGGCATATACATTAGCCCGACAAAACCCAGTCCAACGATAATATCCACTAAATTAGCCTGAATATTTGTCCACCAAAACCGTGGACGCACCGCCACTACCCGCCACTTTGACAACAGCACAAACACTAAAGCTGGGTACGGCGACTGAATAAATAGTGCGATCAACAGCAAGATAACAGCCAAACCAATATTGAATAAATAGTAAACTATTTCACTCCAAAAAGGCCGCCTTTTAACTGTATTTAGTAATTCCATGTCTATTGATTATATCATAGAAAACGCTTATAATTTGAGAAATGGAAGCAAATTTTCTGGATCGCCATCCAAAACTTCAAGATATTCTTGGTATGGCAATTTTTTTCTTGGGAGTCATTATCGGCACAATTCTGTTGAATAGCTTTGCTTTTCAAGTTTTCAACGTGCAGGGCGCCAGCATGGAAACAACGATGTACACCGGTGATCGATTAATCGTTAATCGCCTACCTGTTACTCTCGCTCACCTACAAAATAAAAATTACACGCCAGAACGTGGAAAAATTATTGTCTTCAAAAATCCAAATTATGGTTTACGTGGCAAAGATGAATATATCGTCAAGCGAGTTATTGCTTTTGCTGGTGAACGTGTAACTGTCAAAAATGGTACTGTAACAGTTTATAATAATGAACACCCCAATGGCTTCAATCCTGACACAACGGTTAATAAAAACGAGCCAGGCCAACCCACCTCAGGCGAAGTTGACAGAGTAGTTCCAGAGGGGACAGTTTTCGTGATGGGTGATCACCGTGAAGGAAATTATTCCTGTGATTCACGCAGTTGCATGGGAACGATTCCACTGTTTGATATAGTCGGGCCAGTTGGTTTAAGATTTTGGCCGTTTAATAAAACTCGTGGCTTTTAATTTTCCAGCAATTGACGAATTCTATTAAACTCTTCTTCACCCTTAAAAGCGATACTGATTTGCCCCGCTCCTTTACTATTGGTGCGAATCTTCACGCCAGTTTTGAAACGGCTTTTCAGACTTTCAATCGCTTCAGCATGTGGCACTTCTACTGGCTGCTTCTGCTTGGACTCGCCATTTTCCTGTGCTTGTCGCCACAAAGTAATCACTTGTTCAATTTTACGTGACGACCATTCCTCTTTAATAATTTTATCCAGCAAACTTTCAGCTAACTCACCAGGAATATTAATCAATGGTCGTACCTGACCCTCGGTTATTTTATTATCAAATAAAGCTTGCTGAATCTTCTTTGGTAATTTTAATAGACGAAGCTTATTGCTAACCGCACTAATTGATTTACCACCCACTCGCTGACCAATTTGCTCTAATGTCATATTAAACTGATCACGTAGCTTAAGATACGCCGTAGCGGTTTCCAATGCATTCAAATCATGTCGCTGCAAATTCTCAATCAAAGAAACCTCCAGACGGTGCTGATCACTCATACTGCGAACAATACATGGGATTTTTTTTAATTGTGCTATCTTGGAAGCTCGCCAACGACGCTCACCCGCCACGATCAAAAATTTATCTTTCTGTGGAACCACTACAAGCGGTTGCACGACGCCATGCTCCTTAATTGATATTGCTAGCTCCTCCAAAGCATCCTGGTCAAAAACACGGCGTGGCTGATCCGGATCAGGAATAATTTCTTCAATCGGAATATGACGCAGCTCAGACATTTTATCATCTTGATGGGCAGTCGGATCAAACGCCTCGTCTATTAAATTTGTTGGGATTAATGAATCAAACCCACGTCCTAAACCTTTTTTCATTCTCCAATCCTCTCTATGATTTCTTTTGTTAGCGCTTTATAAGCTCTGGCACCCTTTGAAAATCTGTCATACGCTCCAACCGGCGCTCCATGACTTGGCGCCTCTGCCAAGCGAATATTGCGCGGAATGGTTGTTTTAAATATTCTATCTGGAAAATGCTTTTTAATCTCCTCATACACTTGATTTGATAAAGTGGTACGAGAATCCATCATAGTTGGCAGTACACCCAGCAAATCAAGTTGCGGATTTAATCCTTTACGAATCAGCTTCATAGTCTCCAATAACTGTCCTAACCCCTCCAGAGCATAAAATTCTGCTTGAACTGGCAGTAAGATGTAATTCGCTGCAATTAAACCATTGACCGTCAGTAAACTTAAACTTGGTGGATTATCGATAATAATATAGTCGTAATCAGAAACGGTGGCTAATGCTTGACGTAAACGGATAAATCGCCCTTCAGCTTGCGCTAACTCAACTTCAGTATTGGCTAAAAATGAGGTCGTCGGTGCAATAAATAGATTTTTATAATCTGTTGGCAATATCACGTTCTCAAGAGGAATTTGTCCAGTAATCACTTCTGTCATCGTTGCGCCCAGCTGTTGCTTATCAATTCCTAAACCACTGGTGGCATTGCCCTGTGGATCAAAATCTACCAGCAAAGTTTTTTTGCCAGCTTTTGCCAAATAATATGCCACATTAATACTAGTTGTTGTTTTACCAACTCCGCCTTTTTGATTGGTGACTGCAATAATTTTTGTCATTCTTTCCCCTTCTGCTTTTTTCATTGTATCACAAAAACCATCTATGGTATACTTACAGCTATGTATTTCGTGCGAGGTATATACGAAAAAATAATTAAACTACCAGGATGGATCCATGCCGCGCTATTAACGATAATATTTATCGCAATTACTGTAACAACCGGTATATACTTGGATCGAATGGAAGTTTACAAATATATGAGCACTGACTTAAATCCAAAAATTGGTTTGATTCAATCATGGGCGCAATGGGATACGCATCACTACCAGGATATTACAGATCATGGATATAAAATCGACTCACCCGAAAAAATGCCTTTCTTCCCGCTCTATCCTCTAGTCACTGGTGTGTTCAAAAATATGCTTAATATTTCTACGCCTCTTGCCCAGTTATTAACTAGTTGGATATTTCTCGTTCTTGGAGTAATTGTCTTATATTACTGGCTTAAGTTTGAGATTAAAGCTCGTAAGCTAAGAACATCACCATACTTTGTGTTATTTTTAATGGCAATATTTCCTACTTCTTTCTTTTTTTGCGCCGGCTATACCGAAAGCTTATTTTTGTTTTTAACCGTAGGGTCAATCTACGCCTATCGAAAAGAAAAATATATTTTATCTGGAATACTTATTGCGCTTTCTACTGCGACAAAGGTGCAAGGTGGCGTACTAGCAATTTTCTATTTGTTAGATTTTCTAGTTACATATAAGAAATCGCGTAATTTTAAGAAAATTATACCTGTAATAATGTCACCTATCGGTATTGGCTCGTACATGATATTCTTATGGGTAAACTTTAATGATCCTTTTTTCTTCGTAACAGCACAAACTTTGTATAATCGCCTAGGGGGAGATTTTATCGCCTCATTTGCTGATTCAATGGAGCCTCGTTACCTATGGTATTTACCGGTCATAGCATTAGGATTGACAGCGGTTTATAAATATTTAGGAAAACTATGGTTTATTTACTGTTTATCGTACGTTCTGTTGCCTTTAGCTAGCGGTCGGTTTGACAGTCTTAATCGCTACATCTTGCCATTAGCCCCAATGTTTTTAGCATTAGGTGCTTTCCTAGACAGAGTCCCCGTCTGGGCTAAATATGTATTCATTGTTACTTCGGCATTTCTTCTTGCAATAAATCTATTGTTCTATGTAAATACTTACTGGGTGGCATAAAAATTACCGCCCCATCACTGAGAGCGGTAAGATGATGCTTAGTGTCATGTATGTATACATTATTTGATAGAAGCGATCTGAATCTTGGTGTACTTCTGACGGTGGCCAGTCTCTTTGTGAACCCGTTTCTTGCTTTTATAACGAATGACCCGGATTTTATCACCTTTGACTTCCGCCTCAATAACCTTCGCCTTTACCACAACACCTTTGACGGTTGGCGTACCGATTTTAGTTTTATCGCCATCCACCACCAAAAGTGCGTCGAGGGCGAGTTCTTTTGTACCTTCAGGGAGGAGATCCACCAAGAGGGACTCTTTTTCACTGACAAGATATTGTTTGCCAGAGATTTTTACGACTGCTTTCATTTCGTTCCTTA
>CAUUZR010000003.1:0-46494 GCA_963549685.1 uncultured Candidatus Saccharibacteria bacterium | reverse complement strand
GTCCACTCGTGAGTATATTTTTCAGAGCTCAGACGTCCAGCCGACAGATGAGCTAACACAACGACAGATTTTGGGTGAAATATTTACTGCAATGGACTGGAAAAATCCGCTTAGTTCAAAAAATGGTGATGATTTTGTATATCTATCCGATACTCTCAAAATTATTTCCGAATTCAAGCAGAGTGGTTTGCAGCCAGATGAGATTAGGCAGATTATAGCTGACAATCAGCGGGTGATTGATGTTGTGAAAGACGAAATTCAGCAAATTTTTGCGTCTAAAATTAGTAAGAAAACGATTGAATTATTTCTGCCGTTAGCCGAATCTGTAGCAAAAATTGCTAAATCTACCAATTTACCAGTGGGTGTGACGCCTTATTCTCAGGTTTTGTCACTTGGGATCGTCCATGCGGCGCAGGAAGCGATTGAGCAGGATTCCACGAAGCCGATTACAGCCTGGAAAAATAAGTGGTGTGAAAAAAATATTAATGGCGAATTTGTGCTGAAAGATACTGCTATGGATAAGTTACTGGCGGTAATTGATGTTTATGAGCAGTATGTAGCAGAGCTGGCAAAACGAAGATTATTTGATTATGATGACATGATTTTATCGGTGCTTGAAGCCTTAGACAAGCATCCTGATTTACGGGCAAATTTACAGGAGCAATACCAATTTATTATGGTTGATGAGTTTCAGGATACGAACTTAGCGCAACTCAGGCTACTATTCCAATTAACTGGTGATGATCCGCAACCTAATATTATGGCAGTTGGCGATGACGATCAGGCTATCTTTAGTTTTCAGGGTGCTAACGTTGGTAATATTCAGACTTTTAGGACACACTATGATCAGACGAAAATAATCGTTTTGACCGATAACTATCGTTCAGCCGAGCCAATATTAACGGCGGCGCGGGTAGTTATTACGCAAGGCACGGACCGGCTAGAGTATACAATTGAAGATTTATCAAAAGAATTAACGGCGCATGCCACTTGTCAGAATCCTCTGGTGCAGATTACAGCTTATCAATCAACAGAAATTGAACGGGCTACCGTGGCGCAAGCTATTGGAAAAATGATCAAGAACGGTGTTAAACCTGAAAATATTGCAGTTTTGGCACGCCGTCATAATGAATTGATTGAGTTGTTACCGTATCTATATGATCAAAATATAGCGGTGAATTATGAGCGATATGATGATGTGTTGGAGTTGGAAGTTATTCAAACGCTAGAGAAATTAGCGAGAATTGTCGTGGGGTTGAGTAAAAATGATTTAGATTTGGTGAACGCTTTACTGCCAGAAGTTATTGCACACCCAGCTTTTGGATTCTCACCAGCTGATATTTGGCAAATTAGTTTACAAGCTTGGAAAAATCATCAGTTGTGGCTAGAGGTGATGATGGCTAATTCGCACTTTAAGAGTTTGGCGGAGTGGTTATTGTCGCAAGCTAAGAAACTGCCGTATGAGCCATTAGAACAGCAACTTGATGAATTGATCGGTGTGGCTGCTGTGGAAGAGGGTTTTTCTAGTCCGTTATATAATTATTATTTCAGTCCGAGTAAATTGGAGTCTGATCCAGACGCTTATATAACAGCCCTGGAGGCGTTACGTACTTTACGGCAAAAATTACGAGACCACTATAATATGGAGACTGCACCGAATTTGGGGCAATTATTAGAGTTTATTGACTTAAATAGAGCGGCGAAAACTCGAATAACCAGCGTGAGAAATAGCGGCGAGGTAAAACACGGAGCTATTAATTTGATGACGGCACACAAGTCAAAAGGTCTAGAGTTTGATCATGTGTTTGTGATCGGTGCGGTGGACTCGACTTGGGGCGAAAAAGTTCGAGCGAGATCACGAAATATTCGCTATCCGTCAAACCTACAGTTACAACCAGCGGGTAGTTCTTATGATGAGCGATTAAGATTATTTTTCGTGGCGATGACTCGTGCCAAGCAAAGTCTCAAGATAACTTATCCGACAACTGATGTTGGCGGTAAAGATACGCTGATTGCAGGCTTTTTGAGTTCTTTCCCAACCGAGACAGAGGATATTGAAGGTGGAGTGCAGCCAATAGCCACAAAGATAGCGGAAATTGATTGGCGAGGACGATTGACGGCACCGATTACAGACAATTTGCGAGAAATCTTACAGCCAACGTTGGATAACTATAAATTATCAGTTACTCATCTTAATAATTTTCTTGATGTGTCACGGGGTGGCCCACAGGGATTTTTATTGGATAATATTTTGCGTTTTCCTTCCGCCAAGTTGGCTGCTGCAGTTTATGGTACGGCAATTCACCTGACTTTGGCGTGGCTTCATAATTCGTATAAAGTTGATGGTAAATTGCCTGAAGAATCATCAATATTAAAATATTTTTCAGATATTTTGCTTCGTTCTCATCTTGCAAAAGAGGATTTTCAGCAGTTTAATGACCGGGGTAAAATAGCTCTATCAGCGTTTTTGGCTGTTAAGCAAGCAGATTTTAGGTCGGGGCAGATTGCTGAGCTGAATTTAGCAGGACAAAACATAGTATTGGGAGAGGCTAGATTGACCGGTCAGCTTGATATGGTAGAAATTGACAGAACAGCAAAAACAATTACCGTCACAGATTATAAAACTGGCAAGCCGTCATTTGATTGGCGTGGTAAGACTGATTATGAAAAAATTAAGTTACATAAATATCGTCAGCAGTTAATGTTCTATCAACTGTTATTGAGCCGTTCCCGAGACCATGCCGACTTGACATTTACTGGCGGTCAATTGCAATTTGTTGAGCCAGACGACAAAAGCGGTGATATCTTATCTTTGGAAGCGAGTTTTTCAGCGGAAGAGTTGGAGGATTTCGGCCGCTTGGTGCAAATTGTTTGGCAAAAAATCGTCAATTTGGATTTACCTGACACGACCAATTACACACCAGATTATAAAGGTGTCTTGCAGTTTGAGAGTGATTTACTAGCGTAAATTTGAATGCATGATAAAATGGAATTATGGGGATTTATTCAAATACGGAGATTTTGGAAGCTGTTCAGTCAGGGTTAATCGTTTGCACGCCATTTGACCCGCAACATGTAGCGGAGGCCAGCCTTGATTTTACTTTGGGACATTATTTTTATAAACAAGAATTTGATAATCAATCAAGTGTCTATAATCCATTTGATAAGAAAGATGTTGCCCGTTATTTTAAGGGGCCATTAGAGGCTATGCCCCATGCTGAGTGGTGTCATAATAACGGCTATATGTTGTTTGAGAATATTCCTGAAAATCACCCGATTATTGTGCTGAGGCCAGGTGAACGAATTTTGGCGCATACTCACGAATTTATCGGTATTCGGGCAGAGGGTGGTGCAGCGCAAGTGTTGAGTCGTAGTTCTTGGGGTCGTAACGGCGTGGCGGTATGTTTTGACGCAGGCTGGATTGATCCGGGGTACATTAATCGCATTACCTTAGAGATTTATAATTTGAATATGCATGAGAGTGTTGTGTTGCCAGTTGGTGAGCGTATTGGACAATTGGTGTTTCATAAAACTGGTGTGGTTGAGGGTGGTTATGGATCAGGTAAGCGTGGCATTAGTGATAAATACCAAACTGGCTCTGATTTGGACGAGATTATTCGGACTTGGCAACCAGAAATGATGTTGCCAAAAGCTTATAAAGATAAAAGAAAAACGCCAGTTAAAATTGAAGGTATCGGTGAGGGTCTGAAGTGATTGGTGGTTTAATAGTTCGGAGTGTAGTAAAAGAGAAAAAATATCGTCAACACAAAAAAGCACACAAATCAGTGGCGTGTAATTTTTGTAATTTGGTTGAGAGTGATGATAATCAGATTGTAGAGCAAACTAAACATCACACAATTATTAAAAATCAATTTAGTTATGACCTGTGGGATGGTTGTGGTGTGACGGAACATCTACTGATTATTCCTAAAAGGCATGTGACATCTTTAGCTGAACTGTCTAAAGATGAACTGGCTGATTATTTGGATCAGGTTGTACGATTTGAGGCAAAAAATTACTCGGTATATGCTCGTGCGCCCGGTAATGGTACAAAATCTGTCGCTCATCAACACACCCACTTAATTAAAATTAACAATAAACCACGGAAGTTTCTGGTATATTTAAGTAAGCCTTATTTTTTGTGGAGTAAATAGATGAGTTTGGAGAAGTCGGGTAAATATATTGTTATTGAATGCAATGACGGCACTGGTAAATCGACACAAGTGGCGGTGCTGGCTGAATATTTTCGTCAATCTGGTTATGAAGTTTGCGTGGTTGAGGAACCGGGCAGTGATAATCCTGATAAAACTACACCAGTAGCGACATATTTAAGGAGTGTTATCAAAAATGGTTCGTTGGTGCGATCAGCGGAGATAAATTTAGCATTATTTTCGGCGGCACGGCGAGATTTGTGGCAACAGAAAATTCAGCCGGCATTGAAGCGTGGGGCGGTAGTGCTGAGCGCTAGGAATTATTTTTCCACTTTGGCGTACCAAAGCTATGGTGAGGGTATGGATATTGAGGAGATCGTTAGGGTGACAGAGCTATTTACTGATCCACGATATATGAAGCCTGATTTGGCGCTGATTTTAACACTGAGTCATGAGGTGCGTAGTGAACGAATCGCTATGCGGGGTGAGCTGAAAAATCCTGATACTTTTGAGTCACGTGGGCAAGATTTTCAGGATACAGTCAATCAGGCTTATGAGAGAATTGCCACTGACTATGGAGTGCCTTTGATATCGGCAGCGGGTAATGTCGAGGAAGTTCAGGACCGAATACTTGATAAAATTAAAGAAATGTGATATAATAGAAAGATAGCTTGGTAACAATCCAAAAAACATCATAAAACTCTTGATTTTTGCTCAAATGTTCGTCATAATGTAAATTTGAGGAGTAGTGTATTCATAACGGAGGCAAAGTGTGAGCGGGCAAATCGCACTTTGGAGGTTATGGATTAGGGATCTTCCGGCCGTGATCACTAAATTAAACTAATAAAAGCGAGGAGTTACCTGTGGCAAAAAAGCAGTCCACGGATAACGGTCGTGTGTTTTTCACCTCTGGTGATAACGCCCTACCGTTACCAAACTTAATCGCACATCAAGAAGATTCTTGGCGTTGGTTCGTCAAGGAGGGCTTGGGTGAGATTTTTTCAGAAATTAATCCAATTGACGACTATACTGGTCAAAAATTAGCGTTGCGATTTGGTAGTTATCGGTTTGACGAGCCGAAAACCACTGATCAGTTTGCTAAAGAAAATAACTTAACCTTTGAAGCGCCACTTCATGCGATGGTTGAGTTAACTAACAAGGTGACTGGTGAAATCAAGGAGCATGAAATTTATCTTGGTGATTATCCATGGATGACGGAGCGAGGTACGTTTATTATTAATGGTACTGAGCGTGTGGTAGTGTCACAGCTGATTCGCTCGGCTGGTGTGTTCTTCACAGCTGATACAGTAGCGGGACGTAATTATTATGGTGCTAAAATGATCCCAGGTCGTGGTGCGTGGTTGGAGTTTGAAACAGCTAATAATGGTGCGATTTACGTTAAAATTGATCGCCGACGTAAATTGCCAGTAACGACACTATTGCGAGCATTGGGTTATCCAAAGACTTCAGAGATTAAGAGCTTGTTTGAAGATATTGATACTGGTGATACGAAATATATCGCAGAAACGCTAGATAAGGATACAACTCGTGGCGTTAATGAGGCGCTGATTGAAGTTTATCGTCGTTTACGTCCAGGTGATTTGGCAACAGTTGATAACGCCCGCCAGATGATCGAGCGGATGTTCTTTGATTTTAAGCGGTTTGATTACAGTCGGGTTGGCCGCTATAAAATTAACCAGCGCTTAGGCTTGGACGTAGCGAATACTACAGAAAATCGTGTTTTCCAGATGAGCGATCTAGTAGCGATTATTCGTGAAATTATTCGACTTAATAACTCACAAGAGCCAGCGGATGATATCGACGCTTTGTCAAATCGTCGAGTTAAGTTAGTCGGTGAATTGGTTGCCCGCCAATTCCGTGTCGGTATGCTCAGAATGCAACGTAATGCGATGGACAGGATGAGTGTGGCTGATATCGAAAGTGTTACTCCTGCGCAATTGATCAATGCCCGACCAGTGGGGGCTGCGGTTCGTGAGTTCTTTACTAGCTCACAGTTGTCGCAGTTATTAGATGAGGTTAACCCATTGTCAGAATTGAGTCATAAGCGTCGTCTTAGCTCAATGGGTCCTGGTGGCTTAAGCCGTGAGCGAGCTGGTTTTGATGTGCGTGATGCGCACCCAACACACTATGGCCGTATCTGTTCGGTGGAGACGCCAGAAGGTCCAAACGTTGGTTTGGTGCTAAACTTGGCAACTTACGCTCGAGTTAATGAGTATGGTTTTATTGAGACACCTTATCTACGAGTTAAGAATGGCAAAGTGACTGATGAAATCGTCTATCTTGATGCCGCACAAGAGGCTAATGAAGTTATCGCTGATGCTGGTGCGAAGGTGGATGAAAATGGAGCTTTTGTTGATAGCCGGGTTAGCGCTCGCAAATTCTTGCAGCCAGGTCAGGTTGATGTTGAAGATGTAACGCTAATTGACGCAGCTCATAAGCAGATTCTTGGTTCAACGGCAGCTTTGGTGCCATTTGTTGAGAAAACTCGTGTTGACCGTGCTTTGACCGGATCCAACATGCAACGTCAGGCTGTGCCACTACTTGTACCAGAACCAGCAACTGTTGGTGCTGGGGTTGAGCGAGCGGTAGCAGAAAACAGCGGTCATCTGGTGCAGGCTTCAGGTAATGGTGAAGTGGTGCGAGCTGACGCTGATGAAATTCATGTCAAATACGCCGATGGTGTGAAAGTTTACGAATTGCGCCATTTTATTAAGAATAACGATGATCGTTGTTACAACCAAAAAGTTCGTGTCAACCGTGGTGATAAGGTTAAAAAAGGTGATGTTCTGATTGAAGGAGCGTCAATAGCAGAAGGTGAAATTGCGTTAGGTAAAAACTTGCTAGTTGCCTTTATGCCATGGGGTGGTTATAACATGGAGGACGCAATTATTCTGAGTCGTCGCTTGGTGGAAGATGATCGTCTGACGAGTATCAATATTAAGGACTATAACGTTGAAGTCCGTGAGACTAAGCTTGGTCCAGAGATCGTAACACGTGATATTCCTAATGTTTCAGAGGAAAGTCTGCGCCATCTTGATGAGCAAGGAATTGTTCAGATTGGTTCAGAGGTTAAAGCTGGTGATGTGTTGGTCGGTAAGATTACGCCAAAGGGTGAGCAGGAGCTTTCAAGTGAAGAGCGACTGCTGCGGGCTATTTTTGGTGAAAAAGCTAAGGATGTGCGTGACACTTCACAGCGCATGAATAGTGCTGGTGGTGGTAAAGTCGTTGGTGTCAAGATTTTCAGTCGAGAAAATGGGCATGAGCTGAAAGCCGGTGTGTTAATGCAAATTCAAATTTTTGTGGCTCAGATGCGTAAGATTGGTGTTGGTGATAAGATGGCTGGCCGTTATGGTAACAAGGGTGTGGTCGCTAAGGTGTTGCCAGCTGAAGATATGCCATTTATGGAAGATGGTACACCGGTTGACGTAATTTTGAATCCACTGGGTGTGCCTAGCCGTATGAACTTGGGTCAGCTGTTTGAAACTCACCTTGGTATGGCAGCACGAGCCTTGGGCTACCGTGTGGCGACACCATCATTTAACGGCGTCAGCAATCAAACTATCTCCGACGAGTTGGAGAAAGCTGGTATCGCTCGTGATGGTAAATCGCAACTATTTGACGGCCGGACTGGTGAAGCCTTTGAAGAGCGTACAACCGTCGGTGTGATGCATATGATTAAGTTGCACCACATGGCCTCTGATAAGATTCACGCTCGTTCAACTGGTCCATATACTATGGTGACTCAGCAACCATTAGGCGGTAAAGCACAAAATGGTGGTCAACGCTTTGGCGAGATGGAAGTTTGGGCACTTGAAGCTTACGGCGCAGCCTCTACTTTGCAGGAAATGTTGACTATTAAATCAGACGATGTTTACGGACGAGCTAAGGCTTATGAATCAATCATTAAAAATGAGCCAATTGTCGGGCCAAAATTGCCAGAGTCATTTAACGTTCTGGTTAAAGAGTTGCAAGGCTTGGGTCTACGGGTTGATCTCGTTGATGATGAGGAGAGCGTTGATGCTGAACATGTGATTGCCCAGAGCGGTCCAGCTGATAAAACTGCACCGATAGCATCAGATGACGACGAGACTGAGACTTATCTTGATGAGTCAGATGATTTGGGCGAAATTGAAGATGGCATGAGCGTGCAAGATATTGACGAAGTAGAAGATATTAAGGAGGAGGCGTAAAATGGCGCAATTTGGATTTAACGCAGGCGGAATTGGCGATTTTGACGCTGTTCGCTTGGTTGTGGCTAGCCCAGAAGATATTCTGAAATGGAGCTACGGTGAAGTTACGAAGCCAGAAACGATTAATTATCGAACTCAGAAGCCAGAGCGTGATGGTTTGTTCTGTGAGAAGATCTTTGGGCCGGTAAAGGATATCAATCCACATGATAATAAGCTGAAGGGCGTGAGATCACGTGAGGCGGCGGTTGACAAAAATGGTGAACTTGTTACCAAATCAATTGCTCGTCGTGAACGAATGGGACATATCCAACTGGCTGCACCAGTGGCGCATATTTGGTTTATGCGTGGTACACCAAGTGCGATGAGTCAATTGCTAGGTATGACGGTGCGCAATATTGAGCGTATAGCATATTTTGCCACATATGTAATACTGAAGGTTGATGAAGCAACTCGTGATCAATATTTGGCAGATTTGGAAGCGGAAACTGATTTGGCTCGTAAAGCTATCAAACTCCGCTATGAAAAAATGGCCGAGGAAGATGGCGCTGATGTTAAGCAACTAGCTAAAGAGCAGAGTCGTGAAGTTGAAGAGTTGGAAGAAAATTACGTCGGTAAGAAGTCGCAATTGGAAGGCTTAAATAAGGGCGCGCTGATTTCAGAAACTGAATATCGTAATTTGCCGGAAGAGTATGACGAGCTGATTGAGGTTGGCATGGGTGCTAGCGCAGTGAAGTCACTTCTGGATAATATTGATTTGCCAAAGCTAATTGAGGAATTGACCGAAGAAGCTGAAGGCGCGAAGGGCCAGCGACAGAAGAAACTACTGAAGCGATTGAAGATGTTGGAGAGTATGGAAGCTGCCGGCATTAAGCCATCTAGCTTGTGTATGACGGTGCTGCCAGTTATTCCTCCAGATCTTCGTCCAATGGTGGCGCTGAGTGGTGGTCGTTTTGCTACATCAGATCTTAACGATTTGTACCGCCGAATTATCAACCGCAATAATCGTCTGAAAAAATTGGTTGAGTTGAATGCTCCAGAGGTGATTCAGCGCAATGAAAAGCGTATGTTGCAAGAGGCGGTTGATGCCCTGATCGATAATCAGTCTTCTCGTGGTCGAGCAGCTAGCTCAACTGGTGGTCGTCGTCCATTGAAATCGCTGTCTGACATGCTAAAGGGTAAGCAGGGTCGCTTCCGTCAAAACTTGCTTGGTAAGCGTGTGGACTATTCTGGTCGCTCAGTGATCGTGGTTGGTCCAAAATTGAAGATTCACCAGTGTGGTCTGCCAAAGCAAATGGCAATGGAATTGTTTAAGCCATTTGTGATTAGTTGGTTGATTCAAAATGAATTCGCTCATAATATTCGCTCTGCTACACGACTTATTGAGTCAGGTGAAGTAGTGATCTGGGACGCTCTGGATGCGGTAATTGAAGGTAAATATGTACTACTTAACCGTGCGCCAAGTTTGCACCGTCTATCAATCCAATCTTTCCAGCCAGTGCTGGTTGAGGGTAGGGCTATTCAGTTGCACCCACTGGTTTGTGCTGGCTTTAACGCTGACTTTGACGGTGACCAGATGGCAGTTCACTTGCCGCTAAGTAAAGAGGCACAAGCTGAAGCACGGGATTTGATGAGCGCCACCAACAACTTATTGAAACCAGCTGACGGTGCGCCAGTGCTACACATTTCGCAGGATATTGTGTTGGGTAATTACTACTTAACTTATGATAAACCGCAAGCTCAGACGGATAAAATTAAGTCATTTAGCTCAGTGTATGAAGCGGAATTGGCTTATGATAAGGGTGCGATTCATTTGCAATCTCCAATCAAGATTTTCGCTAAAGGTGCGATGCGCCAAACCACGCTTGGTCGAGTGTTCTTTAATGAGATTTTGCCAGAAGATTTCCCTTATGACAATAACGTCCAAACTAAAAAGCAATTAAAGAAAGTGTTAGCGCAGATATTTAATAAATATGGTGCTGAAGAAACAGCCAAGATTGCTGACCGTATGAAGGGCCAAGCTTTCCGTTTTGCAACGACTGCAGCTGTGTCAACTGGTATGACTGATTATGTTCATTTCGACGAAATTGCTGAGTTTATCGCTGAGGGCGAAGCAAAGGCAACTTTGATTTCTGAACAATTCGATCAAGGTCTGATTACGGAAGATGAACGCTACAACCTGACAGTTGGTGTGTGGCGAACGGTTGATAACAATATCACTGATTTCTTAAAAGATCAATTGGCTCATATGGACACCAGTATCTCAATGATGGTTAACTCTGGTGCTCGTGGTGATATATCAAACGTCAAATTGGCGAGCGCTATGATTGGTATTCAGGTGGATGCAGCTAGCCGTGAAATTGAATTGCCAATTAAAAGCTCGTACACTGGTGGATTGTCAAGTCTTGAAGCCTTTGTGGCAACACGGGGTGCGCGTAAGGGTCTGATTGATACCGCGCTGAAAACTGCTGACTCTGGCTATTTGACACGTCGCTTGGTCGATGTGGCGCAAGACGTCTTCACGGTTGAGGACGTTGAGGGTGATGACGAGGGATACGCAATTTATCGTTCAGAAACAGAAGAAACGATGATCGACTTCTCAAATCGTTTGGCGGGACGCTATGCGGCTGAGACAATTCCAGGTTATGTTAATAAAGATGAATTGATTACTCGTGAGATCGCTGATGCAATTGATGACGATGAATCAGTCAAGAGCGTCAAGATTCAGTCAGTCTTGTCAACTAATAATCTTGATGGCATTCCACAACGTAGTTATGGTGTTGATATGTCAACTGGTGAGCTGGTGAAAGTTCATCAGCCAGTTGGTGTAATCGCTGCACAATCAGTCGGTGAGCCTGGCACACAGCTGACGCTTCGTACTTTCCACAACTCTGGTGTGGCTGGTGGTGATATTACCCAAGGTCTGCCACGTGTTGAGGAGCTGTTTGAGGCTCGCACGCCAAAAGGTCAGGCGTTTGTTACACAAATTGCCGGTTTGGTTGACACTTGGGAAGATGGCAAGAATTACATCGTCCAGGTTACCCCAGAGTCTGGCAAAGTTGAACGCTTGCCACTTGAGGGACGTACCGTAGAAGTTAAGGCTGGTTCTAGTGTAAAAGCTGGTGACGTATTAGCTAGCGCTACTGAGGGCAATAAGCCACTGATTGCGCCATTTGATGGTGTAGTAGAGGTGGCAGAAGATACCTTGGTGATCGCTGCTGAAGCTGGCTCGCCAGCTCGCTATGAGATTCCAAGTACTATGCAGTTAGTGGTTAAGGCAGGTGATTTCGTTGAGGCGGGTGATCGATTAACCGCTGGTTCGTTGAATCTACACGATTTGATGCGTTTGAAGGGAGTTGAGGCAACTCAGCGCTACATTATCAATGAAGTCCTACGTATCTATGCTGCTCAGGGTCAAGATGTGGCCGATAAGCATTTGGAGGTGATTGTTCGTCAGATGTTTAGTCGAGTGCAGATTGAAGATCCAGGTGATAGCGAATTTGTTTCAGGTGATATCGTATCCAAGGCTGCTGTGGTGGCTGAGAATAAGCGATTAGCTAGCGACGGCAAAGAATTGGTTAGCTACACCCAGTTGCTACTTGGTATCACTAAGGTGTCAATCTGGAGTGACTCCTGGTTGTCGGCAGCCTCCTTCCAGGATACTACTCGTGTGCTGATCAACGCTGCTGTTTCTGGCCGGGCTGATAAGTTACACGGCCTCAAGGAAAACGTCATCATTGGCCGCAAGATTCCAGTAGGAACGGGCGCTGTCGAAGAAGACGAAGAGTTAACTGAAGATAATACTGAAGAATTGGCTGAAGAATTCTCAGAGATCTAATCACAATTCGCTTTCTCAACCATGCAATATTCTCCCCTCTATAACAGAGGGGAGAATTGTATATTAGGACAATTTATGGTACAATAAAAATATGAGTGAGTTGCTTGAGCAAATTGGTCCTATTGATATAGCGGCTATACAATCACCTCAACCAGTTGACGGTGAGCTGAGAGGACCTGTTTATTTGGCGTATTCTACGCTTTCAGATGGTGAATCGCCGGTTGCCGTACTTTTTTCGCAATGGTCGGACTACGGTGAGCGAGTAAAGCAACAAGTAAGAACAGAAGTTTTGGCGGATCATATCAAAGGACTGGCAGTCGCAGTGGATAATCCAGGGGTGAGTCCAGAAGCAGATCCCATGAGCTCGGAAATTAAACAAGCTCTAAGAGAAGGCGATTTCTCAAGGGTGTCAATGTTGCAGTGGGACGCCGTGGGCGAGGCACTCGACCAAAAGGGCCGTGACTTTGGTGATGTGGAGCGACTGGTTGGCTATTCACTGGGTTCACATTTGGCGGTGTCAGCCGCAAAACATGCGCCAGGGGAAGTGAGCTTATCGCAACTAGACTTACTTGAAGCGCCAGTGATAAGCAAAAAGGCTAGTCAGGCTAAAACCATGGCCACATTAGCCATGCGTTTTCTTGCTCACGGTGGTGATAAATTGACAGAGACTATCGCTGCAAATCCTGATTGGGCAGCTCGATGCCGCGACGAAGACCCATTACTACTACCAAAAATGGTACTGCAACGACCGGCTGGTTTGTGGCAATATCCTCGAGCTATCACCCATCCTAAAAATGATATTATCAGTGATTTGATGAGCGCCAGGCATCGTTCGCTGCGCGAAGCAGTAGTTACGGTGAGCGCGACTGATGCTGACAAAGTAAGCCCCATCAAGGATAATGAGCGGTTAGTTCAACGGTTGGGCTCGGCTGGTCTGTCGGTGATGGGCTTTGAGATCATGGATGCGGTGCATGCTTCTCAGGATAATATGGCCTGGTGGAAGGGCGTTTTGGAAGAGATTGATGCGCACGTCAAAATCCAGTAGATTTTTTAGATCAAGTGTGGTAGAATTATCCCAGAGTTTCCTCTTTTCGGAGTAAGCGGTGAATTTGAGATGTGTACACACCAAATGCTTGGCGGAAAAGGTATAGGCGTGAGGCGGAGTTGCTGAATCCAAATCACACGGGGATAACCCATAGTTAACGGTGCTTTGCCGTAAAATTACTATTAACGAATCCTAAGGAGAAATTGGATGCCAACTATCAACCAATTGGTGCGCAAACCGCGCCAAACGGCTAAGAAAAAATCCAAGTCACCAGCACTTGGTCGCATTCACAATGCCTTGAAAACCCGCTATTATGAGCAAAATGCTCCCCTGAAGCGTGGTGTATGTGTGCGTGTAACAACAAAAACCCCAAAGAAGCCTAACTCAGCTTTGCGTAAGGTGGCTCGTGTCAAATTGAATAACGGCTATGAGGTCTGGGCTTACATCGGTGGCGAAGGCCATAATTTGCAGGAACACGCTGTGGTGCTAATCCGTGGCGGTCGTGTGCCTGACCTTCCGGGTGTGCGTTATCACGTTGTGCGTGGTGCTTTGGACCTTCAGGGTGTTAATAACCGCAAGAAGGGCCGTTCAAAGTACGGCACCAAGAAAGGGGATAAGTAATCATGCCTCGTAAAGTGACTAAGAAATTGCAACGCGAACTCAAGCCTGACCGCCGCTACCAAAGCGTGCTGGTGCAGCGCTTGATCAACAAATCAATGCTGGACGGCAAGAAATTGGCAGCTGAACGTGCTGTTTACGCCGCTCTGGAAACTGCAGCCAAGAAGTTGGACTCAGAAGATCCATTGGCTATTTTTGAAAAAGCATTGAAAAATGTTAGTCCAAATTTTGAGGTGAAATCTCGCCGTGTTGGTGGTGCCAACTACCAAATTCCGTTCCCAGTTCAGGGACACCGGCAGTTGCACTACGCGTTTAGCTGGCTGGTTCAGTCAGCTCGCGCTCGGCAGGGTATGCCGTATTCACAGCGTTTGGCACTGGAAATCGTTGACGCCTACAATGAAGCTGGAGCTGCCTTCAAGAAGAAGGAAGACACTCACAAGATGGCTGAAGCTAACCGTGCCTTTGCGCACTTTGCTCGTGGCTAATTGCCATAGAGACCAAATCATACCGCCTCAAGTAGGGGCGGTTTTTGGTTTGGATTGATGGTATACTAGTTATATGAAGAAGAATAGGTTGGGAAATGTAAAGATATTACTGATAGGTGTGGTAGTAATTAGTGTAGTTATAGGGCTATTGATCATTACTTTGATGATTATGAAAAAAAATCGTCAAGAGTCGCCACGGGCGAGCCAGAAAGCTATAGAAGTTATTAATCAGGCAACCGACCAGGCGGAGCAAAAAACTATCCGATCAAATTTGGGATTTGATATCCACTACAACCCCAAAGCAATGAATGTTGAAGGGATTGTGCGCCACGCTGACAGTACAGACAAGAATTTTAAGGGAGAATATTTTACAAATAGAGAAGTTGATGATATTCGTGACTATTCTATCGTTAAGCTAAGATTCAAAGCAGACGATGCTTTAATTAGTAAACAGGATGACAGCGAAATTAAATATAGACCAATCCGACCATCTCTAAGCATTACTACCAATCCTTATAAAAATTATTTCAGTGATAATTTGATTAAACAGTACCCCAATAAGAGTAAAATTGATATATTAACCCTGGAGCATCGTGAGCGACTAGAAAAACATGAAATTTTACAAGAAATTAAACAGGATATCACTAAAATCGGTGACGTCTCTTATACTACTTTGACTGTGCAGAAGCGTCACAAGACAGCTGATGGGTCATTGATTGATTTTGCCAAGGACTACCATTATTTAACAGTTCAAAATGACCGACCATATTGGATATCTATTTATGATCATATAGATAGTGGTGACAATGACGTGGCATTGCTGAGGTCGATAATCGCTAAGATTAAGTATCATAAACCGGTGGAATCGTCTCTTTTATCAGCTCAAGCGTCTAATAAGGATGTAGCGCCAGTTGCTAGATTAGCTCATGCTGACAATGAGTTTAGTGATCGTTCTGATATAGCTAATGTGCGAGATAAAATTAGTAATAAGGATATGATTAACGTGGTGGCGCGCAATCAATTGGCTACTGTGCGAGTTGGCAGTATGCGCTGCGCCAAGGTTAGTTATAAGGTTAAAGAGTCTACATTGACACTATCAAATGTATGTAATGGAGGAGTTGGTAGTGGATCAATTATATCCAACGATGGTGTTGTGGCGACCAATGGTCACGTTACTAATGTCTCTGATGCTATTTTAACCAAAGCTGCTTACCCAAAGAGTCAAAAAGAATGGCAAGAGTATAAAGAGTTTTTGATTAATAGTGGTTTGGCGACGGAAGTTACTGTTAATGAGCTTTACCGCAAAGCTGCTAATGATTCAGAGTCGGCCACTAAGTTAGTGAGTTACTTACATCAGATATCTATGGATAAGATTACTATTTCTGACAGTAAAAGTCATTTTGTGATTCAGACTTCAGATGATCCGATTCGTATCAATGAAAATGGTTCTGATTGGAAATATACAAAAACTAATAAACCAGCGAAGTTAATTGTCGAGGAAGTCGATACAAATTCTGGAGGTTTTTCGTATGAATCCACTTACACTGATGTCGCACTGTTAAAAATGGATGGCAAATTTCCTACTGTAGACATGTCGTCGCTACTTTCGGTTCGTAGGAATGATGAGGTTATGGCAATTGGTTATCCAGCGGTTGTAGATGATAGCGTTAATACTAAAAACACTAAAACATTACCGACAGTGACTAGCGGATCGGTGGTTGACAAAGGTATAGACGGTGGTGGACACACTTTGGTGGTGATTACGGCTGAAATAGCATCAGGCAGTAGTGGAGGTCCGTTGTTTGATAAAAATGGTAAACAGATAGGGATTAATACTTACGGAGGCGCTAGTTGTTTGAATGAAAAAGCTGGCAATTCTTGCTTTGGAACTTATGGATATGCTCGTGATGCTGCCGATATCAGTATATTAGCAATTAAATCTAATGTTTCAATTAAATCTTATGGTGAACTAACTACTCTTTGGAAAGATGGTTTAGGACAATTTACTGCTGGTAAGTATGATGTGGCGGCTGAAACCTTTGCCAAGTTAAATGAGAGATACCCCGACAACTATCTCGTGACCAAATTTTTAGCTACTGCCAAAGAACAGGCGGCTACAATGCCAAATTCTATGGAGTCAGATAACGTTGATAATAATAAATTAATATTGGTGGTCATCATTGCTTCACTGGGTGGACTTCTTGTTGTTCTGTCAATTATTATTATGATAATTTTATTATCAAAGCGTCGCCATCACGCAACCCGTATCAAGCAGAGGTAATTTTTAGTCTATCTTGGCTTTTCATATTGGCTAACATCTGATATAATTGACTCCAAGAGCAGTTTTTTGGTGTCTTAAATTAGCCAAAAATCTCGACAATATAATCTAACTAAGGAAAGACTAATGGCAGCAAATATTCCATTAAAAAACTTCAGAAATATTGGTATTATCGCCCATATTGATGCAGGTAAAACTACGACAACAGAGGGCATTTTGTATCGCACTGGCTTGACGCATAAAATCGGTACCGTCAAGGGTGATGATGGCGGCGCCACCACCGACTGGATGGCGCAGGAGAAAGAGCGCGGTATTACCATCACCTCGGCAGCGGTGACTTGTTTCTGGAGAAATCACAAGATCAATATTATCGACACCCCAGGGCATATCGACTTTACCGCTGAGGTGGAGCGCTCGCTACGTGTCCTCGACGGTGCAGTGACGGTGTTTGACGGCAAGATGGGTGTTGAGGCGCAGTCTGAGACGGTGTGGCGCCAGGCTAACAAATATGGTGTGCCACGCATCTGCTTTATTAACAAGATTAACCAAACTGGTGGCGATTTCTGGAAATCTTTGGAATCAATCCATAACCGTTTGAGCAAGCAAGCTTTCCCAATTCACATTCCAATTGGTTTTGAAAAGACCATCAATGGTGTGGTTGATCTAATTGACATGAAGGCCTACACCTATACTGATTTCTCTGATCATGAGTTGGTGCAGGGTGAAATTCCGGCTGATATGTTGGAAAAGTGTCAGAATGCTCGTAGTCTGTTGGTGGAAAATGCGGTTGAGGCTGATGATGAACTGATGATGAAGTTCCTCGACCAAGGTGAAGAGGCGATTACGATTGACGAACTGAAGTCGGCGTTGCGTAAACGAGTGCTGGCTGGTGATTTCTATCTAGTGACTGGTGGTGACGGCCGTGGTGTGATCGTTGAAAAGGTACTTGATTTGATGGTTGACTATCTACCAAGTCCGCTGGATGTTGACGAAATCTGGGGTAAGAATCCTAAGACTGGTGATGAAGTAGGTCGTAAACCAGGTGACAATGAGCCGATGAGTGCTTTGGCGTTTAAGATTGCTACTGACCCATTCGTTGGTAAATTGATTTTCATCCGTGTTTACTCTGGTGTTTTGAGTTCTGGTAGCTATGTTTTGAACACTACAACTGGTGAGAAGGAACGAATTGGTCGTATCGTGCGAATGCATGCTGACAAGCGTGAGGAAATTGATAAGATTACTGCTGGTGATATCGCTGCGGTGGTTGGTTTGAAAAATACTGGTACAGGTAATACTTTGGCTGATCCAGCACATCCAATTGCTTTGGAATCAATTGAGTTCCCAGATCCGCCAGTTTCCATTGCGGTTGAGCCAAAATCAAAGGCTGATCAAGAAAAAATGGCGTTAGCTTTGCAACGTCTATCTGAAGAGGATCCAACTTTCCGTATTCACACTGATGACGAAACTGGCCAGACTATTATGTCCGGCATGGGTGAGTTGCACCTTGACATCTTGATTGACCGTATGAAGCGTGAATTCAAGGTTGAAGCTAATATCGGTGAACCACAAGTGGCTTTCCGTGAGACTATCAAGGGTACCGCTGAAGTACAAGGTAAACACGCCAAGCAGTCTGGTGGTCGTGGTCAATATGGTGATGTCTGGGTGCGTTTTGAGCCGAATGAGGCTGGTAAGGGCTTTGAGTTCATCGATGAGATTAAGGGTGGTGTGGTTCCTCAAGAGTACCGCCCAGCTGTCATGAAAGGTATTCGTGAAACTTTGGACGGTGGTGTGATTGCTGGCTATCCAGTGGTCGATATCAAGGCAACGTTATATGATGGTTCATACCATGACGTTGACTCCTCAGAATTGGCCTTTTCATTGGCTGGTGCCTTGGCAACTCGTGAGGGTATTAAGCAAGCTACACCAATCTTGCTTGAGCCAGTGATGAAAGTTGAAGTCACCACTCCAGAAGAGTTTATGGGTGACATCATCGGTGACCTAAACTCACGTCGTGGTCGTATTGATGCTATGGAAGATCTAATGGGTGGCGCCAAGTTAATCAAGGCATTTGTGCCATTGGCAAATATGTTTGGTTATACTGGCGATATTCGCTCAATGTCACAGGGTCGGGCTGCCTCAACCATGGAGCTGTCGCAATATGAAGAAGTTCCGCCAAACGTGGCGCAAGAGATTATTGAAAAGCGCAGTAAATAATTTCTAAAAACTAACAAACCCCCAGGGTAAAAGCTGGGGGTTTTGATTTATCATCTGGTAATCAATTGGTATAATGTTTTTATGATTACCGGTATTGATGAGGTTGGACGTGGCCCGTGGGCGGGTCCGTTGGTGGTTGGAGCGGTGATTTTAGATGGGGTGGAAATTGACGGCTTAAATGATAGCAAAAAATTGACCAAAAAACGGCGTGAAGCGCTTGATATGATAATTCGGGATCAAGCAATGGCTTGGGCGCTGGGCTGGGTGTCGGCTCATGAATTGGATGAGGTTGGTATGAGTCAGGCATTACGGTTGGCGACACGACGGGCGGTTGAACAAATTCAGGCACAATGTCGTGAAAAATCATTGGCAGTTGATCAGATCATTATTGACGGTACAGTGAATTTCTTGGCGGATACAGCATTGGAGAAATATGTGACTGTGATGGCAAAGGCTGATGGTTTGGTGCCGAGTGTGTCGGCGGCCTCAATTATCGCTAAAGTAGCACGGGACGCTTACATGAGTGAGCAGGATCAGGTGTATCCCGGCTATGGATTTGCTAGTCATGTCGGTTATGGTACCGCCAAGCACCGTGCGGCAATTGAAAGGCTAGGCGTGACGCCGCTACATCGGTTGAGTTTTGCACCGTTGGCGAAGTACGCGGAGGCGGGTTCGCTACCATCCTCCGCCAGAGTACACTCTTCACTCGCATCTCTACTGGAGATGTCTCGTGAGCGTTCGGCTGAAACGTCCGCTCCTCGCAAACGTTTCACAGCCTCTGTCGGAGGAGATATCGAACCCGATGCTCGTTTATCCACTACTCGTGACATTGGTAATGAAGGTGAACAGGTGGCGGCGTACTGGCTAGTGGCGGACGGCCATGAGATAATTGCCCGTAACTGGCGAACACGGTGGTGTGAAATTGATATTGTGAGCCGTCAGGGTGATAGTTTATATTTTACTGAGGTTAAATATCGGAAAAATGACCATTTTGGCGGTGGATTAGCGGCAATTACAGATAAAAAACAGCAACAAATTCGTTTTGCGACTGAGTTTTTTCTGGCAAAACATCCAGAATACGCTAGTTATCAGGTGCGATTGCTAGCAGCTGAAGTGAGTGGTGAGCCAGCAAATGTTCAGCAGGTTGTGGATATAAAATAATATCTATCAATGAAAATAGCCCGCTGAAAAGGCTCAAGCTGAATATGGATTTCAATCCGAGAGACTTCTTAAAAAAAGTTTATAATCAGATTGAATCAATTCAGCGAGCTATTTTCAGCGGGCATTAGCCCTTTCCGATAAGATGTTTATTGTTTTAATCTCTTATCGGTTTCCTCACCCACTCTCTTCATCCTTTCTCTCATCTCCTCTCTGACACTCTCATTCTCTATTTCATCTATCGCCTCATGGGCGATCTCATAATAGATTAGAGACTGAGTTTGCATGAACAATAGCATATTTACTATGAACAAATCATCATCACTGACGTTTGTGTCAGCTAGTATACTATCATCTGCTAAAGGCTTACGCCCTAGCCCTAGATTCAGTACTCCTCCTTGTGCGAGTAACACAATTATTCCAACAACTGAGATGATGATAAACAGGATCATCATTTTTCTCCCCTTTCTGAGAAGAGATTTTGCTCAAAGCTAAAGGGCAACTTTTGCCCTTAAACAAAGCTTCGAGCAAAAGCTGATATATATATATCATACTGGAATGAAAAAGTCAATACTTTTACAACATATTTGGGAAATTAACAGAGGTGAGATTATTTTGATAAAATTTCTAAAACTGCCGTCTGGTCTCGTTCAATTAGCTCAACTCGGGCGGTGATTTCAGTAATTCCCAAGTCAATCGTGCGAGTCAGGGCTGGCTCAGTGCGCAAGGGAGCGGTAAAAGTGATAAATTCCTCTAATTCAGTACGGGTCAGTAGCGAAGAAGCAGTGTAGCGTAGAAAATCGTCATAACTTTTATCTCCACTGAAGGTTTCTTTAATCCAAGTCCAGTTATTTTGTAACCAACGCCAAGTTTTACTGCGTGCTTCACGATTACGCATTAGATAAATAAACCAGCGGCTAGCGTCTTGTGGGCGAATAATTTTGGCTCGTTGAATTTCAGACAGCAGGGTTTTGACTGTGTCTGGATTTTTGCTAGAGGTTAAACCAAGCGCAATATCAAGCTGGAGATCATTTGATGGCGTTTGAGCGTACGTTTGCAGCAACTCAGTGATAATCTGAGGTGTTTCAAAGTGTTTGACATTGGCACTAATAATCAGAGAGCGAATTTCTGTTGGTAATTTTTCTAATTCATGATTATCAAACCGTTTTTTAGCCTCATCCAAAATTTCTTGATTTTCACTATAAATCATTAACCCTAAGGCTGTGATGCGCCGTTCACGGTCGTCGTCAGATTCGCCGGGTCGCTCATCCCAGCCAAGTTGTTCAAAGGTTGGGCGGGCAAAATCGGCGGAGATTTTCTTCAGTTTGGCGCGGGCGGTGTCATTATTATCAACAAATTTGCGTAGTTCATTCAGTAAACTGACTGCCATGGAGTAGACTTTTTCATTTTCTTCGTGCTTGAGCGCCAGGCTGAGCGGTAAAAGCTTAGCAGATGATTGCAATCCAGCCCGGGTTAATAATGATGCATCTTGCAGTAAGCAAATTTTATCCAGTGTCGCCAGCGAGGTAATATTGTCAATCAATGTTTGTTGGGATTTACTGTCGTAATGCGTGACAAAGTGTGCCCCCAAGCCCTGGTTCAGCTGAATTGGCTGGTTTGTGGTAATTGTAATTTCTTTCTCAGTCATAATTTCTGGCAATTCTGCGCCTCCAAACAGCGGAATTGGCCAACATGTGTCGGACAGCTGATGATCGCCGATAAAAAAGCGCTGTTGAGTCAGTTTGACTTGATTATTTTGGCGCTCTACGTTGACTAATGGCAGCCCTGGCTGAGAAATCCAGGCGTTCATCAATTTAACAATTGGCTGGCCGCTGGCGGTTTCTAGTTCCCGCCATAAATCGTTACCAACAGTGTTTTGGTAAGCAAATTTCTTAAAATATGATTTGAGACCTGTCCGAAACGCTTCCTCGCCGATCAGCCGCCTGATCATGACAAGTAAACGTCCGCCCTTGGCATAGACAATCGCTGGATCAAACAAAGTGTTGATTTCGTCCGGGTGATTGACGTCGGCCTGCACTGGTTGCACACCGTCCAAGCTGTCTCGCCGAAGCGATATAGTAACTTCATTGGTCGCAAAATCTTCCCACATCCGCCATTCGGGATGCAGCGCGTCGACCGCCACATATTCCATCATATTAGCGAAACTCTCATTCAGCCACAGATCATTCCACCACTGCATAGTCACTAAGTTACCAAACCACTGATGACTAAGTTCGTGAGCGATGACGGTGGCGATGAAACGCTTGGACGATTCTGGCGTTAAATTATCTGCCAGCAGGCAACTTTCGCGGTAAGTGATGAGTCCCCAATTTTCCATGGCGCCAGACGAAAAATCTGGTAGTGCCACGTGGTCTGATTTTGGCAGCGGATACGGCACGCCAAAATATTCATTATAAAAATCAATACTGCGAGTGGCAATGTCCAGCGCAAAATCCAGCGTCTCCTCGCTCTGAGCTGGCGTCGCCCAAACATTAACTTCGACGCCAGAGTTAGTGCGGGCAGTTTTTTTGTGTAGTTCGCCGACGACAAAGGCTAGAAGATAGCTACTCATGCGTGGCGTAGTGGCGAAGGTGGTTGTCAGCACACCGTCGTCTTCAGACGATTTGGCGACGGGCATATTACCAAGGACGGTCAAATCCGGCGCAGTTTTTAGTGTCACGTCATAGGTCGCTTTGGCGGCTGGCTCGTCAACGCACGGAAAGACTTCGCGGGCGTGGTGCGATTCAAATTGGGTGGCAAATAGCTGTTTCTTAATACCGTTGTGAGTGAAATAGCAAGGGTATAATCCATGCATGGCGTCGGTGATAGTGCCGGAAAAATCAATAGAAACAGTGTGATCGCCAGGCTGTAAATTGTCTTGATTAAGGGTTAGAGTATCAAATTCACCGTACGAAACCTCTGCTGGCTGGCCGTCAATAGTCGCTGAATGAATTACTAAATCTTTGGCGTGTAAGGTGATGTTGCCACTAGTTGTCTGTCCAGTAATTATCACCGAGCCAGAAAATTTTTTGTCAGTGGCTTGGGCTAGATCAAGTGTTAAGGTGTAGTGCGACGGTTGAAATGTGTCGTTGAATCGTGGAACTTTAGTCATGAATTAATTATACTACAGATATGGCGAATAAATATTTCAGACGACAGTTATCAGCAGTACTGATAATCATCGTTTCGTTGGTGGCTGTCTGGGCGGCGCAGTTGACGGCGCCACAAGGGCTGGGTCTACTCACTCAGGCAACGCAGCAACAGCTTTTTGGCGATTCTACCGCTTTAGTGGAATTAGAGAAGATTGAAGTCAAAGGGCGAGCGCCAAAAACTGGTTACTCACGCAAACAGTTTGGTGACGGTTGGGGTAAAATTGATAATTGTTCGGTACGTGAAGTTATTTTGGCACGAGACCTAACAGATAAACAGATTGATGAAAAATGTCGGGTTCAATCTGGAGTGTTGGATGATCCATATACTGCCAAATCTATTAAGTTTCAGCGGGGCGAGAAATCCAGTCAAGCGGTACAAATTGATCATGTGGTGGCGCTCAGTGATGCTTGGCAAAAAGGCGCTCAGCAACTGAGTGTTGAGCAGAGGAAACAACTTGCCAACGATCCATTGAATTTGCTGGCGGTTGATGGCCCAGCTAATCAGGCTAAGGGTGATGGTGATGCGGCAACTTGGTTGCCAGAGAATAAATCTTTTCGTTGTCAATATGTAGCACGTCAGGTGGCGATTAAGCGACGGTATCAATTATGGGTGACTGAAGCAGAAAAAAGTGCGATGTCGAGTATTTTGGAAAAGTGTACTGGAGTAAATTGACAAAACATACTTTTTATGCTAGAATTTTAGAGTGAATACTGAAGTGAACTTAATTAAGTTATCGACAGATGACGGCGAATCGTTAGATCGTGCCGTTCCGGCTTATCTTGAGTTTATCTTAGGATGCTCTTCTGTAGAAGATGACCCAAAGAAAGAGCTAGCGTCTTATGTGGTAGGCATGGGTGCTTACTACTGTAGCGATGTTTTTGCTATTGATGTTGCGGGCAAGAAATCATCATCTGGACTCGTGACTGTCTGTTTCGACGGAAGTAAGATCACAGTAGAAGATCTTTTTGTCAAAAAAGAGATGCGTAAACGTGGAATTGGACGAATGGCAATTGATGCTTTGGCTGGTGAATTTCCAATTGCGCGCATTATGGAACTGGAATCTTTGCGATCCGCTGAAGAATTTTACCAACAAATCGGCTTTGAGTGCGTATCTCCAGCTACTGACGGACGCTTGTCCTTATGGCAGAAGAAATTAAATTGACAAAATGAAAAATTTTTAATACAATGAAAGAGTAGTATCCGGCCAAACAGGTCGGAGTTTTTCATATAAGAGCATAGTTTAGCACTATCAGCCGATTGAAATATGCTATAATCATAAGAGATAAAAGGAGATATTATGGAAGATTTGAACATCAAACAACTGACGCTAGCTTTAAGGACGATTGCAGAGGAAAAAAATTTGCCAGAAGAGACTGTTTTGGAGGTAATTGAGCAAGCGATCGCTGCGGCGTGGCGTCGAGATAATGGTGAGCGTGATCAGTTGGTGCGAGCTAGCTTAAATATTAACAATGGTACCGCCAAGGTTTCTGTTGTGAAAACAGTGGTTGAGGAAGTTGAGAATGATAAGAATCAGATTAGCCTAGATGAAGCTAAGAGTCTTGATAAAACAGCTGAATTGGGTGATGAAGTGGTGATTTCTACTCACGAAGTGACAACTTTCGGTCGGGTGGCGGCGCAAACCGCCAAGCAGGTGATTTTACAGCGATTACGTGAGGCTGAGCGTGAAGTGGTTTTGGCTGAGTTTGAGGATAAAATTGGCACAGTGGTGACTGGTACGATACAGCGTGTAGAGCCACGGGTGGTGCGAATTGAGCTTGGTAAGGCGGTGGGAATTATGCCACAATCTGAGCAAATTCCTGGTGAATATTACAGTATTGGCCGACGAATTAAGGTTTATATTAAGGATATTGAGCGTGAAGGTCGTGGTCCGCAGTTGATTTTGAGTCGAGCTAGTGAAGATTTCGTTTGCTTATTATTCCGTCAGGAAGTGCCAGAGATGGAGACCGGTGCTGTCGAGATTAGAGCGGTTGCTCGTGAGGCTGGTCGGCGTACTAAATTGGCGGTGACGTCAAGCTTGCCTGGTGTTGATCCAGTGGGTACTTTTGTTGGTGGTCATGGAGCAAGAGTTCAAGCAGTGATGAACGAGATCGGTGAGCAGGAGAAGATTGATATTATTCCGTTTGAAGAAGAGGCTGCTGACTTCATCGCTAATGCTATGAGTCCAGCTGAAGTGATTAGTGTCAAGATTGATGAGGATAATAAGCGGGCTATTGTTAACGTATCAGAGGATCAGCAATCAGTGGCAATTGGTCGTGCTGGGCAGAATGTGCGCTTGGCATCACGTTTGACGGGTTATGAAATCGATATTGAAGCTAAAGCCCCAGTGAAAACTGAGTCAAAACCTCGCAAGAATGTTGAGGATAGCTTATTTAATGCAATTGAAGAAGTGGCGGAATAATCTAATTTCGCCTGTAGAATAAACGAAAGGAGGCGAATATGAGAGAACATCCACAAGATTTTTCAGAGCTGGCTAGCCGATTGACAGAGACGGCTCAAGCAAGTTTTGAGCGAGCGGGACTAATTGCGCATAATAGCGGTAGTCCATTTGTCGGCACAGAACATGTGCTTTTGGGTGTGTTGGCGCAAAATTCGTCGATGGGTGCTAAGATTTTGGCAGAAAGTGGCGTAACACTAGACAGGGTTGAAACGACACTGGAATTAACTGCTAGTGGTGTGCGTTTTGCGTTGATTGATCACGGTGTACATGCTGATGTCGTAGCAATGGTGCGTGGCGCTTGGGAGTTGGCGTTGGAGTTTGGTCAATCAAGAATTGGCACGGAGCATTTGATTTATAGCATGCTGACGCAACAGAACGCCCGAGCTACCCGGCTTTTAGAGGATATGAATGTTGATTTGGAAACTTTGCGAGGTAATCTGGAGAATGTGTTTGACCGTCAGCAATCGGAGTCTGAACATGATCTTAAAGATAGTCCTAATGTGTCGGATGGCGCCAGTCTAAAAAGCTTGCAAAAATTCGGCACTGATTTGACCAAGCGAGCTAGAGAGGGATTGCTGGATCCTATGATTGGGCGAACCAAAGAGTTGCAGCGGGTTATAACTATATTAGGGCGACGCAATAAAAATAATCCAGCCTTGATCGGTGAGCCGGGGGTAGGTAAAACGGCGATAGTCGAGGGTCTGGCGCAGCGAATTGTTGATGGCGATGTGCCAGAATTCTTGAAAGGCAAACGAGTCATTCAGTTGGATTTGGCGTCTATGGTGTCAGGGACGAAGTTTCGTGGCCAGTTTGAAGAGCGTTTGCAAAAAGTTTTATCAGTTGCCAAAAAACACCAAGAGATTATTTTATTTATCGATGAGTTGCATTTATTGGTTGGTGCCGGATCAGCTGAGGGTTCAATGGATGCATCGAATATTCTCAAACCAGCCTTAGCTCGTGGTGAAGTCCGAGTCATTGGTGCGACAACATTTGATGAATATCGTAAACATATAGAGAAGGATGCGGCATTAAGTCGTCGATTCCAGTCAGTGGTAGTGAATGAGCCGTCAACCGAAGAAGCGGTCAAGATGGTGCAAGGGCTAGCTGGACGATTAGGCGCTCATCATCAATTAACGATTGACGAGGTCGCAATCCGAACGGCAGTTGATCTGTCGGAGCGCTATGTCTCGGAACGGTTTTTGCCCGACAAAGCCATTGATGTGCTGGATGAGGCAGCAGCTCTACTACGATCTGAAACTCCTCTAAAAACTGGCAAACGGCAGAAGTTAGCACGATCAATCAAGCAATTGGCGGGTAAAATCGATGCGGCGGTGGAGGCTGAGGATTATGAGCGTGCGGCGCAATTCAAAACTCAGATGAAACAATTGGAAAAGCAAGCCGAAGACTTGATGGATGATGATGAGGCGCTGCCATTGCTAACCGATGATTATTTGCGTCGGGCGGTCAGTGCGATGTCTGGCGTGCCAGTCGAGAGAGTGACAAGTGCCGAGGTGAAGCAACTTGTTAATTTGGAGAAGCGCTTAGCAAAATTTGTTCTGGGACAAAATGAGGCGATTTCTGAACTAGCACGAGCGATTCGTCGCAATAAAGCTGGCTTGAGTCGGCGGTCTGGTCCGCTTGGATCGTTTATTTTTCTTGGTCCAACTGGTGTGGGTAAAACAGAATTGGCTCGAGTGGTGGCACGTGAAGTATTTGGATCAGATAAAAATCTCATTAAGATTGATATGAGCGAACTGTCGGAAAAACACACAGCTAGTCGTTTAATCGGGGCGCCGGCTGGTTATGTTGGCTATGATGATGGCGGTAAGTTGACTGATCGGGTTCGTCGTCAGCCCTATAGTGTAGTGTTGTTTGATGAGATTGAAAAAGCCCACCCAGATGTGTTGAATTTGCTGCTACAGCTACTGGAAGATGGGCAATTAACCGACGCTAAGGGTCGTTCAGTTAGTTTCCGTAATACTATTGTTATCTTAACTAGTAATGTTGGCGGTGAGCAAATGGTACGTGAAGCGGAATTAGGTTTTGGTCATACTACATCAGCGACACGGAGATTGTCTGAGCAGGCTGAGCGTAATGAGCGAGCGGCTCGTCAGGCACTGGAGGAATTTCTCCGGCCAGAGTTGATCGGACGATTTGATAATATTATTGTATTTAAGCCGTTAACTAGGGCTGTGGCAGGTAAGATTTTTGACAATATTGCTGGCGAATTAGTGACTTCAGTGGAAAAACAAGGCTTGAAATTAGTTATTACGCCGAGTGTCAAGCGGCGAATCATTGATGAAAGTTTTGATGAACGACGTGGCGCAAGGGCAATTCGGCGGGCGGTTCAGACAAAGATAGGCGATCCATTGAGTGAGGTGCTATTGTCTGGCGTGCCAGATAAGGCGATTTTACGAGTCAGCGTGAAAAACGGTAAGGTGGTGGTTGATGCAGAAAATCAGTAGATTATTAGGTGGATTATTCAGTTTATTGATACTTACTGGATTAGCGTGGGCATTACTGAATAGTCAATTGATTTTAGACCAACTGCGTGTCTGGCAGTTTCAGCCTTCTGACGAAATCGTTGCATTAGCGACTAACTCTGGCATGTCTGCAAGGGGTCGTTTTCAATTTTACGCTACTCGTCCGAAACTGGAATCGTCCGCTGAATTTAATAATAAATGTCGCCGAGCTGAAGCGGCTAGTCCAATTTTAGGTTGCTATAAACAAGGTGAAGACATAATTCATATCTATGACGTCACAGATGAAAAACTTGACGGCGTTAAGGAGGTAACGGCTGCACATGAAATGCTACATGCGGCGTGGGAGCGATTGTCAGCGACAGAAAAAGCACGGCTAGGTGGGCTATTGGATATAGCCTATGATAAAGTTAAGGATGATCAATTAGCTAAGCGTATGGCGTATTACGATCGGACGCAGCCCGGTTCACGCCACAATGAACTACATTCAATTTTGGGGACGGAATATGCTGATTTGGGTGATGAATTAGAAAAACATTATGCTAAGTATTTTACTTCCCGCACTAAAGTTGTGTCGTTACATAAAAAGTATAATCAGGTTTTTGAGGCTTTGGAGTCTCAGTCGGAGCAATTGAATAATAAGCTGTCGACACAAAAAACAGTGATTCAGCAAAGAAAGTCAGCTTATGATTCGGCAATTGTGAATTTGAATAATCGAATTGCCGATTTTAATCAACGAGCCCAACAAGGTGACTTTAATTCTCAACAGCAATTTTATCAGGAGCGTTCTACGCTTCAAGCGGAAGGACAACGTTTGAAAACTGAGCGAGAGGCGATAATTGCCCTGATTGAAGCGTATAATCAAGATGTTGAAAAACTGAATTCCTTAGGTAAACAGGCAGAGCGACTTAATCAAAGTTTAGATAGTCATAGGGCGGTAGAGTAATGGCAAAGGTGAAGAATCAATTTATTTGTCAACAGTGTGGAGCGGCCTATCCAAAATGGACGGGCAAATGTGATAATTGTGGCGAATGGAATTCACTTGTTGAGCAAGCGCCAATTGAATCAGGTAGTAATGCTTTAGCGCGGAGTTCTGGTAAGGGTACGGTATTAAAAACTTTACAGCTGACTGAAGTGAATAGAGAGAGCGTTACCGAACGGTTGTCTACTGGCATAACTGACCTTGATACTGTTTTAGGGGGAGGTTTCTTACCTGGCGGAGTGGTGTTGGTGGCGGGGCAACCAGGCATTGGAAAAAGTACCTTATTAGCGCAGGTCTCAGCTCATATTGCTAATAAAAAATCAGTATTATATGTTAGCGGCGAAGAGTCGATCTCACAGGTGAAGTTGCGAGCTGAGCGCCTGAAGGCGTGCGACGCTAATGGATTGCAACTAGCATCGTCAAACAGCGCAGAGGATATAGCGGCGTCAATTCGGACTGGGCAGTATGATTTGGTGATAGTTGATTCAATTCAGACTTTAAGTTTGGCTGAGATTAGTTCCGCACCAGGTTCGGTCAGTCAAATTACTAATTCGTCAAATGTGATTATCCGTGCCGCCAAAGCGACTGCAACGGCGGTGATTTTGGTTGGTCATGTGACCAAAGAAGGGGCGATTGCTGGCCCGAAGGTACTGGAGCATTTGGTTGATGTGGTGCTGAGTTTTGAAGGTGATCGTTACGGCGGTTTTCGTGTGGTACGAGCGCAAAAAAATCGCTATGGCTCGACCAGTGAAGCAGCAATTTTTGAGATGCGTGAGAATGGATTAAGGATAGTTTCTAATCCATCAGCCAGCTTGTTGGCGGAACGGCAAAATCTTGATGGCTCAATTGTCCTGGCAACCATGGAGGGTGCCAGACCACTGTTAGTTGAAATCCAAGCGCTAGTGAATCCAACTAACTTTGGCTATCCAAAACGCACTGCCAGTGGTTTTGATATCAATCGATTGAATTTATTGATTGCCGTTTTGGAGAAGCGTACGAAGTTAAAATTATCTGACAAAGATGTTTTTATTAACGTTGTTGGTGGCTTAAAACTAAATGATCCATCGGCTGATTTGGCGGTCGCTATGGCAATCGCTAGCGCATCAGCTGGTCGTAAATTGTCTGATGAAGCGGTGGTGTTTGGGGAAGTTGGCCTGGGTGGCGAGGTCCGCTCGGCTCAAGGTTGGCATGCACGAGTTAACGAAGCAAAGAAGTTAGGTTTCACTTTTGCAATTGCGCCAAAAACTCATAAAGATAAATTTATTCATGGCGTATCTGACTTGCGTCAGGCGTTAATTGATTATTTACAATAAAATTAAATAAAGGAATATTATGGACAAAACAATTGAATTAATTATTATTATCTTACTCCTCGGAATTATGGCGGAAATTTTTTGGCTGGTGAGGCCACGTCGTCGTAATTTAGGAAACTCAGCGATGCTAGTTGATACGTCGGTATTGATGGACGGTCGAGTGGTCGATTTGGCTAAAACTGGATTTTTATTGGGGAAGATTATTGTACCCCGTAGTGTGCTAGCGGAGTTACAATTATTAGCTGATGGCGCTGATCATGCTAAACGTGAACGAGCACGATTCGGTATGGATGCTATGAAGGAGTTAAAAGATGTACTCGGTAGTCGATTTATATTGTTGCAAGATGAGCAAAAAACTCCTGAAGGTGTCGATAATCGATTATTAGATTTAGCTAAACAAACCGACTCTGCTATTCTAACGATTGACTATAATCTCAATAAAGTAGCGCAAGTTGAAGGCGTTAAAGTGCTTAATATTAATGAGCTGGCCAAAAGTTTGCGTATGAGTTATTTGCCAGGTGATCAACTGGATTTGGAGTTGACGCAAAAAGGGCAAGATAGTCATCAGGCAATTGGACATCTTAAGGACGGTACAATGGTGGTTGTTGAACAGGCTAAGAAGTTTATTGGTCAAACAAAAAAGATCGAAATTGTTCGTAGTTTGCAGACTGATGCTGGTAAAATGATGTTTGCTAAAATTATTGACGTAAAGTCGTCGTCTATTGATCTGCGTCACACTACTTCAACGTCGAAACGTCAATCTCAGGGGCGAAAACCACGCACCGAGCAGTCTTCAAAGTCACAGGCAGAGAAGAATCCGTCGCCTCGCAAGGTTCATAAGGTTGCTAAACGTCAGCCAAAAACATCAGCCCAGCGTGAGGCTGAGCTGATTAATTTAGTGAATAAGCAGTAGACTTATTCTAATCGCCAGTTGATGTAAAGTTCTTACTGGAAGTAGTGGTATAATATGCTGAATCTCGGACGGTTACCGAAACGGTGTGGGTGCCTGCGCTGGTAAATTCTATAGTAGCAGATTGGCTACCGCTTGAGCTGATTGCTGAACTTTTGATATTCCGTCCGTCAACGGTAATATCGATGGCTGCTAGCTCCCAAGTACCGGACGAGACGTTGACATCTATAGTGTATTTCTTACCGCTAGCGGATACAGATATGCTGTTGATCTGTGGCTTTGTGTCATCACATTTATGCACATCGTCATCAGCGTTAGCGTCATAGCCACTTGGTGCGGTAATAACTTCCTTTTTGGTGATTGGATCAATCTCCTTAGTCACTTCAACTTCCTCACGAGCAGCCTCTGGTGTACAGTTTGTAGCTTTCTTTTTGGACACCCGATCAAAAGCCATCTTTTGTGTTGTCTGACTTTGTTTTTTATTCCACCAGGAAGGGTAAAGTTCTGAACCGATTTGTTGAATGCCATTAGGGCGATTATACCACTGTCCAGGGTGCCATTTACCATCTTTGGCATAAACCTCAGTGTGAGCGTAAGCCATAACATTTCTGATAACTGGCATGGTATACGCCGAGTTGGAGCTAGTGATTGTACTGGTATCGGAATTTCCTAGCCAGATACCCATGACCAGTGCGGGGCTATAGTTAAAGACCCATAAATCTTTAGGGCTGCCACCCTTGTCGGATGTACCGGTTTTGGCTGATGTTCTCACGCCAGGTACAGCCAATGCACCGTAACCGTGTAACGCTCCAGGAGTACGATCGGACAAGATGTCATTGATTATGTAAGTCGATTGAGCATCCCAGACTTGATGACCCTCATCTTTCCATTTTTTCAAAGTTTCACCTTGACTATTTTTTACTTCAATAATAGATGAGCTGTCTTTCTGAACACCTAATCTTGCTAAAGTGCCATAGGCGTTGACGAGCTCGACTTGTTTTGATCCACAACCACCGATAGCAGCAGATAGTCCATAGCCGCCGGCATCTTCCTCTTGCCGACAATAGTTTTTATTACCAGCTTTTCTAATTCCCTCAACTACTGGCTTGGCTGAGCCATTACCGACAATATAAGCAGCTTTGACGGCTGGAATATTGCGAGACAAAATCAGTCCTTGACGAATTGTTAAGTTACCCATAAACCTTCTGTCCCAGTTGTAAAGCTTGGCGCCATAGATCTTATCAATATTCTCATCTTTCAAAATCGTACCACTGCCATAATTTGGTTGATTTGAGCCGTGATTTTCAAGTAGCTGAGCGAAGACGAGCGATTTAATGGTTGATCCTGGCTGAATGTAACTGGTGGCGGCGTTATCCTGACCAAATCCTGGATAATTAAAGTCACGACTACCAACCATTGCTACAATCTGGCCAGTTTGTACATCTTCAACGGTTGCGGCACTGTTGGTGGCGCGAATTGCAGCAGGCCTGCCAGAATCGAAGAATGCTTTCATTTCAGCTTCTAGCTTCTCTTGAATTCGCCAATCTAAAGTGGTTTTTACGGTTAATCCACCACGCCCAACAACTGATTCTCCAAGTTCTTTCTTGAGCTGGTCACGCACCATTAATACAAAATGTGGTGCTTTAATACCTTCCAGTTGCTCACTTTGTGGCTTAATGGTGCTTAAAATATCAATCTTTTTAGCTTTTTCTGCTTCTTCTTTAGAGATATAGTTTTGTTCAACCATATAATCAAGGGTAGTGTGTTGACGTGCTATTAAGGCTTTATTCCCAGCAACGTTATAAGGGTTAAAATATGATGGATTCTGCGGAATAGAAGCGATCAAAGCTGATTCAGCCAGATTCAAATCCTTGGCGCTTTTACCAAAATAGGTTTGAGCAGCCGATTCTACACCGTTACGACGTCCGCCATAAGGTGATTCGTTGAGATAAAGAGTTATCAGCTGGTCTTTATCATACATGCGTTCAACTTCAATTGCCAAGATAATCTCTTTAATCTTACGTGGAATACCTTTAACTCCACGCTCGCTAGCTTCTTCTGCAAAGAATACTTGTTTAATCAGCTGTTGGGTAAGTGTCGATCCTCCCTGTATTTGGCCTCCTTTGGCGTTGGTCAATACTGCTCGCATCAAGCCGCTAACACTCACGCCGTGGTGGTTATAGAAATCCTTATCTTCAATGGCGACAGTAGCTTTCTTAATGTAATCGCTAATCTGGTCCGACTTGACGACCAGTTGATAGTTGCCAGTTCCTTTATCTTCCCAAAGTAATGTGCCATTGCGATCGTAATATTTTGTTACCGTGGTTTGAACACGTTTAGCTAGCTCACCTGGGTTGATTTTATCAAGATCCTTGCGAAAATAGGCAAATAGTCCGCCGATCATCAGCGCAATTAATAAAGTTGCGACAGCTAAAATCTTTAGCGCCATAATGGCGCCACGTTTTGAGAACCAGTAAGCGGCTAGCCGTTTTGGATGTAATCGGTAGAAAAACCTTTTTACCGGATGTTTTGGCAAACTAGCCAAATATTCAGCCTTCTGGCGTGATTGTTTATCTTTCTTTAATTTACGCTTGTTATTAAGGTTGGCATACAAGCTCAGTCGCTTAGTTGGCGACTTTTTATGGTTGGTTGAATTCACACTTTTTTTCACATTACCATTATATCATGCATATGGCTTGGGGCAATCTACAAAAATTGCTATAATGATTGTAAAGAAAGGATTTTTATATGAATTTATCAGAGGAGCTAAAGTGGCGTGGGTTTTGGAATCAAACGACTTTTACTGATGCTAATGTGATTGATAGCCAAAAATTTACACTATATTTAGGAACTGATCCGTCAGCCGATAGTTTGCATGTTGGTCATTTGGCGGTTTATATGATGGTACGGCATTTTTTGGAGCGTGGACATAAGGTGTTTTTGCTGGTGGGTGGAGGCACTGGCATGGTTGGTGATATGCGCGATACTGAAGAGCGTGAATTGTTATCTTTAGAGCAGATCGCCCATAATAAGCAGGCCTTAAAACATCAAGTTTCTAGGATTTTTGAAGGGCGTGAGTTTACTTTAGTTGATAATGCTGATTGGCTGCGTGATCTAGAGTTACTACCGTTTTTGCGTGATATTGGCAAAAATTTTAATATGGCAGAATTGATAGCACGTGAGTTTTTTAAGGCACGAATCGCCAATGGAAAAGGGTTGAGCTTTGCGGAGTTTACTTATACTTTACTTCAAGGATATGATTTTTGGTATCTTCATAATAAGTACGGCGTTAATTTGCAAATTGGCGGTTCTGATCAGTGGGGAAATTTGCTTTCTGGTGTGGAATTGATTCGCAAAAAAGACGGTACTGAAGTGTATGCTATGACCGCACCGCTACTCATTAATAAATCGACTGGTCGCAAATTCGGCAAATCCGAAGGTGGCGCAGTGTGGCTAGATGAAAATAAAACCAGCGTCTACAAATTTTATCAATTCTGGCTAAACGTGGACGACGAAAGCGCCATTGAATACATGAAAATCTTTACTATGCTTGACTGCGATACCATTGAAGCTATCGCCGAAAATCACGCTGTTAACCCAGGTGCACGTTCGGCTCAAAAAGTTTTGGCGCGTGAGGTGACGGACATCGTTCACGGTGTACATCGGCGTGAGGCAGTGGAGCGGGTGACTGAGGTGCTGTTTGGCGGCGGTGATTTTGCTGATTTGACAGATGATGATATTGCAGAACTGGCTAAGGAAATCCCGCGTGTTGACGTTGGTGTCGGCGTGATTGAAGCGTTGGTAGTTTCTGGCGCAGTCAGCTCCAATGGCGAGGCAAAGCGTCTACTGAAATCTGGCGCTATCAGTCTCAACGGTGAAAAATTGACTGAAGATCAGGTGATAAACAATGCAGCATTGATTAAAAAAGGCAAAAACACCTTTGTGTTGATTGCGGAAAATATGGAGGGTGATGAATAATGAAAAAGATTTTGGCTTTTGATTCAGATGATACAATTGTAGTGTCAAAAATGCCAGCCACTGAGCGTATGGCACGTCTTTTGGCGGAAAATATGAAATATCGTGATGTATGTATTATCTCTGGGACTGGTTTTGAGGATACGATTTACCCAAACACCGTCGCACAAATTGAGAAAATCCCTGGAGTTGACTTGACTCGCTTACATATTATGCCAACATGTGGTACACGTTATTATCGTTATCAAGATGGTAAATGGCAATTGCAATATCAAGAAGACCTGACCGCCGAGCAAAAAGCAAAAATTTTTGAGGCGATTGAAGTTTCTGCTAAGGAACTTGACATGTGGGTAGAAAATCCAGCCGGAGAGATTATCGAGGATCGGCTTAGTCAGATTACCTACTCAGCGCTTGGGCAGCAAGCTACTCCTGAAGACAAATACGCTTGGGCAAAGGCAAACGAGGACAAACGCCGGCTATTAAATGAGTCTGTTAAGAAACGTATTCCAGAATTTGAAGTTCGCACCGCTGGTACCACGAGTCTTGACGTTACTAAGCCTGGAATTGATAAAGCTTATGGTATAAAGAAGTTGATGGAAGCAACTGGTGTTACAATGGATGAAATTCTGTTTTTTGGTGACAAACTGGAAGAAGGTGGTAATGATTTTCCGGTAAAGAACCTTGGTGTTGACTGTGTGGCGGTGACTCGTTGGGAAGATACAGCTTATGCACTGGAGGGAATTGCGGCAGTTTCAAAATGAAACTAACCACTCAACTGAATGTTATTAAGGGTGTCGGCGCAAAAACAGCGGAGGCGCTAAATGTTGCCGGATTAACTACTGTTGAGGACGCATTAAATTTTTTACCTCGGGCGTATGACGATTATTCTACGTCAGTCAAAATTGCTAATTTAGAGCCTGGCAAGGTGACGATTCGAGCACACTGCGAGTCGGTTTCGACACGAATCGTGCGTCGAGGTATACACTTAACAACTGCTACACTAGCTGATGATTCTGGTAAAGTTAAGGTGATTTGGTTTAATCAGCCGTATCGTGAGACTCAATTAAAATCAAACGGTGAATTTCTGTTTTCTGGTGAATTTGGTCTGAACCGTAATCAATATCAGATCACTAATCCGTCGGTGGAACAAGCAAAAGATATTGGCGATTTATCAGGTGAAATGGCTTCACCGCAAAATTCTATCATTCCAGTGTACCGTGCTATCAAAGGCGTTCGTCCTAAGACGGTGCAAAATCTGTTTAAAAATCTTCGTCCGATGATGGAGTTTCTACCGGAAACATTGCCAGAGGAAATAATAAAGCGACAGAAATTAGCTTCACGATCTCAAGCTGTAAAAATGTTACACGCACCGCAGACGCATGATGATATCAAGAAAGGGCGGGAACGATTGGCGTTTGAAGAGCTTTTTGAAATGTTGCTAGCTGCTGCTTATAACAAGCACGAACAGACTAAGTTGAAAGGTTGGCAGATTCCGTTTAATCAGTCGACCATCAAAAAATTTGTCAAACAACTGCCGTTTCAATTGACTGGCGCGCAGAAGCGGGCGGCTTGGCAAATTTTGCAGGATTTTGAACAGCCGCATCCGATGAACCGCTTATTGCAGGGTGATGTCGGCTCAGGTAAAACTGCGGTAGCAGCGCTGGCGGCAACTCAGGTGGCACAAGCTGGTTTCCAGACGGCCATCATGGCGCCAACGGAAATTCTAGCGACACAACATGCCGATACGCTAGAGAAACTTCTGGCGCCGCTAGGCGTTCGGGTGGCATTGCTAACAGGGCATGTCAAAGGCGGGGCGCGTAAACAACTACTTGAACATTTGGAACATGGCGAGATTGACGTGATTGTTGGTACTCATGCGCTGATTCAAAAAGGTGTTAGTTACCATAAGTTAGGCTTTGTGGTGATAGACGAGCAGCATCGCTTTGGCGTCAAACAGCGACAGGAGTTGCTTAATAAATCTAAACACATGCCACACCTGCTTAGTATGACCGCCACGCCGATTCCGCGCAGCCTGGCTTTGACGCTGTACGGTGAACTTGAAGTGTCGGTACTGGACGAATTGCCAAAGGGCCGCAAACCGATTACGACAAAAATTTGGTCACCAGCTTCGGCACCGAAACTTTATGAAGTTATCGACCAAGAACTTGCTAACGGCCGCCAGGCCTATATCATCTGCCCGCTGATTGACGATAATCCTGACAACGACAAAAAATCAGTCGAAGCGGAGTATAATAAATTATCAAAATCAGTCTTCGGTCATCGCCAGGTAGGGCTACTGCACGGCAAGCTTAAACCAGAGGAAAAAGATACAGTTATGACGCAGTTTGCAGCTGGCAAGTTGGATATCTTGGTATCGACCACCGTTGTTGAGGTTGGCGTGAATGTGCCGAACGCTACGGTTATGCTTATTGAAAACGCGGATCATTTTGGTCTTAGTCAATTGCATCAACTGCGCGGACGAGTTGGGCGTGGGCAATATCAAAGCTTCTGTCATCTGATGATGTCGGTACATGACAAGCCGTCTCAGCGGCTCAGAGAAATTGAAAAATCCCAGGATGGTTTTCGCTTGGCGGAAATCGACCTCCAATTGCGCGGCCCTGGTGAAATTTACGGACGGGCGCAACATGGTGCGCTCAATCTACAAATCGCCTCGCTCTCCGACACGAAACTGATCGCTCAGGCTCAGAAAGAAGCGGTTGCGTTTGTCAACAGCGGCACTGACCTGCTACAATATGTACATCTGGCGCGGGCGGTGGCGAAATATCAACGACTAACCACGCTGAATTAGGCTATTATGTATGCAGGAACAACTTTTCGAAATAACTCAGGACGTTTTATAGGAGTTCACCAGAAAATTGACCGAGTGGCGCGCCGCCATATTCAGTCGATGCTACCAGAGTGGTGTGATTTTCCTGATATCAAGGCTATTTTGCATTTTGAGGGCAAAAATGGTCCGGATGGTATTAAGCGTAAAAGTCCAGCGGTCGATGAGCCATGGCATTTTATCAACCCTAGCGACCCTAATGACACCGCGCTACTGGATATGATTGATCGGCACATTGAAAATTTAGCCTCGGCGTTGTCGGAGCATAATGCTGAGCGCGCGGCATTTGAGGCGGCCTGGATGGCGCATGCAATCACCGACGGTTTAACGCCAGCTCACCATTTTCCTCTGGAGCAGGCGATGGCTGAACTCCGCGATGGCGAAGGACTGGAGACACGTAACTCGATTATCAAAAAAAATCTAATGAAAGGCGAGGGCATCGAATTTTTGAAAAATAATTGGAAATTTTGGGGCGCAAAAGGTATGATGACAACCCATGTGGCGTTTGAGGCGGGCGTGGCGAGCGTGGTAGCGTACCGGCGATTTGCTGATAGTCTGCCTTCTGATGACGACTTGGCTATAGTTTATCGATACGGCTATCGGACGTATTATCTGCGCCAGGTTCATGCGGTGGATGCGCTAAAAATGTATGATCAATTTGCCAAAAGCGGTTGGACGACAGAGTTAGCATGGCAGACAAATCAAGTATTGATGCCAATTATCATCAAAAGCGTGATGCTTGGTTGGTTGGCCTCAGTAAAACGGCTGGAAAAACAGCGATGAGAGTACGCATAATTGCTGGTGAATTTGGCGGGCGATTTATTCAGGCGCCGCCAGGGAAAATAACTCATCCCATGGGTGAGCGGGTACGCTCGGCTATGTTTAACTCATTGGGTGACAAAATTCAGGGTGTGCGGGTGCTGGACGCTTTTGCTGGGTCGGGCTCAATCGGGCTGGAGGCGCTTAGTCGTGGCGCAACGTCGGTAGTGTTTGTAGAGTGTGATCGGACGGCGCAGCGGATTTTAGCGGAAAATATCAAAAGCTTGGGTGTCCAAGAAAAATCTATTGTAATAAATACAACAGTGTCAAATTGGTTGGAAAGCATGAGCGCAACAGAGGAGTTTGATATAATTTTTGCTGATCCGCCGTATCACAATCCGCAGTTTTCCACAGTTTCGCAGTTAATGGGACTACTCAAACCAGGTGGACATATGATATTATCAAGACCAGGAATAGGTGAGGTGCCAGTTCAAAACGGAATTGTTGTGGTGGACAATCGTAGTTATGGGGAGGCGCACCTCACCAAGTTCCTACGATTGGAATAAATTGAATAGAAAAAGCTCTGGAATGAACCAGAGCAAATTTTATAACAGCATCTTTTTATTATATCATACTTTACCTAAAAATACAAGTCCAGCGCCATGCGGCGATAATATCAAGGCGTTATTGTCGAGGCGAACACCTGCATCAGTAGTAAGAAGAAGCTCTCCTAGTTCCGGCACGATGATAATTTGCTCAGAGTCGGCAAAATTCACAAAAGTATACACGCGTTGACCTGCAAATTCGCGCCTAAAACCAAGGACAAAACCATTGCCGGTGTTGATTTTTTCAAGCGTGCCTCGGGAGATAATAGGCAGTTCATGGCGCAGTCGCAATAAACGGCGGTGCAAATTTAACAGGGAGCTTTCGTCTTTCAATTGAGCGACGACATTGACGTGGCGGCGGTTTGGATGGGCTGGTAGCCACGGCTGAACATTGGCAAAACCAGCATAACGCGCGCTATTCCATTGCATTGGCGTACGTTCCAAATCGCGGCTATCAACTGGGGTGTGATTTGGGCTAAAATTATCACGAATATCCGCATCAGTCAGCCGGCCATTTTCCATACCAATCTCGTCACCATAGTAAATAACACTCACGCCAGGGCAAAGTAGGTTGAGAAACTGCAACGCTCGCGCCCGTTCGAAGCCTAAGCGTGACCTAACACGCGGCTGATCGTGATTGCCAACACAGAAAAACGGCAAGTTATCACCGCAGGCTTGCAAATAATTAACAATATTCCAGCCCGTACGCTCGCCATGCCAATCATTTTGCCGATGTTCCATGAAAAATGCCGAACTTTTTGGATGCGCCTGAATAACTTCATGATACTGTGGCCAAATATCACCCAATTGTTCGTCCGGATAAAACTCAAACACCATCTGTCGGTTATCATATTCATCGCAGACGCTAGCTAACTCATGTAGATATTCCCGAAAATGTGGCCCATGTTTACAATGGTCATGTATGAATGCGCCGTAACTGTCGGGTTCGCCATGAAAATTGGAATTTACTGAATCGTCACCTAGCTCTGGATCTTTAGAAATACCCCAGATGGCATCAACTCGCATGCCGTCTACGCCCATATCAAACCAAAATCGCACCACACTTTGCATAGCTTGGCGCACTTCAGGATTATCCCAATTGAGATCAGGCTGGGTTGGTAAAAACGAATGCAAATAATATTGTCTAGTCGCCTCATCATACGTCCACGCTCGCCCCCCGGACAAACTGCGCCAATTGTTCGGCTCCTTGCCGTCGCGGTTATCGCGCCACACATACCAATTGCGCTTGGGATTGTCTAGACTAGAACGCGACTCAACAAACCACGGATGCTGGTCGGACGTATGGCATGGCACCAGGTCAATCATCACCTTGATACGCCGCGCATGCGCTTCGTCCAGCAACATACGAAAATCGTCTAAACCGCCAAAAATTGGATCGACATTTTGATAATCCGCCACGTCATAGCCAAAATCAGTCATCGGTGAGGTAAAAAACGGCGAAATCCAAATGGCATCAACACCTAAATCGCTCAGATAATCCAGCCGAAAAGTGATGCCATTTAAATCACCAACTCCGTCGCCATTAAGGTCTTGAAAACTGCGCGGATAAATTTGGTATAGTGATGTCACATCACGCCATGACTGATCCATGATTCAAGTATAAGCGAGATGAGTACAAAATACCAGCAGCTAATCTCTTGTTCGATTCTATCCATGGCGTGAGCAGAGGATTAATTATTGAGTTGGCTTTGCCATTTTAGTACATTTATTGCATCGCAAAATGTAACAACTCCATAATAACTTATTCTGTATATCATTGTATAATAAAGATATCATGGTAGTTTTCTTTACAAATATTCAAAAATTGATTTCGTGGATATATAGAATGAGACTGCGTATTCGAAACTTCATTAAGTATAGATTTCTTGAAAAGTTTTCAGCTAATTGGGTTGTGACGCCTATATTTCTACTCCTAGCCTGGTTAATATTCTATTTTGATTGTTCTAGTATCATTCTCAATTCTGAGGAATTAAGCTCACCCTTTTTTAGTATTGGTACGATTACTGGGTCTATGCTTGCAATTGCTTTTGCATTTACGTCGCAATTGATATCCAGATCAAGCGAAGCCTTACCTGCAAGATTTTACAGAATATTTGCACGAGATACAGTAATAGATATAAGCTACGCTCTATTGGGACTTATAACAATCGTCGAGTTTGGTATTGGCATTACTGTTAATAGTGATAGTGGAACACTCCTGCTTAGGATCGGTCTTTTGCTACTTTTATTCTCCATCATGATTTTGTACTATTCTTACACCAGGCTTATTAAGCTTATGAATAATGATCAGCTAGTACTTATGCTGGCAAAAAAATATAAAAAAGAAATTGATGAGATGAACTATCTTGCAAAAAGAATCTCTCATATTTTGAATATTAAACATAATAAAACATCTGATAAAGATAAACGTGCTATGCAAGCTTATGTATACACCACTCAGCTTCATCCTAAAGTCAATAGTTTACAAAATCATCTTGATGGATTAATTGAACTATATTCTGTCAGCAAAGAGAAAAAAGATACGTACGCTGCGTATAACTGGTTGTGTCTAGCATTTAACTTAATAATAGTATATACACTGTCTCGAAAATATAATTCATCAATTAAATGTAATCCCAAAGCCGGCCTAATCCTAGAGAGCGATGTGGCGGCTTTTATCCAGGCAAGTCTAGAGAAAATGTACTTTATATGGGAAAAGGCGTTAGCTGAAAATGATGTTGTAACAATAAGAAAATATATCAGGCATGTTCAAGATGTGGTGATAGCAAGCCTAGACGTTCAGCATATTGAGCGACCGGAAGAAAATCCTGCTTATCATGCAGCAATTTATAATTTTACGGAAGTTATAGAAAATAGCATTAAGCAGAAAAATGTTGACGCGCTATTTGAAGCCTCTGATGCGTTGAACCAAATAGCTAAAAAGGCTCTGCAATTCAAACATCGTATTGATCCAATAGAGAATATTCTAAAATATCTGCATAAGATAATAGCCCAAGCTTCCGGATCTGATGATATGTATCCAGTCTTAAAGAATGGGATTGATAGCTTAACTAGCGTATGCAATCACATATTTGCCCAAGACGAACTAACTGACCGTAGGCTACGTATCATGCAAGATTATGTTCCAAACTGTATCATCTTTGGCGTAATGAACGACCGTGGCTTGGTCGATATTGCTCTGACTGTGTTTGGCGATAATATATTCGCATATGCCTCACAAGGGATTGGAGATAATATATCTGAAAACCAAATTAAGAAAATTATAAATGTCTCGGAGCTTACCATTTCTATACTAAAAAGATTAGCAATTTTATCTATAGGCATACGTAGCGGAGTTCAAAGTATGAATGGAAACATACTCGTTATGCCTGATTTTTTATTTAAGATCTTAACTAACGATAAGGTCGATGAAAGATACAAACAGGAAATCAAAGATTTACTATCAAAGCTAGCAGCATTACCTTCTAGCTTGCCTAAGCTGGAGACTGTAAAAGATTTTGATGATATAGAAGAATTTCTCGATAAACTCCTTCAAAGCTCGTTGATTGGGGTAGAAAATAATCAATTAGATTATTCGGGCAAAGTTTTAAGCTCTATTTTTAAATACCTTGAAGATGCGGTAAATAGCAAGGACAGTAAAGTCAACATAATGGACCTATTAAGGGTTGTAAATAAAACTAAGACGATCGGCACAGCCTCACAATCCCTCGGATATACGAATATAAGTAAGAAAGTTATTGAATTTATTAAAAAATTTGAAGAGTTGTATCATGATAAATACTTTCCAGATGGATTCGATGAAAACAAACAACATACTCCCTCACCCTTATTTCTTCGTTCTGATCAAGATACAGCATATGACAGTGGTGTTGGGCTACCTTCGTACTTTGATGGCACATATGAACTGTTCTTCAGACACCACAGTCAGAGTGCTTTAGATAAGTTTGAAAAAAGCATCTGGAGAAATGTCAAGAAGAAAAAACAACAAAGCAACCAAGGACATTCATCTCAAAATAGCTAAACCTATACACTGTCCGATAAAGCCTCTGTTGCTAATGAGCGAATTGATTAATATACCATAATGGCTAAGGATGCTCTATAAACTAAATAAACCCTGGAGAGGGTTCATTGAATCGAATGATTTCGTTTGTGGTGGCAATTTACGCCAAAGCTCGAACCTATTTCGAGCGTAAAAGCTGAGCCCGTGCAGGATCAGCCCTAACGCCTGCGCCCGCTCACCCCACCAGAAAAACCCTTTGAACTATCTTTTTGAAATTTACCCCGCCGATCTTTTATTTTTTAGTTGAAAGTGTGTTTTCTGGGTGGGGACGACTACTGCCAGGGCAATAGAAACGGTCGGGGCTCGCCAGGGCGACAAAGTCGCTATCGCATTACACACCCTCGACCCCCCACATAAACTTAAAGACTAAACTCGGCCAGCAAATCCTTGAACTCCTGCTTGATAATACCTCGCCAAGTGTCGGTTTCATTCGTAGCTTTACCTAGATGATTCTTGTGATAGAGCAGCAGGATGCGGACGGTATGCTCATTATGATTTACGTACAAAATGACTCTATTGCCAGAACTTTTTGCTGACTGCTTGCGACCAGCAATCGCAAACTCGTGCTTGATAATCCACTCTCTATTATCGTCAGTTCGATGAATCGGCGGATTAGTCCTGCCGTTAAGTACTAATTGATCAATGTGCGCCAGCTGTGCCACTAACGCCTTACGTGTTATCAGCCATTGATTGCCGTAATCTTTCTTAAACGCCTTTATGTAGTGGCGTTCGGAATAATCTTCAAAGAGGACTCGGTAGTTATCAGTAAACATGGCTCGGCTCTTCCTGGGTAATCAACTCATAGGGTATGTATTCATTTTGCCTACAAATTTGCCAAGGAAGTTGCGTGTGCGTAAAGTGTACTATCTCCTTTGTATTTGAGTCTTTCCATTTTTTAGCGATTTTATCAATCAAATCAAGTTCACTTGTAGATAGATGCTGGGGCGGTGTATCTTGTGCAGACCTTGTCAGGTTGAGCCATTGTGCCTCGTCGCCGACCTCAAGCGAAATTTTGCCCTCATCTATAAGCTCATCGACAACACGAAAATACTGGTCGGGCACTGGTCCATACTGCAAACGGCGGTATTTCATGCCACTCATCGGCTGCAAGTGCTCGTAGTACCATGCAAAATCAGCAAGATAGATAAGCTTTGCGAGCAGCGTCTTTGTCGCACTTTTACCTGCATATTTCGTATAGCGACGTAGGGTTTCCAATATCATTTCGCGGTATTTCTCATAATCTGGGATTTCTTGTGATAAAAGGTCAATAATATCGACACCAAGAAAATCAGCAAGTTTGCCAAGCTCTTCACTGCTCAGCTCACGCTCGCCTTTTTCGGTTGCTACAACACTACTGCGACTCACGTTAATCGCTTTTGCTACATCGTCTTGTGATAGCCCATAGATCGCCCGGAGTTCGCGCAGATTCTTTTCAAGAGTCATTTTGCTTCCTTTCGTTTATGGATCCAGTATACTACAACGCACGTAATTATGTCAATATTACGACAATTTGTTTATATAGTTGACATATGACTGTATGTTTGTGTATAATAAAAATACGAACCGATAAAACACAAATGGTGGGGCTGTGCGGACGGATCGTCAAAGCGGAGGGTATCCGTCTGTAACACACGTTAGAATAGGAAAAGTACTGGCCACGGCCAGTACCAGCGTACAAGATTTGCTTCACTCGTACACTCCTATTCTAACACAACAACAATGATAGACCATATAGGAGGTAAGGTTATGGTATACAATAATCAATACACAGAGCAACAAAAAATTGCCGTATGGAACAAGGCACGCATAGTGCAAGGTTATAATGTGGCATACGTTCGTGCCGACGCGTGTGGTGCGCTCATTGAATGGGAGCGTTACGGAGACACAACAAGTAAACACGGCTGGGAGATTGACCATATTATACCTAAATCGCTCGGAGGCACTGATGCTATCACTAACCTGCCGCCACTACAATGGCAAAACAATCGTGCAAAGGGCGACAGCCTTTCGCTTAACTATTGCGTAGTGAGGAGCTGTTAGTTATGACAACTATAGGACAAATCACCTCAACACCAGACGCAAACGGTAATCACAAGCTCAAGTGTCCAAAATGTCATACTGTATTTTTTGAGCCAATTATCAAAGATGACAGCACTGGCATATTACAAACCGTCATCTGCGATAATTGTCACCATGCCGATGAGCCTCTTGCATTTATACATGCAGCTAACAAAGCACGGGCCGACGCAATGGCAATGAACTATGCCGAGCACGAAATGAAGAATATGCTCAAAAAAGCGTTTCGTGGCTCAAAGTACATCAAAATAAAATAAGAGATTGGTGGGCGAAATCATGCTTTTGCTACACAAAAGCATGATTTATAATTTCCCAAACAAAACAGGCGCTCTCGCGCCGTATGTGCAATTTTGTCCTGATTTGGTGCAGAATTACAGAATCTACTTAAACTTTTTGAATACATTATGGACTACCCCGGTCCAGCTCCAGTAATAAAAAGACGTACGGCGCAGTATAAGCAATCACTATCAATCATTTATTAGGTAAGTATACGCCCGTATAACTAACTGCCAAAGGCTATTACTAATATAAAGACAATTTTACAGGGGGGTAATCACCCCCCCTGTATGATAGAGTATCATTCCGCTGTATAAATGGTAGTTTTATGGGTGCAAAATTACCATACTTTTTAAGCGTGCCAGTAGTGATTAGGACTAATTGTGTAATATATAGCAGGAATCCATAGTGCTATCCACCCAAAACATATATGTTTTATGATACTATGACCTTTTTGTTCCCGTGTGTGTATATAGTTTTTTTGTTTTTTGGAATTTGATGATTGTTGTGTATTATTCATAATACCTCCGGTTAGTTATTAAAAAAGGACAGCCACTGCTGGCTGTCTAGACCCACAACGAGGGTT
>CAUUZR010000002.1:0-47930 GCA_963549685.1 uncultured Candidatus Saccharibacteria bacterium | reverse complement strand
TCAGCCATTACAATACCTCCTCTAACATCGCACCCGTTCGCCTAACCAGCTCCATTGTTCGACGGTAATTCTGCCGAGTCGGACCAATCACGCCGATGTAACTATTATTACTAAACTGTGAACAAAACCTACTAATAATCAGTGTCGCTCCAGAACTTTTACCAATCGGGTTTTCACTACCAATAAACACATTCAACGGCTCATTTGGTGCCGCTTCACGTAGCCACGGCTCAATATTGTCAATCAGTCTGGCAATCGCCTGGACGTGTCCACCCTCGACAAACTCTGGCTGAGAGAACAACTGAGTCATGCCATTCATATATAAATGATCGCCAAATGAAGCAAAACCAAAATTGCCCGTCAACTCAACCAGGCTATCAACTGCACTACGAATCGCCCGATCAGACGTATCAACATGTGAATTCACGTGCGCCTCGATCGCTCTCGCACTGCGATCGATACCACTCGGCAACTCGCTCATTGTAGCATCAGTAATTCCATTGACATAAACACGGTATCCCTTATCAGTCGGAATACGGCCAGCGCTGGTGTGCGGTGCTTCAATCAACCCCATCTCTTCAAGCTTGGCCATTTCACTGCGAATGGTAGCACTCGACACACCAAACAACTTCGCTAGTGTAACACTACCAACTGGCACGGCAATTTCCGCATATTGCTCAATAATGGCTACCAAAATGGCCTGTTGACGCTCTGTCATAAAACAATTATAGCAAAATTTAGCACTCCAATCAATAGAGTGCTAACCTAAGATTGCCTGGCTTTTATTTGCTCCAACAAATCTCGTGCCGCCAACCGTGCTTCATCATCTTTACGATTATAAACATCAGGTTTTAATGCAATTTCTTTGACCACCCGTGCCGCTTCTGTCAAATCCTGATTGATTACAAAATGGTAATACGGCATCTCCAGCGCACTTGTCAACTCTTTAATAGCACTATCAAATCTCTTCGGCCACTCCGCTTCAAACTCGGCAGCTGTCACATAACGTTCACTGAGTCGTCGTCGCCATTCATCGTAATTCGGCGGCAGAATAAATATAGCCACCACATTTTGCGACAAATCCTTGTATTCCACCACTCCCTGAACATCAATATCAGTTATAGCAACTTTTCCTTGATTTTGAATCTCTTGGATCTCTCTCACGCCAGTCCCATAAACCGTACCATGAACAAATTTCGCCTCAATAAATTGATGATTCTCCAACATGTCGATAGCAGTTTCATGATCAATAAAATGATAATCCAGCCCGTTCTGTTCAAAAATCCCCAGATTGCGCCGAGGCGAGCGTGTAGTGTACGACACTATATCACGAAATTGGTCATCTTGAAGTAGTTGTCGTTTTATTGTATCTTTACCAGCCCCTGAAATACCAACTAATAAAACAATTTTTGTCCGCTTGATTAAATCAACCGCTTGGTTATTTGGCTGATAATTATCAATAAGAGTTTCAAGATTTTTTGCAATCATACTTAATTATAACATCTCGTGCTATAATTAATCTGTCTACATCTAGAACAGTTTCAGCTCGAACACTGATTCACACACATAATGGGCAGCCGTTATCGGACGTGTGAATCTGCGTTCTAGGTGTAGACAGCCAATATTAACGGCTGTCCTTTTTGTTGGACGGCAAACCCAAAAAAGGAGGGTATGATGAATACTAAAGAAAAGAAACCGGTCTATAAAAAGGTATGGTTCTGGATACTGCTCATAGTTATCGTCGGAGTGATTGGCGCAGGTAGTTCACAGAATGGCGCAAAAGTTGTCAATTCTAACAATTCCAACCAATCAAGCGAGTTGCAAAATGCCGAAAAGACCGAGTTCAATGTTGGGGAGACTATTGCATTTGACGGCAAGGAGGTAACGGTAAAATCATTAGAAAGAAATTGGACTTCAAACAACCAATTTATTAAAGCCAATGAAGGTAAGGAGTTCGTAAAAGCAAATGTATCAATTGTCAATAAGTCAAATAGCGAACTATCTTTTAATACGTTTGACTGGAAAATTGAAGATGCAAATGGTGCAATTGAAGGGCCAAGTTTTACAGCCTCTGACAGCGACAGTCTAGGATCTGGTAATCTAGCAGTTAATGGTAAAAAGAAGGTTCTGTGATATTTGAAGTACCAATAGGCTCTTCAATAAAAATCCATTATCAACCATCATTTTGGTCAAATAAAAAGATCGTTATTGTACCGTAGTTTGATATCCAAACAATAAAATCGCCAGATAGCTCTGGCGATTTTTAGTCCCGCTTCAACATCACCGTAAACGCCTCACTCGGGATTTCGACGTTACCAAATTTCTTCATACGCTTCTTACCTTTAGCTTGTTTAGCAAGTAGTTTTTTACGACGTGACACATCACCACCGTACAGCTTGGCAGTCACATCTTTTCGGTAAGCTGAAATGTTTTCGCGGGCGATAAATTTTCCACCAATCGCTGCCTGAATCGCCACTTGAAAATTTTGCCGTGGAATAACTTCTTTTAATTTGGCAGTGATTTCACGACCGATCCGATTACTTTCACTGCGATGACACATCACACTTAAAGCATCAACCATTTCACCCGCCACATAAAAATCCACCCGCACTAAATCTTCTGCCCGATAATCGGCTAATTCATAATTGAAACTACCATAGCCTGATGTTACCGATTTCAATTGGTCGTAAAAATCCGTTAACAAATTGGCCAATGGTGCCGAAAAAGCAATCAGCGCTCGTTCATCAATATAACTAAGGTTTTTCTGCCGACCACGCTTTGAAACAATCAATTGAATCACCGCCCCGATATAATCTTGTGGCACCACAATTTCACCGTCGATCCACGGCTCACGAATTTCTTGAATCTGAGCTGGGTCTGGCAACTCGGAAGCACTTTTTATATCCAATTCAGTACCATTAATCAATTTAATCTGATAATCTGTGCTCGGATTAGTTACGATCAAGTCTAAATTATACTCACGCTCCAATCGTTCACGGATAATATCCATATGGAGCAAGCCCAAAAAGCCGATGCGCACTCCAAAACCTAGTACCGGCGAATTTTCTGGCTCAAACTGCAAGGCCGAATCGCTCAAAGACAATTTCTCAATTGCCTCTTTCAAATCGTTATAATCTTCATTGGACACCGGAAAAAATCCCGCATAAACAAACGGTTTGACATCTTTATAGCCGGGCAGAGGCTGGACGATTATCTTAGACATTTACTTGGATAATTATAACATCAATTGCTAGAGAATATCACGTCGCCACTCAGTGGTTTTTGTCGCAAGTGAGCTGAGTCCAAAATAGTCTTTAATAAACTTCTGAGAATATTTATCCAAATAAGTCAATTGGCCATACAATTCAACACCAAAATACAACCCTTTATCAGACTGTATTGGATAAACGTTTGGGTTGGCATATGCAACAACTAAAGCTGAATGAGGCATTTGACTAGTAAACCGTTCACCAATAACCTGTTCAATAGCAGAACAATCTTTTGGCTGAGTTTGGGTAGTTCTAAAGCCAGTAGCAATACTGTGCGCCGTACTATGTGCGTAAGAGTGAGAATCAGCAAAATGAACAGCATTGCCACCAAGATGAATAGTACGATTACCTAGTGCGAGTTCCAATGCTAGCCTAGCTAGGCTCAGGCCACGCCAATACTTATAACTCTCTCTCTGAATCTGGGACTAAATCATAAACAACAGGTTGTCCAATATCATTTTTTAAGCGATTAAAATCAGGTCGATTCATACCCCCTATATTAACACACTTACTGTTTTTTGTCAATATCAATATTATTTCTTATTAGCTCGTGCTTGATATATCAAATACCGAAAACGTCCTTCTTCATATAGATTACAGTAACCGTGTGACGCCAGGACAGCATTAACAAATAACGGCGCTAACTTAGATTCAGGCTTTATCCAAGACAGTGGCCGAGCAATCCGCCTCAGCCTATAGTAGGTTGGCATTGTATATTTACTCCAATCAATCTCATGGACATCTCCAAACCCAGCATCACGCAATGCCTGTGATATTTCACCAGGGTTTTGCTGAAAGATACCGTAACCACCAGCGTACTTTTCCATACTCGCCATTAGCGCTGTATATTTTTTGGCTTATCTCTCATGTCTATTTCATAATCAGCAAAAACTACTCGACCTCCCGGCTTGACGATTCGATAGAATTCTCGCATAACTTGCTTGATATTTTTAGCGTGAGATAATGTTTCATTGACGTATATCACATCAAAATAATTATCAGGAAAATCAGTATTCATATAATCACACAAAACGAACTCTGGTGCATTATCCATACCCTTTGATAATTTATTTGATACTTTAATCTCACGAGGAGTAATGGTGATGCCTGTAACTTTTGCACCCGTTGTTTTTGCTAAATAACGAGCCATCACACCCTGACCAGACCCAGCATCTAGTACTCTTTCGCCAGGGCGTAAGTTCAATAGCTTAGCAAACTCTTCCAGAAAATTTTGTTGCGCCTGCTTTTCATTTCTAGTATTATCTCGCCAGTAACCAGCGTGCTGTGACCGTCCCAAGATTAAATTATACCCAGCCCATGAACCAAATCTTGAATAATATCGCACAATACCGTTGACTTCTTTTTTTGCCACAAGCGCCTCCTTTATCTATTGGTTACATCTTACATTATGACATATATCTCTTCAACGTCACAGTATCTCCAACTTTTGCCTCACGTGTAGTCTTCAAGTTAGTAACAATATAGCCAATTTCTCCCGTGTCGAGCAGTGGATCAGAAATCATGCCAGGACTGAGATGTCCCACCTCCAGCGCCAAACCATTAGCACCAGTCGCCATCATATAAATCGCTTCACCTTTTTTAATCTGGCCATCAACCACTCGAACATACAAAATCACCCCACGATAATCATCATAGTAACTATCAAAAATCAGCGCCCGAGTCGGATCATTGATCTCACCCTGTGGTGCTGAAATTCGCTCAACAATCGCTTCCAAAACCTGATCGACATTATGACCAGTTTTAGCAGAAATATGAATAATCTCGCTTTCATCGCAGCCCAGCAAATTTATCACCTGTTTTGACACACGTGGCACGTTAGCGGCTGGCAAATCCACTTTGTTCAGCACCGGAATAATCGTCAAATCCTGCTCCATTGCCAGATAAACGTTGGCCAGCGTCTGCGCCTGAATACCCTGGCTAGCATCAACCACCAAAACTGCCCCTTCACAAGCTTGCAACGAGCGACTAACTTCATAACTAAAATCAACATGCCCCGGAGTGTCAATTAGATTCAAATCATAGCCCTTATACCGCATCCGCACTGGTGCCAACTTAATCGTAATACCTTTTTCTCGTTCCAGATCCATACTATCCAACAGTTGCGATTTCATATCACGCTTTTCAACCGTTCCAGTCATTTCCATCATCCGATCAGCTAGCGTTGATTTACCATGATCAATATGAGCAATAATACAAAAATTTCGGATAGACTCTAATGATTTCATGATTTATTTTTCACCTCAAATCTCACAAATAACAATCTCTTAATTTGTCGTAAAACAGGTTCAACTTCAGGAATTTTTAATAATTTAGATGCCACAAGATACGTACCAAATCCCGCCAAAGAGATTACTAAAAACTTTGGAAAAGCAGCAAAGAAACTCCTGTCTGAAGCGCGGAACGGTAATATTGAAACGAAAATATAAATAACAATCGCCGTCAACAAGAATGCCATCATCATACGCCCCAAAGCCATAAATAATTCTTTATTTAATAAATTACCCAGTCGTCGTTGCAAAATCATCAGCAGTAATAACACCTCCAGTACAGCCACGATAGATTGCGCAAAAGCCAAACCATACGCCCCGAGACTAGTAAACATCGCCAGCCAAATTGCCAAAATAATATTTAAACCAATCGCCACAAAAGAAACATACATCGGAGTTTTGGTGTCCTGTTGCACATAAAAGGTGCGTGCCAGCATATGATAAACCGTCCGAAAAGCAATCGCAACTACTAATACTCCTAAAATTCCTGCAATTAATATATTGCCCGTATTGCTAATAAAGTGAGCGATATAACCACGAGTGAAAAACATCACCGCCACTACCGGCAAAATCATCCAAATCATCGCTCTTAATAAATTACGCACATCTTTCACAAATAAATCCTTCCGACCATGTGCTAGTCTTTCTGACAATTGAGGAAAAGCTGCACTGGAAATTGCCACACCTATCAGGTTGATCGGCATATAATGTAGTGTCAAGGCCTGCTGATACGCTCGAATCGTCCCATCAGACAAACGTGATGCCAAATTCACCTCCACCAAGCTGACTACATAATCCATACCCTGATCCACTGAGCGGGCAGGTAACAGACTTAACACCTTGCGAAAACCATGATTACGCCAATGTAGTTTAAATTCATAGTCAAAACCTAGCCCCACCAACCCCATAGCGCTAACCAGTAGTTGCATAATAGACCCCAAAGCCACACCCAAAGCCACACCCATAATGCCACCATCAAAAATTTGCCAGCCAAAAATATTAATACCGCCCGTAAACCATACAATACCGATGATAATACCAATGTTATAAATCATCGGTGCTAGGGCGGTAAACATAAACCGCCCAACCGCCTGTTGCATACTAGCAATAACTGCCGCAATCGAGAAAATAAATGGATTTACAGCAATCACCCGCATCATACTCACCGCCAAAGCATGTCCCGATTCACTCAGTCCTGGTGCAATTAAATATTTCATCAATGGATCAGCAAAAATCATAATCAAAGCACTAGTCAACAAGGTGACTAACGCCATAAAATTAATCATACTAGAAGAAATCTGCCAAGCTGATTGCTTGTTACCTTTCGCCCAGCGAGCGTTAAAAATCGGAATAAAAGTGACACTTAGCGCCCCAGACACCAAAACCGCAAACATAAAATCTGGCACCATAAACGCTGCCGTATAAGCGTCCAGGCCAACAGAATAGCCCGCCAAGCCAGCCTCCTTGTTCGGCATATAGGTGGCATTAAGTAACCGGTCTCGGAAAAACCCAAGCAAGCTAGAAATAAGCGTAGAACTCGCCAAAATCGTAGCGGCCAACTTAATGGTTAGCCGCTGATTAATTTTATCTACCGCTCCTCTAACTCGACCCATAGCTTATGAGTGTAATACCGCTTCCTTTGGTAATTTCGTACCCTTTAATATTGCATCAACCGCTTCTTCTTCCAGTGTTTCATCTTTCAATAACGCATCCTTGAGAGCTTCTAGATATTTTCTATTAGCTTTCAGAACCACTTCAGCCCGCTGTGTCGCTTCTTTAATCAAAGCTTCAACTTCTTTATCGATTAGTTTAGCGGTCTCATCAGAATATGGTCGTTCACGTGTCATCTTATCAAACATTAATCCGCCGTTATCCTCATGGAAGACCTGATTGCGCAAATCCCGGCCCATACCCTGTTCAATCACCATATCACGAGCAACTTCCGTCGCTTGACGCAAATCCGATCCAGCACCATTTGTAATTCCATCATCGCCATAAATCAGTTTCTCAGCCACACGACCACCCATCGCTCGTGCCAAAATGTCTTTAAACTCATAAACATTAGTGAGACTCTTATCTTCTGGTGATAAGAACCAAGTCACACCGCCCGTACCACCACGTGGAATAATTGTTACCTTATGGACTGGGTCAGAATCTGGCAGTACATGACCGACGATAGCATGACCGGCCTCATGATAAGCTGTCAATTCTTTCTCTTTTTCATTAATCACTTTCACCTTACGCTCTGGACCAATTGCCACCTTTTCAAACGCTTCAGTTAAATCGTCATTAGTAATCTTCTTCTTACCCCGGCGAGCTGCGATAATCGCTGCTTCATTTGCCATATTGGCGAGATCCGCACCAGAAGAACCGGCAGTTTTAGCTGCCAATTTATCAAGGTCAACTGAATCGTCTGTTGGCTTATTTTTGAAATGAACCTTCAGAATTGCTTCACGATCTTTGCGCTCGGGCAGGGAAATCGTCACTCGCCTATCAAAACGCCCTGGACGCAACAATGCCGGATCCAATACATCAGCTCGGTTAGTAGCCGCCAACACAATCACATTAGTATCGCCATCAAAACCGTCCATTTCCACTAAAATCTGGTTTAGCGTCTGCTCACGCTCATCATGACCGCCACCCATACCTGAGCCACGCTTACGTCCGACTGCATCAATTTCATCAATGAAAATAATACATGGCGCATTTTTCTTTGCCTTGGTAAATAAATCCCGCACTCGTGACGCACCAACACCGACAAACATCTCGACAAACTCCGAGCCAGAAATTGAGAAAAACGGCACACCGGCCTCGCCAGCCACTGCCCGCGCCAACATCGTCTTACCAGTACCCGGATTACCAACTAGCAGTACACCTTTAGGAATTTTCGCCCCTAGTTCTTTATATTTTTTTGGATTCTTCAAAAAGTCTACCACCTCTTGCAAATCCTGCTTAGCATTATCATTGCCCGCAATTTCGTCAAACTTAACTTTCTGTTTATCCTCGCCATAAAGCCGCGCTTTACTTTTACCAAAACCCATCGCTTGATTATTTTGCCCCTGCGCCTGACGCATCATAAACATAAAGAAACCGATAATCACCACCAACGGCACGATCATCACTGCCAAATTCCAAATTATCTCACCAGTTTTTGAAGGCGTAACAATTTTTACTTCAACCTTTGCATCCTTGTTCAAACCCTGCTCATAAATCGTACTGTTTTCTTTAACCGACTTTTCACTTGGTTTATCTTGACCCTTAACCGTTGCAACAATATCATTGCCCTCAATCTCGATTTTGCTAATCTCACCCTTATTAGCCCGCCCGACTAAATCAGATAAAGCAACTTCCTTTAACTGCGAAGCAGGGAACAGAGCAGCGTAAATTATCAGTCCAACAAAGATTACAATTGCCCAAAACAACCCAAAACGAGTTACATTTCTTAAACCATTTTTATTACTATTTCTCGGCACCTTTACAGCCATCGGTAAAACATCCTTTCAACTAACTATTCAACTCGCTCAATTATAACACTTTCCGCTGTCAATTTCATCACTATTTTACTGCCAATTTGCCACAAAGTATTCGGCTGTCCAGTTTTTATAGCTATTAACATCCGCTCCAGCTGGGCTGACAATAATGACACTTTCATATGTCGCACAATATAATAATAGAGGAGATCGGTGGCGATTTTCTCATCAATCTGTGTCAAGAAATAACGCTGCCTCATCTGCTGATCAAACTGCGCCATTTTCCACTCAATTTCCTGGCGTAACTTCCGTTGTTTTTGCCACAAATTATACAATTCCAACCGTTGCTCATTATTGATTTGCCCACCCAATCGCCGACGCATCAAATTTCTAGCATACGTTCCACTTTGATTAGTTTCATCCTCCACCCATTCCAAACGACGCTCCGCCACATATTGATAAATATCCCGCTTCGTCCACGCAACCATCGGTCGTAAAATTGTTTTATCATTCATGCAACTCACACCACGCCAACCAGACCCACGACTCAAATTCATCGCAATTGTTTCAATCACATCATCCTGATGATGAGCGGTAACAATTTTACCATCAACTGATTTCGCAACACGCCGCAAAAAATCATAACGCTTTCTACGTGCCAAATCTTCTGACGCCGAAGCGCCAAGTTCTGCCCGCTCTGAAATAAACCGCATTCCATAGCGTTCGGCTAACGCCTCCACAAATCTAGCATCCGCCGCTGAATCTTCTCTAATCCCATGATCAAAATGTGCCACCACAATATCTTTATTAAGCTGGCTCATCATATCAAGCAGTACTACTGAATCAACCCCACCGCTAATCGCTAAAACGTATTTCATTAAGCTTAATTATTGCACGATTTTCTGATGTAGTATAGCTTATCTAAGATTTATGTGCTAAAATAAGTTCGTTGTGGCACCGTAGCTCAGCTGGTTAGAGCGCAGGACTCATAAGCCTGAGGTCGGTGGTTCGGGTCCACCCGGTGCTACCAAGAGTGAAATAATAAAACTTGCGACTTTTTCTGTCGCAAGTTTTTTCATCTAGCCAAGAATATATGTCGCACAATATATAAGTTAGCTTAAGCAGTCAGCTCTAAATCCTCCAATTCATCAAGTGCCGCTAACCGCTGCTTCACAAAAGCGCCCATTTCTTCAGAGCTACGCTGTCGCTCCCACGTTTTTAACTCGGCCTGCCTGGCATTTTCCAAAAAATCAGCCAATTCAAAATCAACCGATGTAATCTCGTTCATATTTGCTCCTTTTTTGATGTTTATGTTGGTGATTTAACCTACTTTTATATTAGCACAAAATTGACAAAAAAGCAATAGTTTTTTAATAAAATCTTTTCTTTTTCAAACCGCTTGTGCTACACTGGTAGGGAAGGATATATACACAAAAATGACCCCCGTAACAACATCATCTTTAGTCATCATTATATTTGCTGGATTAATTCACGCCAGCTTTCAGCTCAGTCTCAGCGTTTTAACACTTCTAAGTGGGCATTCCATTGGTAAACAAACCTCTCGTCGACGTGTACTGAGATTATCAAGTAACTTTATCGGTGGTGTAGTAATCGCCACTCTGTTATTAGTCAGTACTATATCTTATTATTTAACGCTATTTGTCAGTCACGTCAGCTCAACTGAACAATTCACCGCCGCCATCGCCAGCGGTCTGATGATTGGTTTAGGTATTGCTACTTGGGCGTTTTACTATCGGCCAACTCGTGGCACAACACTCTGGTTACCCCGCAATTTCGCTGAATATCTCACCAAACGCAGTAAATCAACTAAAAACACCGCCGAAGCCTTCAGTCTTGGCATTATTAGTGTCGTGGCGGAAATAATCTTCATTATTGCGCCCATTTTAGCATCCAGCTTAGCGATTATTACCTTACCCAATATTTGGTGGCAAATTAGCGGCATTATTTTATATATCATACTATCAGCCTTACCGCTACTAATTATTAACGCCATAATCAACACTGGACATAGCATCGCTGATCTACAAAAATGGCGTGAAAAACACAAACGCTTCTTACAGTTTGCCAGTGGTAGTAGTTTAATTATTCTAGCCTGCTTCTTATTTGCTGATAGAGTAGTTGGTCTGATCAGCTACGGAGGCACTTTATGGCTATAGCGACTAGGGTTGATGTGATAAAAAGAGGCAAGCGACCACCAGAAGAATTTAATCCCGATAAACTTCACCGTTCGATTGTAGCCGCCTGCCTCAGCGTACGCACACCAGAAGGTCAAGCTAAAGAAATTGCGCAAACCGTCACCCTGGGTGTGATGAATTGGTGCGAAACTAAACAAGTGATAACTTCTTCTGACATTAGACGACAAGCCAGTAAAATTCTCCAGCAATTTCATCCAGACGCAGCATATTTATATGAACAACACAAAAACTTACTATAGGAGGCAACATGGCACAAAAACCAACTTTTGATTATGACGTTATTGTAATCGGTAGCGGCGCAGGTGGCTCACCGGCTGCCAGCATTTTATCTAGTAGCGGTAAAAAAGTTGCCGTCATAGAAAGAGCGTCTTTTGGTGGAGAATCGCCCAATTCAGGCGATATTCCGACCGGCGCCATGATTCACGTTGCCAGCATTTACCACAGTGCCAAAACCGCTAGTAAATTCGGCTTAAGAACCAGTTCTACTGGCTATAATTACCCCTCCCTGCTCTCTTGGCGCCATAACACCATCAAACGCACTGGTGTGAGTGATAACCGATATTATTATGAAAAACAAGGGATTAGCGCTTTTTCTGGCAATGCTCACTTTTTAAGTCCAAACGAAATCACTGTCAATCGTCGACATTTATCGGCTCGTAAATTCTTAATTGCTACTGGCTCTGATTGGCAAGTTCCCAATATTGACGGTTTAGAAAGCATTAGTTACTTTACACCAAAAACCATCTTCAAACTAACCCGTCCACCAAAAACCCTATTAATCATCGGCTCTAGCATTGAAGCCTTGGAATTGTCTCATGTTTTCTCCAGTTTTGGCACAAAAGTCTACATCATTGAATCAACTAACCAAATTTTGTCCGAATTTGACAAAGAAGTTAGCGACTTGATTGGTAATGACGCTAAAAAGAGTCGTGGTATCAATATATTGACAAACACCAAAATTATGTCTATACAAAAATCTGGACTACAAAAACGCATCAGCTTCCTGCAATCTGGACGAGAACACTCACTGAAAATTGATGAAATACTTCTAGCCGATTCACGCACTACCAACACAGATTTAGGCTTGGAAAATGCTGGTGTGAAATATAATCAGCGAGGCATCATCGTTGACAGCCACTTGCAAACTTCCATGCGTCATATTTTTGCCGCAGGCTCAGTATTGGACGCTAATTCGCAAACCCATGAAGTTCTAGCCACCAGCCAAGTAGCAGCCCATAATTTATTACGGCGCAATCAGATAGAAATGAATTACTCACCAAGACTAAGAGTAGCTTTTACTCAGCCTGAAATCGCCCAGATTGGTTTGAATGAAAAAATCTGCATCAAACGTGGATTAAAGTTCAATTCAGCCACAGTTCCCCTCTCGTTAGTTTCGCGTAGTAATATAACAGATATTCAAACTGGCTTGGTAAAATTACTCAGTAATCAAAAAGGTGTCCTCATCGGTGGGACAATTATCGCTGATCATGCCAGTGACATAGCGGCTGAACTCACCTTAGCAATTCGCCACAAAATCATCGCCAAACAGCTTGCTGAGACGCCACATTGCTTCACTTCATGGTCAGAGGCTGTCCGAATCGCCGCCGGAAAGCTTCTCTAATATTCATTTCTACGCTATAATAGATCTATTGGGGGCGTAGCTCAGCGGTTAGAGCAGCGGGCTCATAACCTGTTGGTCGCTGGTTCGATCCCAGCCGCCCCCACCAGTTTTGCGTTTTGAAACAAGTTATATGAAAATAAATATTGATAAATTAACCATCAAGCGGCTAATTTACCGGCTGCAACATAATTTTCTGACTGTTAATAACATAGTTATCGCAGTAGCGGTCGTCATTACATTAGGCTGGGCTTGGGGATCAATTGAATCAATGCAACAAAATTATGAATTGCAACGCTCTGTCAATCAGAAACGACAACAAGTTGAAATTGAAAAATTAAAGGTGGCGCTACTGGAATATGAGGCAAAATACTACGAAAGTAACGAATATCAAGAGATGGCGGTACGACAACGATTTGGCAAGGGACTGCCTGGCGAGAAGCAGTTAATCGTCCCATCAACCGATAGCTCTCAACATAAAACCCGCCGACAACCCACCCCCACCAAACAGCCCAGCAACTTTCAGCAGTGGATGAATTTCCTGTTTGGTGGCAATCAAAAACCTCAAAATTTGCCAAATTAACATTTGTTTGCTATGATAAGTAATGCGCCGCGGGGTAGAGCAGCCTGGTAGCTCGTTTGGCTCATAACCAAAAGGTCGTAGGTTCAAATCCTACCCCCGCAACCAAGAAAAAACCCTCTTCTTTGGAAGGGGATTTTTTCTTTTTAGAACAAATTAGTCGTCAGTCATCAAGACTTTTCAACTAACTCCTCACTTCTCTAGCACCAAAGTAGCTTATCGAAGATTCTCTCTTTTTCGCCTCTCGTCAGCTCTAGCCAGAGCTGCGCGCACCAATGCGATACCGTCTCTATTTACCTTGCTCTGCTCTTCTGGAGATAGTTCTGGCTCTGGTGGACAATACGGCCTGTAGTAACTAGGTAGAGGCCTTTTTTTTCTCTTTCGTGGCTTAGGAGAAAGAGATGGTTGTACCCTCCGTTCAACTAGTGTACCTCTATCTGCCAAAGGGTCTGGGCCATAATAATCAGAGTACGTCCCAACACCCTGATCAATCCGACGATCAGCTAGACCTTCGGGAGTATTATCGTATATTGGCAATTGTGGAGTTCTATCCATACTTGTATTATACCACACCATTCTTAAAAAGTCAATATTCCACCAAATCCCCGCACCATTCACCCACAAAAAACAAACCCCCTCGTTTTATGAGGGGGTTTGTTAGGCACCTGTTTGTTTGATTTCAATATATCACCAAACAGGTAGCGTTGCAATAGTGATTATGCTTATTTCTTCTTAGAAATTGTCAAGAAACCATTGCGTGGGTTTTCTTTAACGACACGATCTTCTGGCAGATCGCAAGGTGTACCCTTATCATTCTTCTCTACCTTAGCAAAGAAGTAAATTGTTTGAGGCTTGCCACCGCGCAAAGTAACTTCGGTTTTATGCAAGTAGTATGGAATACCCTTTGAGTTAGTATGTTTGTAAGCCATATGGTTATACCTCCTATTAATGATTTACTTTTACAGATTACTATTCTTCGCCACCCCTGTCAAGTCAAAATAGCCGATTTCGTTGACGTAAGATGATTTTTAAGGCAATAAGCGCCACTAATCGGATAACTATTATCAGTAGTATTGCCATAGCTATCAACACCGACCAGCCAGCAAAATCAGCCGTCCACAGAGGTGAAACAAATGTATGATAATACGGTTCGGTGGCTGGCGCTTCAAATTTCAAACTAACCTCTTGAGCAGCGGGATATTTTGACCATTCCTCATTAATACAATTCACATAACGTGGATCCGCTTGCGAAGTAAACCAACCATAACCACCTGCCCGTGCCCTAGCATCACAAACTTCCCTGACTTTTGCGACAACATTATTACCAGAATTAGCTTTCGCTAAATTCTCAAATCCTTTAAGCTTCTCGTTATAGAGCTTTTTATAGCTATGATCCAAAGCGATTCTACCCGGATCAGCGTTCATGTGTGACGAAACATAGTTCTGCAAGTCAAATAGTCGCTTCTCCAAAACAGCAATATCACCATTTTTATCAGCATTAAAAACCGCTTCACGACGTTCCAGCATACCAACATTATTTAATCGCAAAAAAGTTGCAGCGATAAAACTCACCAACACAAAAACAACCACTAGTTGCCAAGTTTTCACCTGCTCTAAGCGTTTAATTGTCCATCGTGTTTTCCGTTTATCCACTATACCCCACCATACTTTCTTTCATTATAGCAAAATTATTATGCTTTATAAACTGTTATGTTACGAGTATTTTACGCTATAATAAGTTTATGCGAGTTTATTTTTCAGGAACTGGCGGCATGGGAATTGGCCCTCTGGCAGAAATTGCTTATCAAGCAGGCTATGATGTTGTCGGCTCAGATATTACCCCAAATCTCATGACACAACACTTAGAAAAGCAAGGTATACCAGTGTTATTGGGTCAAGACGGTTCGCAAATTGAAGCAGAACACTCCAAACAACCCATTGATTGGCTGGTGTATTCTTCAGCCCTACCAGATAACCACCCAGAATTAATGTTTGCCCGAAACCACGGCATTCGCATTAGTAAACGTGACGAGTTTCTCTTGAAGCTACTTAAAGATCAGAATCTAAAATTAATCGCTGTCGCTGGCACTCACGGTAAAACCACCACCACTGGCATGATGGTTTGGACGTTGCGTCAATTGGGTGTTCCAGTGAGTTATTCCTTAGGTACAACCGTTAATTTTGCACCAAGTGGCTACTACGATCCTGCTAGTGAGTATTTTATCTATGAATGTGATGAGTTTGATCGTAATTTTCTACACTTTCAGCCATATTTATCTCTAATCACCTCCGTGGATTATGACCACCACGACACTTATCCTACACAAAAAGATTACATATCAGCCTTTAATCAGTTCCTGACACAGAGTGAACGAGTGGTTTTATGGCAAAAAGACATTAAAGACGGACTACTGCCACCAAATAACGCTAAAATTTTACCAGACGAGGCAATTAGAGGCTTAAAGCTAGCGGGACAGCATAATCGTGCCAATGCTACTTTAGTGGTTGAAGCTTGCAAATTGTTAAATATCGCCACAGAAGACCAGGTTTGTTCGGCAATTAATGATTTCCCCGGCACTGATCGTCGGTTTGAAAAACTGGCTGATAATTTATATAGCGACTATGGACATCACCCAACCGAAATTAAAGCCACCTTACAGATGGCTAGTGAATTATCAAACCAAGTTGTTTTGGTCTATCAACCACACCAAAACGTTCGTCAGCATGAGATTCGCTCTCAATACACTGATGATATATTTACTCATGCCAGTAAAATCTATTGGCTTCCCACCTATCTCACCAGAGAAGACCCCAGCCTACCAGTCTTAAAACCACAAGAATTAACTAATCAATTATCTTATCCAGAAAAAATCCATTACGCCGAGCTAGATGATAATTTATGGCAAAATATTCACTCTGAACTTAAAAATGGCAAATTAGTGTTATGTATGGGTGCTGGCAACATTGATGGCTGGCTACGCAACCAGTTAGAATCTAACAGCTAGCCCCACCCTTTAATTTTGATGGCGATTATTTAGTCTCTCAGGGTTTTTATGATTACCCAGCAGATAAACTCCAGCGACGATCAACACGCCACCAATCACCATCGAAAGTGACAACTTCTCTCCCAAAATGAAAACTGGTAGTAAAATTGCCAGAAACACTTCAACATAGTTAAACGCCCCCATCATTACACCACCAATGTGTGAATAAGCCGCCGTTGATGCCCAGCGAATCAATAGCATAACGCCAACACCAGAGTATATTGCCGCCAACCAAAGATCAAGACCCATCTTAACAGGAGGCTGAACACCACCAACCATAATCAATAGACCAGCCATCAACACCATCATGATGCTACTAACACCAATCTGCAACGCTAACGGCACACTCTGTTCATTAAGTCGGCGCATATTAGCGGTGGCTAAGGTAAATCCAACCAAATTAACTAACCCTAATATGGTTGCTGGCAGATTAAAGCCGATTGATCCTGTAGATACCGCCAACGGCAACAGTACCAACATGACACCACCTAACGCCCCAAGGCCAATTCCAGCCAAAGCTCGACGAGTGATTCGTTCTCGGAACATCCAAGCAGAAATCGTTACCAAAAAAATCGGATAAGCCAGCGCAATCACTGCCACATAACTAGCCGAACTAAGCTCAATGGCTTTGGTGTGGGCGATAATAGCAATTGCCATCATAGCGCCACTAAATATCACATCTCGCAAAATCTCTGGTTTACTTATCTTTTTACGCCACATGATCAATAACGGTAAACACACGATAGCTACTGTCAATGAGCGCATCAACACCCAAAAGAACGGATCAACATCACCAGCCACAAACATTCGAATAATCATCACGTTCGGCGAAGCTAAAGCTAACGATACCAGCGATATCCATATCCAGAAAGACTTTTTAGTAAAATATTTTTTGTTTTTTAACATTATACTTTCATTATAGCATAATGTTTATGTTTTTGCAAGTGCGCTCACTGGTTGCTTTATCTACTCTATTATTGTAATATATATGTATGGAAAAAGTTTTACCAACAGAAATCGAACGTAAATTTATAATCAACCCCAGCTCGCTAGAGGAAATAAAAGGTTCTCTACCGCTCATAGCAGAGCGTGAAATAACCCAGGCGTATCTTGAAATTACCGATGAACGTGAGGTTCGCATCAGAAAAACAGAGAAAAATGGTCAAGTATCATATGAATATACCGTAAAAACAAAACTGGATGACGATAAAAATGGTCTTGTTAGAGGCGAAGTAACAGAAGTTATTACTGCAGAAAAATTTGACGAAGCCTTGCAGAAACATATTGGCAATGTTATAAATAAAACAAGATTAGCCTTCGCTCTTGGCGACAATACACTTGAAGTGGATGAATATCATGGCGACCTCAAAGGATTACTTTCCGCAGAAATTGAATTTAATAGCACGGAAGCATCTGAAGAATTTGAGACACCTGCTTGGCTTGATCATGAAGTCACAGACAGAAAAGACTTCAAGAATCAACAACTAGCGTTGCATGGCATTCCTCAAGATTACTTGAATTTGGATTAAACATCTAGAAAATAAAACTACATTGCAGTTTTGTTAGGTATCGCCCGCACACAGTGCGTTACCTTGCCTTCGCCCAGCCAGCGTTGCTCATAAGCGGTGAGGATTTTATAGTCATCACTGAGGTCTGATTCATGCAAATCAAAAGTCAGTTCTTTCAAACGCCAATCTTCGGCAACTAACTGTTCAAGACTCCAATTGAAAAAGTCGGGATTGTCGTGTTTAATAATTAGCGACCCATCAGGTTGTAGCAGCTCGGCATAAGTTTTCAGAAAATGCGGATGCGTCAAACGGCGACCAGCTGAACGTTTTTTAGGAAATGGATCAGAAAAAGTCAACCAAATAGCATTTAGCGAGTTAGGTATAAATAGTTCGTTAATTTGATCCGCTCGAGCTCGAACGAAGAAAATATTCTCAATCCCCTGCTCCAACGCCATATAAGCACCCTTCTGTAAGCGATCACCCTTGACATCAACTGCCACAAACACCTGCTCTGGATGGCGCCTTGCTAGCTCCACTAAAAATAGACCGTTACCAGCACCGACCTCCACCACATCAACTCTCCGAGGTGACCATTGATTAAACTCAAAACAGTTTTTTGCATTGTGAAATTTGGCAAATTTATATTTTTTGCGCTTACGTGTAATAATGAATTTTTTTGGGTCGACAAAATCCATAATCTTCATTATACTAAATAAATAATGGACAAGCTTATAAAATCAATCTTTGGCTCTTCACCGACCGATAGTATTGTTAATAATTACAGCCTTGGGTGGATAAAAACACCAAAATTATTAGAGACCCTGAGCGTTGTTTTGGGCTCAGTTGTAGTTTATTATGTTGTTAAATATCTTATCCAATGGAGTATTCAGTATTCCCTACGCTCCGCCGCCAAACATCGATCATGGCATAAAAAAGATGTTGAAAAACGAGAAAAAACCCTGATACAACTGATACGTAGCTTTTGGCGAGTAATTATGTTGTTTTACATTGCAGCTATGATTGCCAATAAATTATTCTCATTTGACCTATCACCACTATTTGCTAGTGCCGGCATTATCGGTGTGGCACTTGGTTTTGGCGCTCAATCATTAGTCAAAGACTTTCTGTCGGGAATTTTCATTATTGCCGAGAATCAATATCGAGTGGGGGATGTGGTTGATATCGCAGGGGCAATTGGCAAAGTTGAGCGTATCGGCACTCGCACTACTGTTATTCGTGATAGCGACGGCAACGTCCACTATGTCCCTAACGGCACAATTCAACACGTTATCAATAAAACTATGGGCTACAGCATGTCACGCTTTGTGATTAATCTCGACCCTAGTGCTGACGTGGGTAATGTTACAGAAATTATCAATAAAGTTGGTGAGAAATTAGCTAGTGAAAAGACTTGGAAAAGAAAAATTCTTGATCCACCTAAATTTATTTCTGTTGGCGAAATAACTGGTCGCTCAATTGAGATAATTATCGCCGGCAAGACTCAACCGTCAGATCAATGGTCGGTTACCTCTGAAATGCGACGACGTTTGCTGGCTGAATTTGAAAAACAAGAAGTTCTGCTCGCCACTCTACCCACTCCAACAACTATTGGTATCAAAAAATAATTATTCACCAAGACCGAGTTCTTTATCACTCAGCACATCGCTAACAAATGGCTTCATTTTAACAATAGAATTTGATTCTTTATCGTATAATTTTAAGAACTCTTGCAAGGTTTTTCCATCAATTGCCCCTTGAGCTTTGAATTCGTCATTCTCCTTACCATTTTCCACAATTTCCGCTCGCCGTGATTCATACTCGGGACGGCTTAAATCCAATTGATAAGCACCAGTTTTATAATAAATGACTACCGAGAGTACGGTTAAAACAACTGATAAGGCCACTACTCCGGTAATAAATAACCCGAATGAATTATTTTTGGCTAGATCCTTGAGTTTATTCACCGGATCCTCCCTTAATCTGTGTCGACAGATCAACCACCCCCTGACGATAAGTAGCGATATATTCAGCTAATTGATTGGCTGTCACCGCCAATTCTGACCGTAATTTTCTGGTTTCTTGTAATTTATTATAAAATTCGGCTGGTGATTTTTTACAGTCAATATGTAACAAATCAGCCATCGTATTATCATAATTATTGTACTGTGTTGCAAAATTAGTGCGTAATTTTTCAAACTTGCTAGTAGTATCAATTAGCCTAGCGCCGTCCAGTCGATTAATTGACAATCTACTATTTAGCCTCGCCATTAACTTGGTGGCAATTGAGTTATAAATCTGACCAGAATTAACCCTTATTAAAGCATCATTGGTGTGGATTTGACGAAGATTCGCTTTCAAGTCATTACAATTATGCTGGATTTTAGAAACTATCACCTCAGTTGACTCAGCGTCACCACTAGCCTCTTGGGCTACCGCATTATTATGAGCTATAACCAAAAATCCCCCAATAAAAAGAGACATGAGCCAAAAACTAATCTTATTCACAAGTTTTATTATCTCACGTCTCTGATATTATCTCAAATGGTAATTACTTTTTAGTGGAAAAACGCTTCTCAACGTTACCACGAACTTCTTTGGCGGTCTCAACTACCACTTCGCCAACTTTACTGGAGCCAGTTTTAAGAGATCCCACACTGTCTTTAGCGGCATCGGCTGCTTTGGCAGCGTTATTTTCTGCCTCTTTCTTCAGTTTAGTAGCGTGTTTTTTGATGTCAGCCCGTGTTTCTTTACCGCTTTTTGGTGCAGCCAAAATGCCAGCTGTAAAACCAGCCACTGCGACACCGATAACTGTTAATAGTTTTTTCATTTTTTCTCCTTTTATTTATTAAATAGCTTTTTAATTGATTTAACAACTTTTATAGGCGACAACCATTCAGTTGCGTCAGAAATATTACTGGCAATATTATCAATTCTAGCAATCAGCTGTCGAAGTTTGAATAAAATTGCAATAATTATCCCGATGAGAACGATAACTACCACAGATAAAATCCCTGTGATAATCGACAACAAGATGATGGCTGTTTGCACTTCCTGCATATTTTCCTTTCTTTTTGTTTTTATTTTTAATATTCAGGTTAGTTTTGTTGCTAACTACTTATAATTATAGCACAAGCTTTATTTTGTGTCAATAGAGTAATTTTAGACTATTTTGAGTAGATCGCATAAATTAAAGACTCTATTATCAAACTTTAGTATTAGTTGGTATAATAATTCCATCAAAAAAGCAAAAATTTCTACAGGAATGTATACGATTTATCATCAAGGCGGCCTGATGGCAGGGTATACGCAGTTCGCAGCTTTAGCAGGAAATGATGAAAAATATCTTGCTTATGTTTATCAGCCAGAAGAATTCGAAAAATTCAATGAATTCTTTAAACGATTTTCAGGAAAGTAGTCTAGTCATATGGACTTGCTAGCCTACTTTTTAGCCTTTTTAGTTGTTTGTGTTGTATGGTTTATCATCACTCGACTTTGGGTAGGCGGAATAGATCTAATTGTGTCTGTTATTAAAAAAGTTTTTCGATCCAACAAGAATAATCACATAGAAAATTGGCATACCTTGAAGGATACCCAAAAGAAGCATCAAAAATAAATCTATAATCCTAATTCACGGAGCGACTTTGGATCAGCGGCTCCAGGGCTATCCATCATCACGTCAACACCACTGCCGTTCTTTGGAAAGGCAATCGTTTCACGGATATTATTTTCATTAAGCAATTCCATCAAAATTCGATCAACCCCAAAAGCACAGCCAGCATGTGGTGGTGTACCATATTTGAAGGCATTGACCATAGCACCAAACTTCTCGTTGACATAATCTGAGCTGTATCCAAGTAGCTCAAAAGCTTTATATAGCACCTCTGGACTATGATTGCGCACACCACCGGAGCAGATTTCATAACCATTCATCACCATATCAAACTGCTCAGCTAAGATTTGCAATTTTTCCTCATTAGTCTGGGCAGATTCCAACGCCGTCAAGCCACCTTTTAGCATGCCAAACGGATTATGGCCAAAATCAAGCTTCTTGCCGTGATCATCCCATTCATAGAACGGAAAATCAACAATCCAAGCCAAAGCAACCACGTCTGGGTCTTTTAGCTTGAAGTGGTTCGCAAATTCGCTGCGCAAGCGCCCCAGGACTTTATTAACTGTCGCTCGAACATCAGCCCCAAAGAAAATAGAATCACCATCTTGAGCGCCCATTTTTTGCTGTATTTGATACAATTCGTCAGCACTCATAAATTTAGCAATCGGGCTTTTGGCTTCGCCGTTTTCATAAATAATATAAGCCAAACCACCAGCCCCCTCACTTTTGGCGATTTCCGTAAATTGGTCAATTTGTTTACGACTGAGACTGGCGCCATCTTTAACGCAAATTGCCTTGATACATTCAGCGTTTTTGAACACGCCAAATTCAGTGTTTGCGAATACATCAGTCAATTCAATCAACTCCATACCAAAGCGCAAGTCTGGCTTATCACTACCATATTTCTCCATCGCCTCCCGGTAAGAAATTCGTGGAATCTCCTCTGACAGTAACTTTTTGCCAGCAAACTCAGTCACTAGCTGCTTGATTAATGGCTCAACTTCTTGACGGACTTCTTCACTATCCTCAGTAAAACTCATTTCCAAATCTAATTGATAAAACTCACCATATAAACGGTCAGCTCGTGGATCCTCATCCCGGAAGCAGGCTGCCAGCTGATAGTAGCGTGGCACACCTCCAACCATCAGCAACTGCTTAAATTGCTGGGGTGCTTGTGGTAAGGCGTAATATTTCCCTTCATGCAGACGTGATGGAATGATAAAATCACGAGCACCTTCAGGACTAGAATTGGCTAGAATTGGCGTTTGTACTTCAATGAATTGGCGATCGTCCATATATTGGTGTATTAAACGATACATCTCAGCTCGTTTTTTTAGCATTAACTGCATTTTGTCACGGCGCAAATCCAAAAAGCGATATTTAAGACGCAATTCTTCATTCGCTTGATTATCAGAAAAGGGTTGAATTGGTAAAGTTTCGGCACGATTAAGAATTTCTAACTCATCCACCACCACTTCCACATTACCACTGGCAATATTTGGATTTTCCAAACCATCACCACGTTCAGCCACTAAGCCAGTCACTCGCACCACAAACTCATCACGCACAGTTTCAGCCAGAGCAAAAGCCTTTGACTGATCAGGATTAACCACCAACTGCACTAAGCCCGTATGGTCGCGCAAATCAATAAAAATCAAACCACCATGATCACGGCGGGCATGTACCCAACCGGCTACTGTTATCACTTTCCCAATCTCAGAAGAAGTATCTTTTGCTAAAACTCTATTTTTCATATCTGTTATTATAGCATGATTTGATAGAAAATCCGTAAGTCGGCTGACAAACCAACTTACCTATCATCAAATTTGTTATCAATTTTACGACCAAATAAGGTTGTTATCACATCATTTAAACTTAATAATCCAACCGTCTCATGTTGCTTATTGGTGACTATAATAAGCTGATAGCGAGTTGTCAAAAACGTCGCCAAAGCATGCTGTAAGCTCTGATCTTCCTGAATATAGGTCACTGCTTTATCCATCACTGTCGAAACTTTATGACTTTTTAATTTACCACCGATAGTTAAAAGATCTTGAATACACAACACGCCAACCACATGATTAATGTCGCTATCAATTACTGGAAAGCAGTTATGACCTTTTTTGTACAAATCATCCAACACCAGTGGCCCCAGCAGTTCGTCACGCTCGACAAATTCAATCGTATCTTTCGGCGTCATCACCTCCTTAACCAAGACATCATTAAACCTCAGACCGCTACTAATCAACTTTTTTTCATCAGTCGTCAACACGTTGCCCGACCGCTTGACCACCTCCAATAGTTCAGCCTTTGATGCAATATTGTAAGCGTCATGAGGTATCGGCATAGTCAAGCGAATCGTCTTGAACAGTAACCGATGCTTTTCAATAAAGCCCAAAATTTGTGACTCATTAGTTTCATACAGTTTTTGCGAATATTTTTGCCACAAACTAATCCGAGCCAGCGCACCAGATTCTAGTGCAATAACCAGCGAGATTATAAAGCCCCATAACCAATGAAATAGCTCTAACGCCAAAACACTCAGCATCACCAGCAAAATAGCAGCAATGACTCGTTGTAACGATAAAATATCAACTAGTAATGAGTGTCGTTTGAGTAGTAACTTAGCCTTTGCACTGCCGTTTTTTGCCTGACGTTGCAATTCAAATTTACTATATGGGGAAATCTGTGGATTAACTCCCAGCACCAGCAACAATAACCCAAAAACGATGACATAAATTATTGATAAACTAAGCAAAAGCATAGTTTTATTATAATGTATTTTATGCTATGATGACTAGAGTAAGTTTGGAGGTATTATGGATAAAAAAGCTTGGCTGATTTTTAGTGTAATAGTGGTGGCAATTTTAGGTGGCATGATATTGTTATCAATACAGAAAAAAGCTGATATTAACGACCTAACTGACGATAAGATTATCGGCGTAATAAACGCTGAAAAACGCAACGGCAACATCGCCGATCACACTTTTGGCAATCAAAACGCCAAGGTTGTTGTGATTGAATATGCCGACTATCAATGTTCTGGCTGTGGCGCAGCTTCACCCAAAATGAAAGACTTAGCCGAAAAATATAAAGATGACGTATTATTAATTTTCCGCAATTTTCCACTAGCCAATTCTCACCCCAACGCCCGGGCAGCATCAGCTGTAGCTGAGGCGGCGGGCTTGCAAGGAAAATTCTGGGAAATGCACCAATTGCTATTTAAAAACCAGCGTGAATGGTCTAGTGCTAGCGCAACAGATCGCAATAAGATATTTCAATCGTATGCTCAAGGTTTAGGACTTGATGTAGATAAACTTAAAAATGATGCGGCATCAGAAGCTGTGAAAAATAAGATCGATTTTGATTTGGCATTAGGTCACAAACAAAAAGTCTCAGCAACACCAAGTTTCTATATTAACGGTAAGGCCACTGAAATGGATAGTGACGGTTCAATTGAAAAATCACTCAAGGAAGCACTAAAAGAGGCTGGTATACCGACAAAAGAGTAATCCAACACTAGTACACCAAAACCCCGCTCCGGTGCCTTTGGAGCGGGGTTTGTTTATAGTCGTCCCTATTCTTTGTGAAGAGCGACTGCACAAATTTACTGTGCTATATATGTTTGCCATTCGGCAGGCACCACATCAACTGCGATCTTTTTGCGCCGTGATGACACAAAATTGATTGCTATTGGCATGTGTTTGTACTCCTTGTACTTATGTGCAGCCTCACGCGCTTCGACCTTTATTACTATTCAGCAATTTAATGCTTCGGCGCAAGACACGATAACTATCTTAGCAAGGTGGGTTATTCATGTCAAGCAAAGGCGGTATCAGACTAGAACAACTGCTTACGCTTAGCAATTAAATATGTAAGTATAATTAATAAAATCGTTAAGCCAACAATCGCTATAAACGCCCAAGGCTCGTGTTGAATCGGTAGCACAATATTCATGCCGTACATACCGTAGAACACATTTGGAATAGCCAACAAAATGGTAATAGTAGTTAACGTTTTCATTCGCTGATTAAGGACGTTATTAGCAATGGTTGAATAGGCATTATGAATACTTTTCATCGTACTAATATTTGAGTTAATAGATACTAACAGCTGTCCAACATGCAATTTAATATCATTAACAGCGTCACAGCCATAAGAGGTTAGTATCTTATTTGATGACGTTTCTAGTTGACTAATCACATTCAACAACCCCTCAAGGCTACCCCTATAGCCATTCAAGCTATCTTCAATTTCTACAAACTCAATAAAATCTGCATTTTTAACTTCACGTTGCGCTAAACGTTTGCGAGAATTAGCTATTTTTTCCGCTAACTGCTGAATTCTGACCTCAAATTCGTATACGGTATACGCAATAACCGATGGCAAAAAAATTGATAAATTATCTACTTTGTTAGTCAGAAACTGATCGACTTTCAGCGGGTTAAAGTGTGGGTCAACTGAAATTGTCAAGAATAGGTTCGGCGCCATAACCATCAATAGTGGTACGGTCTTGCCATTTTCTGGTGAATAAACCGGTGTACGAATAAATAAATAATTTATACCGTTGTCAATTTCCAACCGAGGAAGCTCATGACAGTCCATTATGTCACGGATAATATCTGAATTTAGCGAGAACTGCTCTGCAATGTCAGTCACCGGTAAATCTCGTCCAGAAATATGTGTCCACGTTTCACCACGTGGCTTAACAATTTTCTCCAACGGCTCAATCTTTGAACGCCTAGCAAAGTACCCCACCCACATACTGTTTCAGTATAAATTGATTTGATAAATTTAGCAATGTCACCCGCCATAAACAGACAAAATCGTGAATTATATGAATATTGTATAATGATTATATGGAACACATTAAGCGCCAAAAACAAACTATTCAAACCGCCGCTAGTGGTATCGGTAAATTAATGAAGTTACCCCGTTATGCAATTTTGGTAGCAAGCATTTCTTTGGTTTTTGCTATTATAATTTTCTTTGCCATCAATGCTAATTTTTATATGCCATTATTTTTATCTCGTTTACCATTGATTGATAAAATCATTTTAGTCGGTACAATGGTTGGTGAATTATTCAAGCAAGGCTTCACCACATTAAACGGTGCATTACTGCTGATAGTTTCAGTGTTACAGGGGCTGTCGCTTGCTGTAGTAATTTTTACATCACGACGCAACAAACGTAATAATGACAACATGGCCCGCCAGCTCAGTGTTAGCGGTATCGCTTCAATTGCTGCAGCTATTGGCTTGGGATGTGTACCGTGCGGAACTTCATTGATTTTACCAATTGTCGCCTTATTCTTCTCAGGCGCCGCTGCTGCCACAGCCGCTAATATCGCTAGCTACGTCGTGCTGATTTTGGCATTAGTTCTCAGTCTTGTTTCACTTTATAAATCTGGTCAAATTGCGTTTGTTTATACCCAACTAGAAGAAAAGGAGGCTAAAAAATGAAACACGCTACCAACCAACAAGGTATAGCCCTTATTAATATAGTTTTACTGATAATCCTTGCCGGCATAGTGACGTTATTTGTTTACGGCGTTATTAATCGTCCGCCCAATCAACACATCGGTGATAATAAACCCTGGAATTTGGCAATGTCACAAGGCTCGCCAGATGCTAAACATGTTTTTATTGATTATACCGATCACTTTTGCTCATTTTGCTCACAAGTTGAGGCAGCCACCAACCATGAAACATTCAAAAACGACTATATTAAATCTGGTAAAGTCCGTTATGAACATCGAATCGTTGCAGTCTTAAAAGATATCGTGCCAAACACTGAACGGGGTGCTGAGGCAGCTTTTTGTGCGGCTGATCAAAATAAATATTGGGAATACACCCACGATATTGTTCCTCGCATTAAAACTGACTATTTTGATAAGGGTATTGGCGTTAAAAACGTTGCCACCCCTAAAGAAATTCCTCTACTACCTGTTGAATATTTTGCTACATCTGCCAAAAACGCTGGTCTTGATATCGATAAATTCTCAAGTTGTGTAAAAAACAACACCCACCAAAAAGAAATTGATGAAAATACTAAAAAAGCACTAGCTCTCGGTGTCACAGGATTACCCTATATGATCATTAATGATTACGTTACTAGTGGATTCGCTGGTGGCGAGCAAGGCTTAAAAACTATCCTCAAAGCTGGCGGCGTTGAATAAATCAGCTCTCTAATATCTCGGCGCCATCTCTTTGAGGTGGGCCGTTTTTATTGCACCATCATTGCGCCCTAAATTGTAAGCCCACATATAAGTATCCGCTCTTAGATTAAGGATTTCAGCGGGTGTTCCCGGGTGCATGTTTGGGTCATTTTTCGCAGCTGTAGCGTGATGGGCACCATAAGTTCGTCGCAAGAATAATCGTCCCGCTTTAATTGGCCCATTAACCTTCAATCGTTTATCACAATCATTTGGATTGATACCGCTCAACCACGCTGTGGTATCAGCAACAGCGCCACAAGTACTAACATAGCCACCTTTATCAGTTATCAACCAAGCATTAATTTCTGTAACATTTGGCTGAATCACAATATTTTTTGCCTTAATCACTAGCTGTGGTAGTTTACTTGAATCGTTAGTGGCAGTATAATTTACATTACCAGAAATTGTAACCGTACCAGTTGATTCAATAACTACATTTCTACCGACAGCGAGCGTTCCGCCACTTATTGTTAGATTTCCTGCCCGATAATTACCGCTTTGTAAAGCGCCAACATCCACCGATCCAAATAGACTGCCCTTGTCTATACCAGTCTTTGGTGCAGCATATGTATCCGCCGTGAGTGTTGGTGAGAATTGGCCAAATTTTGGCGTGTTGGCAAAGGTAAGTTTGTTATATAAACTTTCATTAGTGATGCTTCTGCCGCCGTAGCTTGATGATAGCCCTGCGCCAGACGCCGAACTTACCGAACCCTTGGCGATTACACCATATTCAGCCCAAGAACCGTAAGAAGTGGTTTTTGTCGTAATACTAGGCGGAATAAGTTGTTTACTAATAGCTGCCATCTGAGGTAATCCATAAGAATTACACCTACCTTTCAACTCCAACCCTTTTGGTTTCCAGCCTATTTTTTTAATATCAGTAGCATCGGGATATTCTATAACCCCTATGTATTTATAATTTTTGTTTGCTACATATATCTTTCCGTCGGGAGCAGACTTTATCTGACCGCCACTAGACGACCCCCAAGCTTCCCAGCAAGATTCTGGCGAATGGTCAGTATAGTGCGGCAATGGATCCTTTTTAGTGGAAGAAACAATTTCCATTGGTGTGCCTGAGTGTAATTTATAGCGGTACACCATACCTGCAATAGTATGACCACCCTTGTCAGCCGTATGTAGTACTGAAACATATATATAATTGTCTTTAGGTGAAAAATCAGCTGAATACATCACACCTTTTTCGTGCAAACTCGTTTCTCTATCCACTTTCCATTCCGATATTACACTCGTGAATTTGCCACTTTGCCGGTCAAAAGACACGACTTTAACTATAGTTCTGTATGTCAATTGAGTGTTAGCGGATATGACAGCCTTATTTTGATCATTATTAAAATTGATAGACCCGAAACCAGGAGCACCTATGTGACCAGAAGCGATGCCAGCAACTTCGCCCAAGGAGGATTCAACATAACTAAACGCTTTCCCGTTGTTACCATCCCATTCATACGGCACCGCAATTGCGCCCATCCTATTTGTGCCTGGAAAATTTACAACCACCCAATATCCAGTGTCGTCTTGATTGCGTGCGATAGTTAACGACTCGCCAATCACCTCACCTGACTTATTGCCAAACTGTTGATTCTTCAAACCAACAACTGTTACGCCTCCTCCACTAACATCAACTACTGTATACTCCAGTTTACCAAGTTTATTATCTTCTGAGGCTGCAGAAGATGTAACTATAACATATTTATTGTTTTTTATCGGAAAACTGGCAGCAGCCTGCGTGGTAGTAGCTTTACCGTTCAATCCACTCACTTTGATATTACCGTTTTTATCATAAATGTTTTTACCATCAGTGAAGAACTTAACATTACCAAGATTATCAGTAGCCACGGTTATGCCTTCATTACCCTCAATATTAGGGGATACATCATTCTTAGCCTGCGCAGAGACTACTGTTTCACCCTGAAAATCAATATGTGCACCTTTGCCAAAAATCCAGTGCTTAGATGATTGAGCGACTGCTTTCTTAATGTCCTTTTCAGATACAGACGATACGACATCTTTTATAACAGATTTTGAAGTCTTCACGTCTTTTTCAGTCTTCACGTCGCCACCCCACACCTGAACCTTAGGGGTTTTACCAACAGTTACACACTGAGCTTGACTAGTTTTAAACGTGTGATAATCAGCATTTTGATTATAAGCACTAACCATGGCGACGTAACAAATCTTGTCACCAAGTTGCAAATTTGAAGATAATACATCATCAGTGTGATTATTAAGCATCGTCACTGATTGATTCAACTGCAACTCACCTGTATGTTTGGTTTTTACAAGATCACCCTGACAATCAACAGACCCGTTGATCTTTTTTATGGCTTCACAAGGCCAGTTGCCACTCCAAGTAACAATACCCTCCCTGGCTGGCAAAACCAGATTTTGTCCTTTTGGGACTTTATATTTTACAACAGTATAGTACTTGTCATTATTCTTAGTCTTTGTAATTGACCCGTCATGACTAAAACTAGCATTTATACCAGCAATCTTATTTTCGCCAGCGTCGATAGTTTTTTGGCTAACACTTAATGAAGGTGTTAAGTTGTATTTGTGTGGCACCGCAACGCAGGCATAACCAGAATATAGGTATCCTCCAGAATAACTAGGGCTAGATTTACTCCAATAGACTCTCTGGCAAATTTTTTTACCCACATCATCGTGCTTGATCTTTCTGGTATACATAAACTTATCGACTTCACCCCTGACCTGCTCAACGGTCGACTTGCCATAAATTGTTTCTAACCAAGTATTATTATAGTTAGCCGCATTATAACCTCTATACCACGCCCAAGTTTTCCAGTCATTTGATTTCTTCCCTTTAAAGTTAGCTGAAAACCTCCAAGCGCCGTTATATTCTGGACTAGAACCTTTCGCAAGTGACTCCCCAGTTTCTAAACTGTATATATCCTGCTGAATACCATTTCTAATTGCTTCATTCATATCTGCATCGTGTACGAAAAGACTATGCCACCAGTCAATTGTATCGCCAGGTTTTGCTTCTATTGTACTAGGAGAATGAGCCCAACCCGTCCCGTAATTAGGGTGATTAGGATCATAAGATTTGGTAACCCACGAACTTCCGGTAACTCGCCAAGGAGGAGCTAAACAACTGACGTAAACTTCTGTGTGGTCAGTTGAAGGCTGCCCTGATTGCCAAACTCCATACTTTTTATATCTAAAGGTGTTTGTCAACCCAACAATCATAGTGACAGTTTGTCCTGTCTTACCCTGACAGGCGTCACCAACCTTCAATTGTGCCGTCTTATACCCGTATGGATTATATACAAATACCCCAGAACCCCACGGGTTTGAAGCCACTCCTCGACTAAAATCACCAGAACTAATATTTGCCACTCTAGGATCAGAAGAGTATAAATTATATGTCATCGTTTCCGTATATCCACTACCTCTTGTGTACCACGATCCTCTTATTTCAACGGGAATCCACGTTGCACCATATGGTGCATTTACCCGAGTGCTACGATATGGAGTTCCTGGCGAAGCTAACCATACTCCGGCGTCCCACCCGGCACCGACATAAGTTTGTTCCACACTATTTGCATTCGCCCAAGTGCCATCTTCTGCTGCATAAAGTGGATTTTTAATGATAAACATCAAACATAGAATGGCCAATAATGCCATCAATATCGCATTGATAACCCTCCTATAAGAGAAGTAACCATACCTCATACTGCTTATTCTAATCCATTTTTACTTTTTTTTCAAATAAAAACACTGCCCTGAGGACGAGCAGTGTCTGAATCTTTACATTCTATTAATTTTTGATAATAGTACCAGCAGTGCCGTTGATAGCGTCGGCAGTTTTTTCTAATGAAGTTATAATTGCTGTGCGATTTATTCCTCCAGCAAGAAACTGTAAGGCTGCTTGGGTCTTTGGTAGCATTGAGCCAGCAGCAAACTGACCATCGTCAATGTGTTTTTGTAACTCATCAGGTGAAACCTCACCTAAAGCTAGCTCTTCTGGCTTGCCAAAATTGATTTTGGCTGCATCAACTGATGTCAGAATTAATAAAGTATCTGCACCTAGCAAGTCAGCTAATTTTGCGGCACCAAAATCTTTATCAATCACCGCCGCCACGCCTTTCAATTGACCTGTTTCGTCTTTTAGAACTGGAATACCACCACCGCCAGTAGACACTACCACCACGCCAGCATAAACCAACGCTTTAATAACGTCTGCTTCAACGATGGTTTGCGGTTTCGGTGAAGCAACCACCCGGCGCCAACCACGCCCAGCATCTTCTTTGACAGTATAACCACGTTCTGAGGCTACGCTTTTTGCCCCCTCTTCTGAATAGAAAGGACCAATCGGCTTCGTCGGATTGGCAAATGCTGGATCATTTGCATCAACTACGGTTTGAGTAATAATACTCACCGCATGATTATTCATCTTCTCCAAAGCAAAAGCATCATGAAACGCCTGCTGTAACCAGAAGCCAATTAACCCCTGGCTCATAGCGCCAGAGTCTTCAAGTGGTAAGCTTGGGGTATCTGAGGTGTTAATTGCTTCTTCGTGTAGAACAATATTGCCAACCTGCGGGCCGTTACCGTGGACAATTGCCACGTTATGACCAGCTTGAATTAACGGCAACAGCTGTCTGACGGTTGCATCAGCCACCCGTTGCTGAGACTCAGATGAGGCTTCGCCCTGCTTTTGCAGGGCGTTACCTCCGAGCGCAACAACAATTGTACGCTGACTATTCACTACACAACCATTCCGTAAACGAATATGACCGCAAGGCTAATTACAGCGAATACCACCATGATCGGCATTGAACGCTTCAGCCAAGCGCGGTATGACACACCAGCCAATGCTAAACCACCCATCAATGAAGCGATCGTTGGCGCCATCATATTCAACAGACCTGATGCTGCCGCAAACGCCACAACAATGATCTCTTTGCTTGAGCCAACTAGGTTTGCCACTGGAGCCAAGACTGGCATAGTCGCTGCCGCCAAACCAGATGAAGATGGAATAACGAAGCTCATTGGTAGATAGAATAGATAAGCCAAAATACCGACCAAGCTACCAGCACCCTTCAAACCGGATTCACCCCAACTAATAATTGTGTCTTGGATGGCGCCATTCTGCATAACCACACCAACACCAGCTGCTACGGCGATAATCAAAGCAACAGGCAAGATATCTGCAGTACCCTTAATAAATGTATCTGGAACAAACACTTCCTCTTCTTTGAACTGCTTGTAATAAATTGCGGCAATCACAAGAGTTGAGATTAAGAATAGAGTAGAAATTTCATTAAAGTACCAAAGACCTAGTGCCGCACTATGTCCAACACCAAATATCGCACTCACAACTGGGATATTAGCAAGCCATTCGTGAATATTACTAAATAATTTGATATTGAAATCTTCCCATGGAATCAATGAAATAACCATGATCAAAAAGGTTAAGCCAAATATAGCCATCACCGCCTTACGACGACCAGTAAACTTTGGCACATTTGACATATCAAGCTCAGTAGTTACTGGCTTGTATCGTACATCATTTTTATATTTACCAGCCTTAACCTTGGAAGCGTAGCGCATAGTGAAGATAATCGCTGCCAATAGAGTCAAGACGAAAAGTACACTCTGCACGCCAAGAATATTACCCAAAGGCACGTCAGCGGCATTGGCTGCAATACCAGTTGAGAAAGGATTGATGGTTGAAGCAAGCACACCAGAGCCTGCACCTAGCACAATCACCATCACTGCAGTCATGGCGTTATAGCCAGCAGCGATCATAATCGGCACGATTAGTGCGTAAAACGCCACAGTTTCTTCTTGCATACCATATGTGGTACCGCCAATTGCAAAGAAGGTCATTAAAATTGGAATGAGCCACTTTTCCTTACCTTGCATTTTACGTAGCAAAGCACCTAAAGTTGCATCCAACGCACCAGTTTTCATGACTACGCCCAAAAAACCACCAAGAATCATCACGAAAACAATCACATCAAGCTTTTCGCTCATACCCTTGATCGGTGCTAGAGCTGCGTCCCACAAGCCCTGCCGAGTGTCGACAGTGGTTTCTGTGCCATCTTCAGCCGTTTCAGTAGTGACTTTTTCTGTTTGTTTATATGTGCCAGCGATGCGAACTGTTTTTTCACTATCATTCGGATCTGGTTTAGTTTCATAAGTACCAGATGGAATAATCCAAGTCATCGCTGCTATCAGGGCGATAATCACGAAGAGGACAGTGAACGCTGAAGGCGACCTGAGCTTCTTCTTTACTTTTTTGATTTTTTCTACCATTTTTGTCGAGGCCTCCTTAACCCCATATTATTCCTACAACGTCAAAGCCATCACCGCTTTGATTGTATGCATACGATTTTCCGCCTGATCAAACACGACTGAGTGTGGCGAGCGGAACACCTCATCAGTCACTTCCATTGATTCTAATCCGAAATCTTCGTGAACTTTTTTACCAGTAATCGTCAATGCATCATGGAACGCTGGCAAACAATGCATGAATTTTACGCTAGGATTATTAGTCAAATCAATCATATGACGATTAACTTGGAAGTTGCGCAGTTGATTGATACGTTCTGCAAACTTATCCTCTTCACCCATTGACACCCAAACGTCAGTGTAAATAACGTCAGCATCACGCAGAGCTTCTTCAAAATTGTCTGTGATAGTAATCCGAGCTTGGCTGGTATGCGCCAAATAGCGTGCCTTATCAATCAGCGCCTGCTCCGGATGAAGCTCACGTGGTGCCAAAATTCGAAAATCTAGTCCCATAATAGCTGAGCCAATCATCAAAGAGTTAGCCATATTATTGCGACCGTCACCAACAAACACCAACTTTGCACCCTTAAGCTTGCCGACATACTCTTCAATAGTCATAAAATCAGCCAAAATTTGCGTTGGGTGGAATTTGTCAGTCAGGCCATTCCAAACTGGAACTCCAGCATGACGAGCCAATTCTTCAACCGTTCCATGGTCAAAACCACGAAACTCGATACCGTCAAACATGCGCCCTAAGACCTTGGCAGTATCCTCAACGGTTTCCTTTTTGCCCAACTGAATATCGTCTTTGCCAAGATATTCTGGTGCAACCCCCAAATCATTGGCGGCGACAGTAAAAGCACAACGAGTACGGGTGGAGGTTTTCTCAAATAGTAATGCTACATTTTTTCCCTCATGAATTTTATGAGGAATACCAGCATATTTAAGGCGTTTATATTCCCGAGCGGTGTCAAGCAACAAACGAATTTCACCAGCCGTATAATCGCTTAAGGTTAATAAGGAGCGTCCTTTCAAACTCAACGCCATGTTACACGTCCTCCCTGACGATTGGCATACTCATACAGCGAGGGCCGCCACGACCACGACCAAGTTCAGCTCCTGCAACTTCAATCACCTCAATACCTTGCTCACGAAGTCTTTGATTAGTTACATAGTTACGATCATAGGTAACGACAACGCCTGGTGCAATAGCCAAAGTGTTTGATCCATCATTCCACTGTTCACGGGCAGCCGCAATTCGATCTCCACCGCCACACTCAATCAGGGTAACTTTTGGTAGACCTAAAGCTACTCGCAGAACATGTTCAAGATCAGTCTCTCGAGTAATTAATGGGTATGGTTGTCCTTCAACTTTTTCCAAAATAAAACAGTTTATTTTACCGCCGTTATCACGAATTTCTGGATGAATAGTAAACTTATCACGATCGATCATAGTAAACACCGTATCAAGGTGCATAAAGGCGTGAGATTTTGGAATCTCCATGGCGATAACTTTCTTAAAATTCGAACCAGCAAATAGTTTTGTTGCCATTTTTTCTATCGCTTCAGCAGTAGTACGCTCAGAAATACCAATCGCCATGGTGTCACGACTCAGCACAAGCTCATCACCACCCTCTATCGAGAATTTTTCATGACGATCATACCAAACTGGCACGTTTTTGCCAACAAATCGTGGATGATGGTCAATGATATAGCGCATAAACAATGATTCACGACGGCGAGCTGGCCAGTGCATTTTATTGATAGTCAAACCCTGACCGATAGCAGCAGCTGGGTCACGTGTGAAATATAGATTTGGCATCGGATCAAGATAGAATGGATAATGATCTTTTTCAAGCATGTCGTGTAATTGCTGATGGTGTTCTGGCGGCAAGGTAATCTCATCCTTGCGGACACCTGCCATAATTTTGCGCACCATAGCGTGTGTTGGTAAGTCAAGCAAGAACGACCTCAAGACACCTGTGACACGACGGTTATTCTGCTTGGAGTAAGCTAGCATTTCATCTACAAACTTCTCTCGTAGATCATCAGAGTGTAATGCTTCTGTGACTAGCTGATCCAGATACAGAACCTCAACACCACGTGATCGCAGTACCTCAGCAAAGGCGTCATGCTCTTGCTGAGCGACTTTTAGATATGGGATGTCATCAAACAACAAATCCGTCAGATAGTCTGGCGTCAAGTTTTCTAACTCCTCACCTGGACGGTGCAAGATAACTGTTTTTAATTTACCGATTTCTGATGTTATATGAATTGGCTGATCCACCCTAAATCCCCCTTTTTATTATGGTTATACTTAACAATATAACATACCCAAGATAGAATGCAATATCTACATTATATCGGCGCAAAGTTGGTTGACCGCCTCTGCCTGCTCAGCAATCTGACGATCGTAGGTGTAGATGATATAGCCCTCTTTATTATTGTTCATTTTGGCGACTGTACCATAAAATGGCGCGCAAATCTGTGAATGTCCAACCTGGTTTTCTGGATATATCTTACCGTGCACATAATATTTAGCCTTTCCTGCGCCATTGGCATAAATTATTAAACATTCATTTTCTAACGCTCTTGCCAGACAAAGCGTATCTATCATCATTTTTGAAGCCTTGATTTCAGCGTGCGCTGGCTTATTACCCCCAGTTGACCAATATGATGGAATGCAAATAACTTCCGCGCCCTGCTTAATCATTGAACGGAATAACTCTGGAAAAGCTAAATCCCAACAGATTGCCAGACCAATTTTACCAATCGGAGTATCAACAACCATGGCTTCATTCCCTGGCACCAAATATCGACGTTCGGGAATCCATAAATGATTTTTCCGATACCGAAGTTGTATCTCTCCAGACGGATCAATCAATAGCGCTGTATTGTAGTAATTGTTACCATCTTTACAGATGAACGAACCAGCAGCCAGATAAAGTTGCTTTTCACGCGCTATTTGGCATAGACGCATAACTTCGCCAGACGATTCGCTCAAGGCGTATTCTAAATTATACGGAATCGGCCCAGTCAGCACGTCTTCTGGCAGAACCACTAGGTCGACTGGCTGTTGATTGCATAACTTGCCAACAAGCTTTTCTATTTTTGCCAAATTGCGTCCAGTATCCAGCGGCGCAATTTCCATCTGCACAGCAGCAACGGTAATCATTCTTTTCATGATTACAGTGTAGAATTTATATTTTTATAATCAACACTCGCCCAATCACTCAGCAAACTGACTATTATAAAGCTCAGCGTAAAAGCCGTTTTGCTTCAGTAGTTCGTCATGCTTACCTTGCTCGATGATATTACCGTCTTTGACCACCAAAATTAAATCAGCGTCACGAATCGTACTTAAACGATGGGCGATAACAAAGCTGGTTTTACCCTGCATTAATTTGTCCATGGCTTTTTGGATAAGCACTTCGGTGCGAGTATCGACCGAGCTGGTAGCTTCGTCTAAGATTAACATTGGCGTCTGGGCAATCATTGCCCGAGCAATTGTGAGCAACTGTTTCTCACCTTGAGAAATATTTGTAGCCTCCTCATCTAGCACCATATCATAACCACCCGGTAGCGACCGTACAAAATGATCAACATGTGCTTCTTTGGCGGTTTGGATCATTTCTTCCTCGCTAGCTTTTGGATTGCCGTATAACAAATTCTCTCGAATAGTACCATTAAATAGCCATGTATCTTGCAATACCATACCAAACATTTGTCGCACGTCACTACGCTTCATTTCGGCAATGTCAACACCATCAATCAAAATCTGACCCTTGTCAATATCATAAAATCGCATTAATAAATTAACCAGCGTGGTTTTACCAGCCCCAGTCGGACCAACAATAGCCACTCGCTGACCAGGTTTGATATGCGCCGATAATCCCTTAATAATCGGCTTATTTTTATCATAGCCAAAAACTACATCACGAAACTCAACTTCACCTTTAATCTTATCAAGCTGTACTGGATTTTTATTGTCACCCACCTCGTTAGGTTCATCCAGAAACTCAAAAACACGCTCGGCAGCCGCTGCTGTCGATTGTAAGACATTGGCAATATTAGCTGTTTGAGCAATTGGTTGATTAAATTGTTGCATATATTGAATAAATGCCTGAATATCACCGATTTTCACCCGACCTTCAATCGCTAGCCAGCCACCCACAATTGCCACACCAACATAGCCCAAATTACCCACAAAAGTTATCACTGGAAACATTAAACCTGACAGAAACTGCGATTTCCAAGCGCTTTCGTATAGCTTGTTATTGATACGCCGAAACTTAGCAAGCGACCTCTTTTGACCATTAAATACTCGCATCACTTGATGACCAGCATACATCTCCTCAATATGACCGTTTAGTTCACCGAGTTGATTTTGTTGACGCACAAATTGTTTTTGCGATTTTTTAGTAATCATCACAATCAACCCCGCCGATAATGGCAACACCAGCAGCGCCACCAACGTCATCAACCAGCTAATCGAAAGCATCATTGCTAAAATCCCCACCAACATGACCACTGAAGTAACGATTTGTGACAGGCTTTGATTAAAGGTCTGACTAATCGTATCCACATCATTAGTGACCCGACTTAACACTTCACCGTACGTTTGCTTATCAAAATACTTCAGTGGTAATTTATTGATTTTAATCGAAATATCACGACGCAGTTGATAAGTAATTTTTTGGGTAATCTCGGTCATAATCCAAGCTTGAATATAACGAAACACTGCACTTAAAATATACAACCCAATCAATAGCAGTGCTATTTGACCAACAATATCAAAATGAAATTGATAATTTGGCCCATACATTTTCATCGCCACATAATCTTCCACTATTTGATTGGTGGCGCTTCCTAAAATCTTTGGACTAACAATCGCAAAAACCGTACTGGCGACAGCGAAAATCAAAACGATCAATAACTGCCAGCGAAATTTTGCTAAGTAGCGAGTCATGCGCTTGATGGTGCCTTTGAAATCCTTCGCCTTTTCACCAGTGCCACCCCCGCCCATAGGACCACCGTGACGTTGCGCTACTGGACGTTTTTTGATCGATTGTTTAGTCATTTTCAGCCTCCTTTCTGACACCTTTTGATGATTTGGTTGGCGACTGACTCATAGCTTTTAATTCTTTGTCGCTTAGCTGGGAAGTGGCAATTTCACGGTAAACTTCACAGCTCTTCATTAACTCATTATGGCAACCTTGACCAACAATTTTTCCTTCATCAAGCACGATAATTTTATCAGCATCAGCAATCGTATTGATGCGCTGCCCAACAATTAATACCGTTTTACCTTTAGTCTCATTGCGAAGTTCTTTACGAAGCCATGCATCAGTTTTGAAATCCAACGCTGAAAATGAGTCGTCAAAAATATAAACATTCGGCTGAACCGCTAAGGCTCGAGCAATTGACAAGCGTTGTCGCTGACCACCCGAAACATTACTGCCACCCTGAGCCACGCCACTTTCTAGACCGTCGTCCAGTTTGGAGACAAATTCGCCTGCTTGAGCAACCTTGATGGCTCGCTGAATGACTTCTTTACTGGCTTGGCTGTTGCCATAAGCTACATTACTCTTAATACTGCCACTAAACAACACGCCTTTTTGTGGTACATAACCAATTTGACTGTATAAATCTGTCAACTTTAAGTCACGAACATCTACTCCATCCAACAGAATCTGTCCAGCTGACACATCATAAAACCGAGGAATAAGATTAATTAGAGTAGACTTGCCGCTGCCAGTACTGCCAATAAACGCTGTGGTCTGTCCCGGCTCGGCGGTAAAACTAATACCACTCAAAACTGGTAAATCAGCGTCCGGATAGCTAAAAGTCACATCTTTAAATTCAATCCTACCTGCACCATTCTGTGATAGAGGTTTTGCCTGCTTAGGGTCGCCAATTGATGGCTGAATATTTAATACTTCACTCACCCGCTTAATTGAAACGGCTGCTCGTGGCGCCATAATAAACACCATAGAGATCATAAGGAAAGATATGATAACCTGCATGGCATATTGCATAAAGGCTAGCATATTACCAATTTCTAAATCACCACTACTAATCGCTACCGCACCGAACCAAATCACGGCTACCGTTGAAACACTCATCACTAGCGTCATCACTGGCTCCGTCACCATCATTAACCGATTCACCACTAGATTAAGACGAGTCAAAGGCTGATTAACATTCTCAAACTTCCGTTGCTCAACCGCCTCAGTATGGAAAGCTCTTACCACACGTAACCCTATCAGATTTTCTCTTGCCACTAAGTTAAGTTTATCGATCAATTTTTGCAATTTACTAAAACGTGGAACTGCCAATATAAACAACGTCACGATAACTACTAGCAAAACACTCACCGCCAGTGCAATAATCCAACTAAGGCTCGATGCATTCATCAAAGCTTTTTGCAAACCACCAATCGCCATCAGCGGTGCCATTAAAGCGATCCGTAGTAGCATAATGCTTGTCGTTTGAATCTGCTGAATGTCGTTGGTCGACCGAGTAATTAATGAAGCGGTTGAAAACATATGGAAATCCGCCAACGCAAAATTTTCAATACGCTCAAATACTTGATCTCGCAACATGCGTGCCACACCAGTAGCGATTCGTGCCGCCAAAAACGATGCTACCACCACACACAGCCCACCAGCGGCAGTCACCAATAGCATTTTCCAGCCATCACCCCAAATTAGTGACATGTTCTGCCCAACAATTCCCTTGTTGACGATGTTAGCCATATAGTCTGGCAAGCTCAAATTGGCCAGCACTGACCCATAAGTGGTAGCCACCAGTAGTAATAATTGCCACCAGTATTTTTTTAACAGTCTTATGATATATTTCATTCGGCTTTTCCTTGTGTACGATTGATGATTTTATTAGTTAATTCTGCATATGTTGATAGTTCTTTATCACTTAGCGAAGCAAACAACTTAACAAACGCCTCGGCAACATAACGATGAAAGTCTTGGGATAGTTTATGGCTTTTTTTGGTCAGTTTTAAATTAATTATCCGACGATCATCTTGATCTGGCTGACGCTCAACCAAACCTTCATCAACCAAAATGTCTACAATTTGCGTAACTGCGCTCCTAGAAACACACAAGCTTTCTGATATCTGACCCATGTTTGTTACTTCACCCTCAGCTATTAGCATTAAAACATGCCAGTGTACTGGAGTTAAATTAAACCGTTGTCCCACTTGACGATGAGCTTGAGAAATTTGTTGCTTAATTTTAAATAAATCTCGCAAGACTGCTTCTGTCTGCTGTTGTCGCAAAGTCAAAGTTTTATCGTGATTAAAAAATTTCATTCTCTAAACATTTTAGATACTAAACTATTTAATGTCAAGGTTTTATGCGAATAATTCCCAAGGATTTTTCTGACACGATACTATACCGAGACTGCTTTAACCATTCTTGTACTGCTTTCTGAGCGCCAGGTAAAGCTTCATTGGAATAGTCATCAACCACAATCGTCGCCTTTTCATGAAACTTGCCGTCACACGCACGGAACGAGTCAGCGATTGACTCATAAAAATCACCATCAAAAAACGCAAATATAATATCTTCCGGCACATCATCGGGAGTAACCTCAGCAAACCAGCCTTTATGAATAATCGGCGGCTTCAGGCCAGCCTTTTTGAAATTATGGATGAAGGTTTTACGTGTCGCCAACAATTCGCCCGCTTTGAATTGCTCGCCCGCAGCGCTGCTATCGGCTTGGGTTTTTTCTGGCAGGCCAGCAAACGAATCGTAAACATGAAATTCACCAGTAAAATCATAAGCGTCCAGCAGTCGTCGGATAAATAAACTGGTTGTGCCGACGTAACAACCAAATTCCACAACATTGCCGATCACACCGCTTTGCAACACCTTTTCCAATTCTCGCAGTAAAACTCCAAGTTCTTTGACGTCAACTTGGTCGGAGATGATGGGATGTTTGGTGAGGAGTTGGTCAGTTGTCACTACTACTTAGTATACTCCTATAACTAATTAGACAAAATCGCCCATCAGGCTTATACTGTTTTTAGCGTCGGGGTGTGGCGCAGCTTGGTAGCGCGCACCGTTCGGGACGGTGAGGTCGCTGGTTCAAATCCAGTCACCCCGACCATGAGAATTATTTGAAGCGCACGTTCACCAATTAGAACCTCTGGCAATTATAAAAGTAAAGGAGGTCACATGCAGCGGCGAGTTAACGTACGCGGAATTATTATCAACAACAAGGGCGAAATTTTTTGTCAAAAATTGACTGCAAATAACAGCAAAGGGCGTAATTTTTGGTGTACGCCAGGCGGTGGCTTGGAAATGGGCGAAAGCTTACTAGACGGTCTACGCCGAGAAATGGTTGAAGAAACGGGTGTCAAACCAAAAATCGGCAAGTTGTTATTTATACAACAATTCGCCGAATCAGGCGAACAATCAGCGCATGGCCCGAATGAACAGTTGGAATTTTTCTTCCTCATTACCAATTGGCAAGATTACCAACACATTGACCTGGAGCAAACTTCACATGGCGTGAAAGAGGTAGCAGAGTGCGGCTTTGTTGATCCGAAAACCACGCGGATTTTACCGAGTTACCTGACGGAAGTTGACCTGGATTGGTTAATTAACAACTCAACCGAGACACAAATTTTGAGCGAATTGTAATAATACTTATTTGGCGAAGAATTTTTTAGCACGTTCGGTTTTCGGCCGTGTCATCACCTGCTCTGGTGTACCATCTTCAATAATCCGGCCCTTGTCGAGAAATAGCATGCGAGTACCGACTTCGCAGGCGAATTTCATTTCGTGCGTCACAATAACCATAGTCATACCCTGAGCAGCCACCTGACGAATCACATCTAACACTTCGCCAATCATTTCTGGGTCAAGGGCGCTAGTTGGCTCGTCAAATAGCATAATTTTTGGCTCCATCGCCAGCGCGCGGGCGATAGCAACACGCTGTTTTTGACCACCAGAAAGCTGAGACGGAAACGCAGCTGCACGGTCGACTAGACCAACGTCCTCAAGCAGTTTTTTAGCAAGTTTAGTAGCCGCACGATCGCTAAGTTTACGTAATTTTTTAGGCGCTAACTTGATATTATCGATAACACTCATATGCGGGAATAAATTAAACGATTGAAACACCATACCAACTGTCTGTCTGAGATGATTAAGATCTGTTTTTCCTGACGTTAACTCTTGGCTATCAATAATAATACGCCCAGCCGTCGGCTCTTCCAACAAATTCAAGCAGCGGAGGAACGTCGATTTGCCCGAACCGCTGGAACCAACCACTACCACAACTTCGCCCTCATATATCTCGGCATCAATATCACGTAGCACCACGTTTTTACCAAAGCTTTTCTTGAGATTTTTGATACTAATCATCACTGGTTTATTCATCACTATCCCTCAACTTTCGTTCTACTCGCGCCATTACCCGAGTGAAAATGGCAGTCAAAATCAAATACATCAACGCTGCTGCAAACAGCGATTGAAAGGCAGTAGCCGTCTGAAAACGAATGTTATCAGCGCCGCGCATAATATCGTTCAATCCAATCCAGCCCACCACCGAAGTCTCCTTTAGTAAAGCAATAAACTCGCTAATCAGCGCTGGTAACGAGTGCTTGAACGCCTGCGGTAAAATCACCAAACGCATCGCTTGCCAACGACTCAAACCCAATGAACGAGCCGCCTCCATCTGGCCTTTATCAATACTCTCAATACCACCACGAATAATCTCGCAGATGTACGCCCCAGCATTGATACCAAACGCAATCGCCGCCACTAAAATCTTTGGCATAAATTGATAAGAGCCAAATACCACATAATACATAATGAGCAGTTGAACCAGCAGCGGCGTACCACGAATAATATCAACGTAAATTTTGCCCAGCCACGCCAGCGGATTCCAAGTATGTAGGCGATCAAACTTAGTGCCTTTGAGGCGTTTGAGAGGTTGGAAGGTCGAGGTACGCATCAGCGCCAATACCAAACCAATTGCCACGCCAATCAATAGTGATAATACTGTCAGCACCAGTGTTACTTCCAAGCCATGCCAGAGGTACAGCCAGCGCCCGTCACCCAAGATTACTTCAAAAAAGTTCATTCACTAGCCTCCCGCTTTTTCATAGCCTCAAGTGCTGCTTCGCCAAAATGTTTACTGATGAGATTGTCATAACGACCATCCTGCTTCATGGCGGCAATAACTCGATTGATTTTGTCAAGCAAGCTATTGTTGCCCTTTTTGATAGCAATCGCATAATTTTCACTGGAAAGTTCTCCTGGTAAAATCTCAAGTTCCGCAAAACCTGCCGTATATTGTGCCGCTGGCGCATCGTCCAGAATCGCCACATCAACACCGCCCGCCCTTAGCTCAGTTAAAACGCTCGGCGCCGTTGGAAATTGCGAAATTTTAGCACCAGTAATTTTTGAAGCTAAGTTGTCACCAGTTGTTCCCAACTGCACACCAATTCGCTTACCCTCAAGCTGATACTTGTTGCGAATTGAACTGCCTTTTTTAACAATCATTCGCTGTGCCGCTGCATAATAAGGGTCGGAAAACAGTGCATTTTTAGCACGGTCTGGTGTTACCGACATACCCGCCACCACAATATCAACCTGACCAGAATCAAGCGCCGGCAACAAACCATCAAACGACATATCCTCGATTTTCAATTCCTTATTCATACTACGAGCAATTTCCCGCGCCAAGTCCACATCAAACCCAACTATTTCGTCACCCTGCTTGTACTCAAACGGCTTAAAACCAGCATTAGTACCCATCACCAGCACATCAACATCTCGGCCAAAACCACCCTCACGCTGCATAATATCAACAAACATCCAGCCAATCAGCGCTATAAACAGTCCCAGACCGATCCACCAACTGACTCCAAAAAGCCGTTTCTGCTTCATAACCTCATTATAACTATTTTTAAGGCTTATGTTAATCCCTATTTTTACAATCTGTTATAATATATTTATGCGAAAAAAGGTGACTTGGGTAATTATCGTTATTTTCATCTTGTTGTCCGGTGTGTTTTTAATAGCGACCCGTTATAAATCGACACATTTTAGAGACGCACAAATTGATGAAATATTATTTTATTTTAGCAACGGTCTAGCTGGTGGCCAATCCGACAGCTTCTGGCAAGCAGTAATTAGCAATCTACCTCTAGCCCTATTGCTATCAATAGTCCTATTAGCGCCAATTCTCAACTCGACCGGTCGCAGTCTCCGCAGGCTAGCGAACGTCATACTCGGCAAATTCAACCAAGAACGACAAATAAAAAGCCACAACTTAAAACTACGATACCGTTTCCTCTACGGATTTTTAGTATTTGTTTTTTCCATTGGATTATTATTACAAAGTTTTAGTGTACCAAAGTATTTACATGCCTTGTCTCAATCGTCAACTCTTTACGAAGATCATTATGTCGATCCACATAGCGTTAAACTCACCTTCCCGGAGAAAAAACGCAATCTGATATATATTTACTTGGAATCGATGGAAAATACCGTAGCCATCAAAGCTCATGGTGGCATGAGTCAAGTTGAGATTATTCCCGAACTAGAAAAAATTGCTCTAAATAACACTTCATTTTCCCATAATAATTCTGGGTTGGGTGGCGCACAAGGCGTTCATGGCACAGCTTGGACAGTTGCTGGATTAACTTCAACTTCAGCTGGCGTCCCCCTGAAAGATGGTGGCCTATTTGGTAATCGTGACCGTAACTCCATGGGCGAGTTCAACAGGTTTTTACCAGGCGCCTACACCTTGGGCGAAATTCTTAAAAAAGAAGGCTACAATCAATCCTTTGTTATGGGCTCAGACTCCGCATTCGGCGGGCGTGATAAATTACTTAAGCAACACGGCGATTATAAATTATTAGACCTCAATTGGGCATATCAAAACAACAAAATTCCCAAAGATTATAAAGTCTGGTGGGGCTATGAAGATAAGAAATTATTTGAATTTGCTCGTGAGGAAGCCACTAGATTATCCAAGCTCGACCAACCATTTAATCTGCAAATGCTAACTGTTGATTCTCACTTCACTGACGGCTGGCTGGACGAAACCTGTGAACAAAAATTTGCCGCCAAGTATGATAATGTGCATGCTTGTTCCTCAAAGATGGTTGGCGAATTTATAGCTTGGGTTCAACAGCAACCATTTTACGAAAATACCACCATTATTATCACTGGCGATCACCTCGGTATGCAAACGTCATATTATGATGAAAAAATTGCTGGAGACAATTATACCCGAACTATTTATAATGCCTTTATCAATTCTGCGTCCACCACCAAACGCACTAAAAATCGGCAATTTACTTCATTTGACATCTATCCAACCACCTTAGCAGCTTTGGGTGTTAAAGTTGATGGCGACCGAATGGGACTAGGCGTTAATCTATATTCAGATCAGAAAACTTTACTAGAAAAGTTTGGCGACGTTAACGCCCTCAACCATGAACTAACCAAGCGATCATCATTTTACGAGCGGAAGATTTTAAGTGGCACTTAGTTGACGAATCATCTCTCGTAACTGTTGGACCGCACTAGCGCGACGCTCCTCAGTCCAAAACGTATCTGGTGTAGCTTTTTCGCCACCAGCTGTGGTTTCCTGTAGGAAGTGTCCAACCACCTGACCACCGCGTACCGCCGTCACATCCGGCACGTAGACGCGAGGATTGCCATTCTCATCTTTGCGCAAATAATCTTTCAATTTGGCGACAATTTTTTGGTAAGTTTCGTCGTTATTTTCACGAGCTGATCGAATATCAAGGTAATAAATTTTGTCAAGGTTTTCAGCCTTGGCTGCTTCATCAACGATTGGCGCTAATTTTTGACACCATGGACATTCCTTAAAGCCAAGAAAAACCAAACCATCACCTGATTCAAATTTCGCCAACACTTCGTCTGGTGTTGATACCACAAAGCGATTATCGTCGGCCACACCAGCATAATCTGCCTTAAATTTTGCAGCACTACTGACAGACGATTGCTGTTTTTCCGCAGGTCGTGGCAACGTAAACCACGCCGCCACAGCCAACAATACTGCAATTATAATGGTAGAGATGATGGTTTGCTTCTTGTTCATGCTTTGATTGTATCATATTAACATGAACTCAATACCAATATTATATCAGCCCTTCAGCTTCTTATCCTTCAATGTCAATACTACATCCGCTTGTTTGGCCAGCTGCTTGCTGTGGGTGACGACGATGACGCATTTGTCATTTTCATGAGCAGCCCGGCGCAGGATGTCGATGATGTCGGCGGCGGTGGTTTCGTCCAGGTTGCCGGTCGGCTCGTCCGCCAAGATAATAGGTGCGGAGGACACCAGTGCTCGCCCAATCGCCACGCGCTGTTGCTGACCGCCAGACAGTTTCATGACGTTGCGGTGAATGTGATCGTCGTCCAGACCCATGGTGTGCAACGTTTCGTTGGTGGCCTTGGAATTAACCAATTTCAAGTTTTCCAGCGGCGTCAGATAGTCAATTAGGTTATAGTTCTGAAACACCAGCGAGATATTGTGCTTGCGATGATGCGAATAACCCTGCTCGGCAATGTCTTCGTCGTCGAACAAAATCTGCCCGCCAGTCGGCGTGTCCAGTCCCGCTAGTAGCCCGAGCAGCGTCGATTTACCGGCGCCAGAACTACCGACGATGGCGTAGAACTTGCCCTTTTCAAATTGATAATTGATGCCGTTCAGCACATTGCTAGTGCCGTCAGCGTATGAATAGATGATGTCGCGTAACGTAAGTATTGACATGATAACTCCTAACTTAATTTTGCTAAAATTTGCTTTGGTGATTGGCGCA
>CAUUZR010000001.1:0-62864 GCA_963549685.1 uncultured Candidatus Saccharibacteria bacterium | reverse complement strand
GCGATGGGAATATATAGGGCTATTGGCCCTATTGTGGCCAAGAGATAAATCGAAAAAATCATTTTCCTCCCCTTTCTGAGAGAATCTTGCTCAAAGCTAAAGGGCGACTTCTGCCCTTTTCCAAACTTTGAGCAAAAGCTGATATATATATATCACTAATAGAGTGAAAAGTCAATTCTTTTCATTAAATAATAGAGCTAGCTTGGTACTCAGTAATCACTTTATTGGTTGCTTCAACCAACTCCCGCACCACAGCGTCATAATTTTCATAGATCCGAAACCCAGACGCATATTTGTGACCGCCACCGCCAAAATAGCCTGCCACAGTCTCAGCAATTGGCGAATTGGAGCGTATCCGGGCGGTTACTTTGCCGTCAGGATAAGTTTTCAACACTGCAGAAAGTTCTACGCCTTCCACTAACCGCAATTCATCACCGATTAGCGCACCTGGATTATAAGCATCGCTATATTCTTGAATTTCCTCAAATGGTACGTGTACTAAGGCTAATTTTCCATCCAATAAATATTCAATCCGTTCGATCAACTTAGCTTTATATGCCAAAATCTCAGGTGATTTTTTCATAAATTCACGGCGTCGATCCTCAATCTCAGCATTAGAAGCGCCCAGCTCAGTCAACTCACCAGATATAAAGAAACTTCGGGCGGTGGTGTTGGGTGTGGTTAGTCCCAGGCTGTCTGACATGATGGTTATTAAAAGGTTCTCTGCGGCTTGACGGTTAATTGTCCAATTGGCAGTACGAAACAAGTCAAATAAAACCTCACCAGTAGCGACAGCGGGTTTGGTTAATAAAATATTGTCAAAAGTTAAAGTCGATTCAGTGGCATGATGGTCAATCACGACAGTGGGATGAGTTTCCAGAAAATGGCGCACTCCCGGTGCTTCAAGTGCTTTACCGAGCAGTAATTCTGCGGTGGTATCAACGATAATTGCCAAATCCGCATGATTATTAAAATCTATTTCTACTCTGTCCCAGCCGTTAATATAATGCAGATATTTAGGGATATTGACGGGACAATACAAGCTGACTTCTTTACCGAGATCGCCCAATACCTCTTCCAGAGCTAAAGCTGAGCCTAAACTGTCACCGTCTGGGTTTTCAGCTTGGATGACTACGATTTTTTGCGCTTGATTGATGGCGTTGATAACTTTTTCTAACATATAGCTAATTATAACAGATATAAATCAGGGGTGAATAGCGCTGATTGACTAATTTTTAAGCATAATCAGTACATTTTGATAAATATTATTGACAAAAAAGAAAATTTGTGATAACATTGAAGTATAAGCCCTGGTGAGAGTTGGGCAAAAAAGGAGTTTTTATGAATAAAATTAGCAAAATTATCGCTTCAGTAGTGGTGATTGCCGCTATTGTTGGTGGTGGTTGGTGGACAATCACTACACAAGCGGCGCAATGTAGCAATTTCAATGTGGTGGCCTGCGGTACCTATAATATTTATAGCGTACGTGAAGCTTATGGCCGAGCTAACGTTAAAGGTGCTTATAATCATGCGGGAATCACTGATAATATGATATATAACACTTGGCCAAAGACTGGTACGGTTGACCGACATGGTCGTATCGTGGTTGATGGTCGGGTGGTTGGTACGGCTGCTCGTACTTTTCAGGCAAAAGCTGGTACATTACAGTATGCGCCAGAGGGTATGGTTCAATACGGTGGTACAATGTATTACCAGTATCCAGTCAGTCATAGCTTTGTTAATAGGCATGGCACAGTATTGAGTGATAATGAGGAGATTTATGCTTGGTTTGATAATAGTGGTAAGTTTATCGCTGGTGTGATCAAATCTTGTGGTAATCCAGTTTGGACATATAATCCAACTCCTCCACCAACACCACCAAAGAACCCTTCTTTGACTTGTGATGCTTTGAGTGTTAAAGCTTTCTCACGAAATACCTTCCGATTTAACGTGACTGCTACCACCAAGGATGGCGCAAGTATCAAGGACTATACCTACGATTTAGGTAACGGCCAGAAGAAAACAACAACTGCGGCAACTCTCGATTATACATATGCAAATCCAGGAACCTATAAGGTATCTGTAACAGTCAATGGTAATGCTGGTGGTGCGGTTTCGAAAACCAGTACCAATTGTCAGACCACTGTTGTGGTGAATCCTAAAGAAGAGCCAAAAGTCCCAGCAGTTGATATTGATAAAAAAGTTGATAGCGTAGAGTATAAATTGGTTGAATTGGATACTGAATTTACCTATCAGATTCGTGTCAAGAACACTGGTCAGGTGGATTTGAAAAAAGTTTTGGTGACAGATAAACAACCAGCAGGTGTAACTTTCATTAGTGCTAGCCACGGCGATATTAAGGACGGTGCTTGGAGCTATACAATTCCAGAACTGAAAATTGGTCAATCTATGGACTTTACAATTAAAGCCAAGGTGCCAACCTATAAAGCTGGCAAAATCAAGAATACGGCTTGTGTCAATGCGCCAGAAGTAAATCCAAATAAGCCAAATGATAATGATGATTGCGATGACGCAGATATAGAAGTTGTCCAACCAAAGAAAATAATCGTCTGTGAGATTAAGACTAAGAAGATTATTCAAATTAGCAAAGACAAGTTTGATGGTAATCTGCACGCTGATAAGGACTCTGAGCTCTGTAAGGAGACCCCAGTTACTCCACCAGCTACCCCAGTTACGCCAGCCCAATTGCCGCATACTGGTACAACGGACGTGATGATCGGTGGAATTGGCTTGGCGACAATGATTGGTACGAGCTTAGCTTACGTTGCTAGTCGCCGACGACTATAGGAGATTTGACCGCTCTCGAATAAGACTTCTGAAGCGATCAAGTTTCAGGCAAAAATACCCACTTTAGCGAGTGGGTATTTATTTTGCTGATAAAATGGTGGGTGACGATTATAAGGTTCGCCTGCCCTCTAAGGCATGCGTTAAAGTGATTTGATCAGCGTATTCCAAATCAACACCGACTGGGATACCTCTCGCCAGACGTGAGACGGTGATTTTAATACCAGCCTCTTGAATAAAACGCTGTAAAAATAAAGAAGTAGATTCACCTTCAACAGAGGCATTAGTGGCGATAATCACTTCCCTGACATCGTCTTTTTTAATACGTTCAATCAACTCTGGGATATGCAACTGTTCTGGGCCAATCCCATCAATTGGTGAAATAACCCCGCCTAATACGTGATAAGTGCCAGAAAATTGACCAGTGCGCTCTAAGGCGACGATATCTAACGGTTCTTCAACCACGCAGATTAAACGGTGATCACGTGAAGTATCGGCATAAAGAGGTGAAACTTCATCGTCAGCATCAATTAAAGCAAAAGTAATTGGGCAAGTTTTCACTTTCTTATGCAACTCGCTTAATGATTTTGCTAATTGATTAGCAGATTTAGCGTCTCGCCGTAATACTGCATAAGAATAGCGTTCAGCCGTGCGCGGGCCTACTCCTGGCAAACACCCAAAGTCCTCTATTAAAGACGATAGCGCCTTTGGTAATATATCAGACATAATTTAGAATGGCAGATTTCCCAAACCACCCATCAGTGGCTTCATGGTTTCTGTGGCGACTTCTTGAGCTTTCGCTAAGCCATCACGCACTGCAATTTGAATCCAGTGTTCAAGTTGCTCAATATTATCTAAATCAACCATTTCTGGATCAATTTTGACAGATTTTATTTTCAATTCGCCAGTCACCTGTACAATAACCGCTCCATCACCGGCCTCAACTTCAATAATTTCTTTAGCTAATTGTTTTTGCGCCTTACGTAACTGATTCAGCATTTTTACTTGGTCAAACGCCATGTTCCCTCCTTAGATTAACTCTGTTAATTGTAGCGTATTTTTGACTATTTGTACAGATAGAAGCGATCACTATTTTGACTGCGATCATTAACGATGATTTTTGTTAATTGCATTTTATGATTTTTTGGTAATGCTGATTTGGCGGCAAGGCTGACGTAAATTGGTGAAGTTTTTTCCTCTGGTGAGTAAATTGTTTTGACGGTTAATTGAGGTAGGCTGTGTTGAGCTAAGGCTTGGTAAAGTGGTTGCTCTTTACTGTCTACTAAAATGGCGATTCTGTTATTATTGCCAGCGACTTCTTTGGCAAACACCATCAAATCTTGGCTGAATTCATTAACGGCTATAGGGTAATTTCTATAGCTATTGACGTATTTGGTTAGACCACCGACGGTTAATACCAGCACTAATGATGAAATCAGCACTAGACCAGTAATTCGAGCATAAGGGTTTCTAGGGAATAAACCATACCATTCGCTGAGTAGTGATTCAATGCCGATTGCCAATAAAATGAAGCATGGAATTATCAACAAAGCTGAGAGTTGCGGTTGAAGAATAATTAATGGCAATATAAGTAGTAGCCATGACCAGACCATAAACGAGCGAGCCAGATAAAAATGCTGTAAGGTTTTAAGTAGTCCGAAGATAATTAGAAAAATGACGGAGAAATCCATTACTGGAGTGATGTGTCCATTGACAATATAAGGATTGATGTTGAAATAAAGATAGAAAATGGCGCGCAAGTTTTCTAATAAATTAAAGTTAAGTGAGTTTATACCTAGTAAATCCTGTAATAGTTGAGGCGATTTAATGCAGAGATAAGCTATCATTGCTACAAAAACTACCGCCACACAGGTGGCTGGTAGCCATTGGATATGGTATTTTCTGGAGAAAATGAAGTGTCTTGGGTGCGGATGAGCGATGGCGATCGCTAATAGTCCTAGATTGATATACCAAAAATATGGCGTAAAGAGACTGAATATAACTGTTAATGCCAGGGCTATGCGCCACAATTGGCTGAATTTGGCGTGTTGAATAACGAGAGTGGCGAATAGTAGCGTTAAGGTGGTGTAAGTGATATAAAGAATCTCAACGGTGGCGTTTTGACCGATGAAGAGGAACTGGCTGGTAGCAACCATAATGATCATTGATAAAACGGAAACATTTGGCTTGAACCAGCGACGTAAAAGGAAAAACAGGGCTAACCCAGTGATAATTGACAGTAAGATAGTGGGAGCTTTGATGGTGATTAGGCTGACGCCAAATAGCTTAAAAAATAATAATTGTAAGAGATGAAAAGGTAGATTAGCAATTGATAAGCCGTTCAGGTCAAAATTAATAGAATTAGTCACAGCGATGGTGTCGATTTCGGCTTGAGACAGTCCACCTGGCGCATAAAGTGCTGCTGTAACGATGCCGATAAAATAAAGTATGACCAGCAAACTATAGCCGATTAGATAACGCCATTTGTATAAAAATAAATCGGTGATAAATCTTTTTTTCACTGTTATTCAGTATAGCATTATTCGTGTTTACGGTCGAGAGACATAAAGCGGAGTCTTTCTGGGTGGAAGTAAAGTTGGACTTTACCAACTGGGCCGTTACGGTGCTTAGCGATGATTAAGTCGGTGATATTTTGGACGTCAGGGTTGTCAGGTTCGTAGTAGCCTGGACGATAGATAAAGGCGACCAAGTCAGCGTCCTGCTCAATAGAGCCGGATTCTCGCAAATCGGCTAACTGTGGAATTGGTGGTGTGCGACTTTCAACAGAACGGCTAAGCTGTGACAGGGCGATTAGTGGCACATTTAATTCACGAGCGATCAATTTTAAGCCACGTGAGATTTCTGACACTTCTTGAACACGATTACCGTTATGATTGCCGGTTGCCTGCATTAGCTGTAAGTAGTCAACCACGATTAACCCAAGCGGATTTTCATGAGCGGCCCGGCGTGCTTTGGTGCGCATCTCCAGTACTGACAATCCCGGGGTGTCGTCGATAAAAATCGGCGCCTCGGACATTTCGCCCATGGCTTCTGACAATTTAGCAAAATCATCATCAGACAAATTGCCAGTGCGAATATTCCAACTGTCCACACCCGAAGCGTCCGCCAACATACGATCGATTAGCTGTTCTTTACTCATCTCTAGGCTGAAAAATAGCACTGGTTTTTTCTCAATCGTTGCGACGTTGTAAGCTAAGTTGGTAACCAGCGTCGTTTTACCCATGGCTGGTCGAGCTGCTAGAATAATCAAGTCACTACGCTGTAAGCCGGCGGTTATATTATCAAGGTCACGATAACCAGTTCGAATACCACGTAAGCTACCCTTATTTTTATGTAATTCTTCAATTCGATCAAAACTATCCGCCAAGATATTTTCTATACTGATTAAATCTTGCTTGAGGGATTGATCAGAGACGCTAAACAGTTCAGCTTCGGCTTTTTCTAGTAGTTCTTGCGTGGTGGTTGACTCGTCATAGCCAAGTTCGGTAATGTCAGCGCTAGCTTTAATCAAGCGACGGCGCACTGCTTTTTGGGCTACCATCTCAGCGTAAGCTTCGGCGTGAGCGGCGGTCGGGACATAATTGGTCAGATCGGTTAGATAGGCCGAACCACCGATCACTTCCAGCTCGCCTTTTTTTTGCAACTCTTCAGTCAAGGTTAAAAGATCGACTGGTTTATGCTTTTCAAATAACCTGAGCATACTAGCAAAGATTAGACCGTGATTTTTATCATAGAAATCAGCTGGTCGAACGATTTCAGTAGCATCCGCTAAAACTTCTTCCTCGATCAGAATTGCACCGAGCAAGCTTTTTTCGGCGTCTAAATTTTGTGGCGGTAGATTCCCTGTTGCCTGTGTCGTCTTGTCAGTCGTACTCATGAAATATCCTCCAATTTTATTTCTTCCCCACCACCCATCATTGCGGCAATTTCTGCTAATTGAGAATCTTCTGGGGGCTTTTTATCTGGCTTGACAGTGAAAGTTATCTCATGGTTGGTGATTTTCTGAGCGATTTCAATCAATTGCGGCCTAGATTTGTTGTCATTGAGTTTTGTGGCAGCAAATTTTGTGCCAGCGTAAAGAATAAGGTTTTCGCCATCAAAGCTATAATCACATTTGGAAATTTGAGCATAACGTCCAGCGTCAAGGACCGTATTGGCTTGATGGAGAAATTCTTGCCAATCAAAATCAGCAGGTTTTCTATTTTTATTATTTGAGGTTGATTTTTGTGATGGTTTATCTGTTGGCTTAGATTTTTCTACTGACTCATCTTTTTGGATCGAGGGTTCTTTGACCTGTACGTCTAAATTATCCTTGGGCGAGATACTCGACTTAGGTTTTGTTGGCGTAGGTGTGGCTTTCTGGCTTGCGCTCTCAATCGGATGATTTTGACTAGCAAAAATAGTTAGTAGTTTCAGATCAGGGTGCGGATGATTTGTCACCTCAATCAATTGAGAAATCAGTTTAACTAATTCTGGTTGCTTTGGCAAACGCTGTCGGATTAATTGCAATAATTGCCGAGTTAGAACAACTGGATCTATACCATCAGTCTCTAGTTTATGTAAAATATCCAATGATTTGACGGCGTCGTTCACTGATCGTGCTGTCAATAATTCATCTAAAACATTTTCATTGCTTAGCCCTAAGTGTGAGGCGATTTTCTCAGTTGTTAATGATTCTTTGGCGGCCAGTGGAGACAATTGATCTAGTAAGCTAATTGCATCCCGAAACCCACCGTGAGAATGTTCAGCGATGAGCTTGGCGGCATCTGGCTCGATTTTAAAGCCTTCTAACTCAGCGATTCGGCTCAATTGCTTGGCGATGACGTTAGTTGAAATTGGGTGGAAATAAAATTGTTGCACTCGGCTGATAATAGTTGCCGGTAGTCTATCAACGTCAGTAGTTGCTAAAATAAACACCACATGCTCTGGCGGTTCTTCCAAAGTCTTCAGTAGTGCATTGAACGCCTGTTTTGATAACATATGCACCTCATCAATAATATAGACTTTCTTGATGGCAGAAACGGGTGCTACTTGAGATTTCTCACGTAGATTACGGATATCATCCACGCCATTGTTACTGGCGGCATCGATTTCAATAATATCAAGATGCGTAGAGTCTTCATTGTAAGGCAACTTGTTGATTTCATACGCTAAAATTCGCGCCACGCTGGTTTTACCGACGCCACGTGGGCCTGTCAGTAAATAGGCATGGGCGATTTTCCCCTGCTCCAACGCTCGGCGCAAAATGTTGGTCACATGGTCCTGCCCCAACACCTCATCCAAGCTACGACTGCGATATTTGCGGTACAGTGCTTGACTCATTACTATTGTATTATAGCGCAAAGCGAAAAATAAGTAAGCCATTTAGCTTTCGCGCTTGATGGGCACTTCTTGACCGCTCTCCAGGATCATTGTTTTTCTTGGCCATAGCTCTATTGGCTTATCAACATACGGTAATTTTGTGGCCGCGGCGATAGCGCGCATCGCCATATCTATCGGCGCACGGAGTGCCTGGCGACGTGTTTCATAATCTTCCGAAGAAGTGTATGTTTGATATGCTTTGGTGTAGTCAACGGGATCGCACAGTGTAATCTGAATCTTTTCGTCTTGAGGGAGATAATTGTCCAGATCGGTTGGCCACGGCTCATACCTGATGCCGACGGGCAATAAGTTGGCTTTCACCCCCCCCTGCGGCTGCGTCAAATGAAATCCGTGATGCGCCCGTTCGACCTTTGGTGACTTGAGCATCGCCCGTGTATGCGCCCTCTGGAAAAATAAGCAGCGAGCGTCCGTCGAGCAATGCTTGCCTCGCCATTTTAAGTCCGACAGCCAGATATTCTTTGCCGCCATGCACCTCCAGTGGTATCGTATGAAGCGCATTTTCTATAACCAATCGCCGCACTGCTGAATCTACAGAACTATTTTATATGCCAGCCGTGAACTGATGACGACATAACAGCCGCCAGGCAAACTCGCAGGTATGGCGAAGATATCGCGCATACAGGCATGATTTGCTACGAATATATTTGGGCCTTCTGGCATGTCGTCAAAGCCATGAGTAGTAATGGACATTTCTCTACCTATGGTTTCTAAGAGTGGTTTCTTCCCCTCGTTCATGCCTGCCTTGCTTTCAAAGCTTGCTTAACAACGCACGCCACTAAGCGATGTCCTTTTGTTGAAAAGTGAATACCATCAGACAGTGGTATGAACGGCAGCTCAATGTATTCACCGAGTGTCTCCTTATTTCGCAAGATCTCTTGTCGTATAGCTTCTGATTGTTCGGTGAACTCTGGACCAGAATCCTCGCCAGTTGAAAATGGCGGCGGCAAGAGGTAGATGATATCTGCTTTGGGCGCAAGTTTTTGGTACGCCAACAGGTCGTCGATGATGTGCTGAGAGGTTCTCTGGTATTTCTGCTGTAAATCATTTGTTCCCAGAGCGATGATGACGATGTCGATTGTGCCAGCTTGTTGCAACACTGCTGCAAAAGCACTTTTACCATTTTTATGCGGTTTATCGGCGCAAAAGCCCCCCGCCACACGACCACATACGCCGTCAGCGATGATGTGTGCTTTGCCCCTGAGCGCCCGAGCCAGGCGGTTGACCCAGCGGTCGCTATGGCGAATTCGCGACCCGACAAAGTTATCACCCCAGACGTTCGAGTCGCCATATATCAAAATTCTTTTGGATCGCCCAGTCCTTGTGTCATTTTTACGCATCGTCAACTCCGTATTTTTGTATATTATACCATAATATCCGTCAAAACAGCGCCAATTGAGTTGTTGGCAGTTCGATATCAACAGCTCCGTCAAGTGCCTGCGCTCGGTAGCCGATGTATTTCTTCAGGTTGTACGCCAGCAATTGCCCGTCGTATTCGGTGATGACGATTGAGCCGACGACGCTAGCGACAGTACCGACCATGGTTTTGCGACCGGTCATATCGATGATATTACTGAGGTTGCGCCCATTAGTCTGAAAATAATTTTCGCACATGATTAGCTCGCGATTTGGGAACTCGACGCCCAGTTTCTGTTGAATGGGCGCCAGCGTGTCTGTCAAAGTTTTCTCTGCCGCCGCACTGTCCAGCGGCTGTTTGATCAGCCCCAGTTTTTTGCTGGCGGCGACCGTCTCCAATATGCCATCCAACGCCGCGATCTTCGCCTCGTACTGCCGAGCGATCAGCGCCGAAGGAAACGTCTCCAGTTTCAGTGCCAGCCGCGTCCCCTGCTCCAGCAACCGTCTGAGACCGCGCGCCTCCTGGGAAATACCAACCTTAACTACTCCCGGTGCAAAATATGCCACGTAAAGAAAATGCGGCGTTTGGTTAATTTTCTCCTGCTGCGCCGACACCGAATCAGCGTTGTAAAATGCTGGATTGAACCCAGTCCGATTGCGACACTTCAGGCAGTTCTCATACTTATCATCAACCGTAGCATGATCTGGGCAAACCTGGCTGCAGTGCTTTTCAAAATCCACCCAGCCCGTGCAATGTTTGGTCGAAAAATCAAACTCGAGCGACACGTCCTCTTCGAATAATTTCTGCCGCCGAATCTCATCGCCAACTTGATAATCAACAAACGGCTGACCGTCAGCGTCAAAACTGGAGTAAATGAGCAAAGCGTTGTTTGACATGACTATAATTATACCAAAAACCGCCCGCACGTACGGACGGCTTCAAAAGCGAAAGTTTTTGCTTACAGTGCCGCTTCAACAGCTGCCCAGGTGGCGTCTGGGTTGTCTTCTGGTACGATAATGGTTACTTGGTCACCAACATTGATGCGGAAATAAGTTACACTGGCGAGTAAGATGCGATATTCGCGGCCACCTGCTTCAACGTAATATACGCCGTCGTGTTGCACCAATGTACCGATTACTTGACGGCGTGGTACTGGACCGATTTGCTTATAGATAAATCCGCCGTCTTCAGCGATAGTTAGTTTCATCAAATCGCCTTCAACTAATTTTGATTTTGAAGCGTAATTGGCAGGAATCGGATAATTTTTGCCATCTGGTCCAAGCATCATTTGCCCATCAAAAACACCCTCAATTACTTTTCCGGTCATATCATCAGTGTTGCTACGTGGCGTGACAGTTGCCTCTTCATCACCTACAACACTAATCAACAATTCTTTAGCTGCTGCTAAATTAGTTTCTGCCTCTTGGATCAACGCCCGTAGACGTTTAACTTGTTTCTCTGGTAAGTCAGACATAGTTCTCGCATTCCTTGTCTATTTTTGATTATTACTGTTTTATATATACCACAAAAAAATCACTCAAGCAAGAGGTAACTAGTAAATTATCGTAAGTATTTTAGTAATTTTCCACAGCTGTATAAGATAGTTTGGCAAAAACGTGGTAAATTTTACGCTTGATTTTATTTAGCCTGGCGTGGTATAAGCTGGAGGTTGTTGGATATCAACAAAACAAAATCACCACCCGAGATTCAAGTGGTGATTTTTATAAAAACCTATGACAAATTGGCTGATTTTATTTCACTGGAAACTTAATTTCTGGTGAAAGTGATTAGAATGAAAATTAGCTTAACTCAACGCTAGCGCCGGCTTCTTCCAAAGTTTTCTTAGCAGCTTCTGCTTCATCTTTAGAAACTTTTTCCTTGACTGGTGCTGGAGCGCCGTCAACGATAGCTTTTGCTTCACCCAAGCCTAGGCCGGTGATTTCTTTGACAGCCTTGATAACTGCAACTTTCTGAGCGCCTGCATCTTTCAAAGTAACAGTGAACTCAGTTTTTTCGTCAGCTGCATCAGCAGCGCCACCAGCAGCTGGACCAGCAACTGCTACAGCAGCGGCAGCTGGCTCAATGCCGTATTCATCTTTCAAGTGTTTTTTTAGTTCGTTAACTTCTAGAACTGTCAACTTTGTCAGTTCTTCAGCCAATTTTTTGATATCAGCCATGATATTCTCCTTTAATAAAAAATTATTATCAATTTATGATTGCTAAACTTAAGCAGTTGCCTTGGCCTCGATGCCATCCAAAAGACCGTGCAAGTTGCCACCAAGTGCGCCCACAGTATCGTGAACTGGTGAAAGCAGTTGTGCCACCACCTCAGCGATGAGTTGATCTTTGCTTGGTAGACCTGCTAGTGCCTTAATATCAGCTTCGTTAATTGCTAGACCTTCGCCTGAGAAGCCACCAGCTAATTGCAGTGCTGGATGAGATTTGGCGAATTCGTCTAGTATCTTAGCTGGCATAACTTCATCATCTGCGCTGATAGCGTAGATTAATTGACCGCTCAGCCCGGCAGTTTCAGTATCCTTGTAGGTATCAATACCCGCTAATGCCACACGTACCAAACGGTTTTTAACTACTTTAATAACTACACCAGCTTCACGAGCCGATTTACGCAATTCTTGCAATTCGGCTACAGACAGGCCCTCGTATTTAGCGAAAGCCGTGCCTTTGGCGTTCTGTAATAGTTCTGTGAGTTCAGCAACCAAAGTTTGTTTTTTATCGCGTGAAATTGCCATAAAATTCCTTTCTTTGATTGGTTTTCATTCTTTAGTGCCAATTTGTTAAGGTGCGGTAATGGAGAATCAAAAAACGTCTTTGATTCTCGCATTACCAAAGACGTTCAATAAAACTGTTAGTTTCATCCCTCGGCGGCATTTTTATACCTCAGTTCCCTTCGGTCGCACACTGTCTTTGGTAATGTCAGTGATCATTGTAGCACAAATGACAACGAAAAACAAGCGTTTTCGTATCATGTAAGATGATTGACGTATATAATATTGAGAGATAGAATGTTTATTATAGATAATAGCTTAATCAAATAGAAGGGGCTATATGAAAAGACCGTTAGCACTAACCCGCAATAAATCTTACAATAAGAAAATGTTATTTTTTCTAGTTGTAGTATCTTTGACCGTGTTAACAATCTCGCTTTGCTTGGTGTCTTATTACAAATCTAATAATCAAGTAAACGTGTCAACGAGAACAGTCAATATATCAACTTTCCACTCGATTTATTATTCTGTAGAAGAGATGGTAGGCGTGATGATGAGAGCGGAAGATATTTCGCTGATTGCAGAAGCGGTGGTGATAGATAATGGTGCAGTACGATCGGTTCGTGATGTATCCGATGAAAGTGTACCACCTGACGTACACACTGACTACAAGATACGGATTATCAATCTTATGAAAGGTAAGGCTGGTGTGAAAGAGGTTACTATTGCACTTATGGGTGGTGTAGTGGACGGGGTTAGCTATGAGATGGAGGGCGCTCCATCTATTAAGAAAGGCGATCGTATAGTGGTATTCGCATACCATGGGCGTGACGGAAGATATTATCCCCTCTCTGGTGGTACTGCCATTGCTTTGATCGATCGCTCAGGAAATTATAATTTGACTGGCTTGACAATCGCTGGTAAAAAACGCAGTTTTACGATTCAAGATTTGAAAGAATTCATCAGGTAAGCCTATCATAACAATAATAATAACTCCGCCTCGACAGCGGAGCTATTATTGTGAATTTAATTATTCTACAGATTATTTTCAACCTTAATGCTTGGTCCCATAGTGGTGGTGATAGCGATTGATTTCACATAAACACCCTTCAGACTTGATGGTTTCTGAGCGTTAAGACTCTTGAAGAAGGCTTGTGCATTTTCTGACAGCTTGTCAGCGCCAAACGACACTTTGCCGATACCTAAATGAACGATTGCTTGCTTATCAACACGGTATTCAACTTTACCAGCCTTAGCCTCAGAGACTGCCTTAGCGACATCATTAGCAACGGTGCCAGATTTTGGATTTGGCATTAAACCACGTGGTCCAAGTAAACGGGCATATTTACCAAGCTTTGGCATATACTGTGGTGTTGCGACTAGAATATCAAAGTTTAACTCTTCTTTATCAAGCTGTTTCAAGAATTCCTCATCACCAATAACATCAGCGCCAGCTTTCTTGGCAGCTGCATGCTCACTTTCTGGAGCAAAAACGGCTACACGAACATCTTTACCGGTACCGTGTGGCAAAGCAACGGTAGCACGAATATTCTGATCAGCTTGGCGTGGATCAACACCAAGGCGAACATGAACTTCGATTGATGCGTCAAACTTGACAGGGCTTGACTCAGTAGCTAATTTCAATGCTTCACTCAAATCGTAAAGCTTGTTTTTGTCAATTTTCTTAGCCATTTCTTGATACTTCTTGCCACGGCGCTCCAGGCGTGGACGAGTAATTGGCTTTGGGCCTTTTTTAACGGTCGCCTCAGCGTCTTCTAATTGTGGAGTGGTGTCACCAGCTTCCTTGCGAGCCTCTTTTTCTGCCTTTGCCTCAGCTTCGTCAAGAGATTTTTGACTGCGCTTACCAGCTTTAGCCACATGAGCTTCTCGCACTTCATGCTTCTCTACTCCAGCGATGGCTGCTTCAATTTCAGCGATAGTATTCTTCTCGCTAACTTCTAGTTTTAATTCTGCTGCTTTTTCTAGCAACTCGGCTTTTTTTGCCATATTGAAAATCCTTTCTGTGGTGCAAACGGCTATATGCTAGCCTCCCAACCTTGATTGATAACAGAGTAAATTGTACCAAAAATCTGGAGATTTGGCAAATTATTTGTAAAAAAGTATAACTTTAAGCACTAGTGTGCTGTAGTTTTTGCTAAAATAGCTACATGGACATTACAATTACAAATATATACGCACGGCAAATTTTAGATTCTCGTGGCAATCCGACGGTGGAAGCGGATGTTGTCTTGAGCGATGGTAGTTTCGGACGAGCGGCAGTGCCGTCTGGAGCTAGTACCGGTTCTTTTGAAGCGGTGGAGTTGAGAGATGGTGATTTGGCATATGGTGGTAAAAGTGTTTTGAAAGCGGTTGATAATATCAACAATGAAATTGCCAATGCGCTTAAGGGGCTTAATCCGTTAGAGCAAGCGCAAATTGATCAGCGTATGATACAGCTGGACAATACATCAAATAAGGGGCGACTTGGTGCTAATGCAATTTTGGCAGTGTCTCTGGCGGTCGCTAAAGCTGCCACAAAAGCTTGTAGAATGGAGCTGTTTCAATATGTGAATGCTTTGGCTGGCAAACCAAAAATGTCCCTGCCCTTGCCAATGATTAACGTAATGAACGGTGGCCAACACGCCCTGGGAGCGACGGATTTACAGGAATATATGATCATTCCAGTTAGTGCGGCGACTTTCTCAGATGCGGTTCGTATGAGTGCTGAGGTGTTTCACGCTTTAGCGAAAGTTCTGAAAACGGCTGATTATCCGACGACGGTTGGTGATGAGGGTGGTTATGCGCCACGGGTAAAAAATGGCAATATGGAGCCACTTTCATTGATATCCGGAGCAATTGAGCAAGCGGGCTATCGTTTGGGAGTTGATTTTGCTTTTGCGCTAGATGTAGCGTCTAGTGAATTTTACGAAAACGGTAAATATAATTTATCGACAGAGCGCCGAATTTTGACCGCTGATGAAATGATCAAAATGTATCAAGTCTTGATTAGTAAATTGCCGGTATTGTCTATTGAAGATGGTCTGAATGAGGAGTCCTGGGAAGATTGGCAGAAGATGACGACAGAATTGGGCGAGTCCGTCCAATTGGTGGGTGATGATTTATTAGTGACGAATACCGCTCGGCTTGATCGAGCAATTGCTGAAAAAGCTGGTAACGCAATTCTAATTAAACCAAACCAAATTGGCACATTAACAGAGACGATTCGAGCGGTGCAAATGGCACAAAAAGCTGGCTGGAATACGATTATGAGCCATCGTTCGGGTGAAACGGAGGATGTAACGATTGCTCATCTGGCGGTTGGATTAGGTACTGGGCAAATTAAAACTGGCTCAATGTCACGCTCAGAGCGGATTGCTAAATATAATGAATTGATGCGGATTGCAGAGATGCAGCCGGATTTGGAATTGGCACGACCGTTCAAATAAGATTAATCTCGGATTATTTTAAAATTATTGTCAGCTAATGAAACGATACGTGATGGATTATCTTGGGTAATCTGACCGCCATCAACATAAACGCTAATTTGTTCGCCAAAATAATCAATTGCTTGGTTGATGTCTTTGGCTGGCGGTAGTCCTTCGGGATTGGCGCTTGGTGCTAAGATCGGCCCAACGTTTTTAACCAGAGTGGCTAACTTTCCATAGACAACACGAAAAGCCAAGGTGTGGTTATTACGAGGTGCGTGTGGTAAGAAATTATCAGGAACTTTGGCGATAATGGTGGTTGGTCGTTCACTATTTAGCTTATTGTAAGTCTGGCGTTGATCTGCGGTCAGGTTGGGGATGAACTCTAGGTGATCGATCAGAACGATACATGGTTTGTTGAAAGACCGGTGTCGCACTCGGTATAATTTATCAATTGCCTGTTGATTTTGGGCAGTAGCCAAAATACCATAAATTGTGTCAGTGAGTGCTATGATTAGCTCATTATGCTGTAATGCGCTAATAACCTGAGGGTTAGTAATAGATTTGACAATAATCACGATAGACATTATATCAAATAATGAAAAATCGCCCCATCAACGAGGCGATTATCTGTCAAGAGTGAAACTAATCTGCTACTTCAACACCCATACTGCGACAAGTGCCAGCCACTATTTTGACTGCTCCTTCAAGGTCGATTGCATTAAGCTGATCCATTTTAGCCTTTGCGATTTCCTCGAGTTGCGCACGAGTGATTTTGCCAACTTTATCAGCGTGTGGCTTGCCACTACCCTTTTGGATGCCAATTGCTGTACGAATCATGTCGTCAACTGGCTGTCCAAGTGATTTCCACGCAAATGTGCGATCTTCAAACACTTGAATGTGTACAATTACATCCTTCCCCATGTCACCTTTGGTAGCTTCGTTGAATGGATTGATAAAGTCCATCATATTAAGCCCCCACTGACCGAGAGTTGAGCCAACTGGAGGACCTGCGGTTGCCCGGCCAGCTGGGATACGTAATTTCAAATTACCGATTACTTTTTTTGCCATAAATTTTCCTTTACTAAATATTAAATTTGAAGCGAATATTTAGTGCGTAACTACCAAATTATAACTAATTCCGCACAATTTTGCAAATTAGCTAGACTTTCTTGACTTGCAAAGCGTCCAGCTCAACGGGTGTGTCACGACCAAACATACTGACCATGACTTTAAGCGTGCCTTTGGCAGGGTCAATTTCTGAAACGGTGCCATCAAATCCTTTGAATGGTCCATCAGTGATGCTAACAACTTCACCTTCAGAGAAATCAATCTGATGCTTTGGCTCTTCAACACCCATGCGCTTTTTGATTTTAGCAATTTCTTTTTCTGAAACTGGCGTTGGCGTAGTGTCAGCACCAACAAATCCGGTTACGCCTGGCGTGTTGCGAATAATATACCAAGTCTCGTCAGTTAATTTCATCTCAACCAGTACATAACCTTGGAAAATTTTAGCTTCAACGATTTTTCGTTTGCCATTTTTAATTTGGATTTGTTTTTCCTTTGGCACCATGCAGTCAAAAATTTTATCTGCCATGTCAACGCCGTTAATCCGTTGACGAATGCTATCGGCTACTTTTTCCTCATAGCCAGAATAGGTGTGAATGGCGTACCATTGTCTTGTGTCGTCGTATCGTTTTGCGCTCATAAAAACTCCTTTATTTCAAAATTTTCTCAAATACCCAATTAAAGCCAGCGTCAACTAGCAGAATAAATACCACAAATATGATGGTAAACAGTATGACAGCTGAGGTCATCGCCCAAGTCGTTTTGCGATTCGGCCAGCGAACTTGCTTGAGTTCTTTCCAAGCTCCCTTGAAATAGCCACCTATGGCAGACAAGAGATTTTTGTTTGATGTCGTTTTTGCCACAGGCTTGGGGGTGGTTTTTTTAATTACTTTAGATTGAGGTTTTTTAGTTTTCTTAGGCGCATCGTCAGTTGCTTTTATGCGATGAACCTTAGCCTTTTCGGTCGATTTGCCCTGTTTCGCCATATTTTCTCCCAAATTAAAAAGTCTGTTCTTGCAGACTGTCAAGACTATTGTAATTGATTAGCAGAAAAAATGCAAATTACTTTTTATATTGAGGCAGTTTAAAGCTGAAAGTTGAGCCATTATTCAGTCGACTTTCCACTTCAATCTTGCAGCCTAATTTTCGAGCTAATTTGGCAGAAACGTATAAACCTAAGCCTGTGCCGTTGGTCTCTCTGGTGCGATAATCTTCAGCGCGGTAAAATTTGTCAAAAATCTTGCCCAAATCAGCTTTACTAATGCCAATGCCAGAGTCTTTCACTTTGAATACCACGTTACCAGATTTGTCCTTTTTTATTGATAAAGTTACTTGACCCTTTTGGGTGTAGCGGATGGCGTTGGTGATAAAGTTTTGTAATAATTCTTCCAGATAAAGTCGTGAAGCTTCTACGGACCCTGGTTGGCTGCCGATATCCAGATTAAAGGCTAAGCCCTTTTCTTCTGCTTGTGGTGAATATTCATCAATAGTTTTTTTAGCTAACTCAGTCAAGTCAATAACTTCTTTCTCATCAGACACGCCACGCTCAGCTCGAGATAAAGTACTAAGGTCATTGACCATGCGAGCCAAAAATAACACTTGTTTATGGGATTCGTCGATTGCCGCAGGAATTTTATCATTCATTTTGCGTTCAATGAGTAATTTGGCGTTACTGAGCGACCCTTCGGCGATAGTAATTGGTGTGCGTAGTTCATGACTAACCACACTGATAAATTCGTCACGCTCTTCTTCCAGATTTTTCTTTTTAGTGATATCTCGCAGAATTAATACATAACCATCAGGAGTTAACTTATTCCCCTCTTGAACTGGTGCGAAAGTAACTTCAAGACGAGTTTCCTCTTCTGTATCAGCGATCAGTAAATCATCACGTTGACGAATGGCAGATGATTTTGTCAATTCCTTAAAAATGTCAACTGGTTGATGTTCTACTGTCTCTAAACTTAACACCTCGCTAATATGCTCACCTTCAATGGTTTCATTAGTATCTATAAGATCTAGCGTTGCTGCGTTGAACATGGTGATAATACCGTGTTCATCCATATTGATGACAGCGGCGTTAATATTGTTGATGATTGTTAGCATCTCGTGCCGATTAAGGTCTTTTTTATTGCAATCTTCAGTGTTTTTATCTTCCACCTTTTTTAATAAAGTTAAAATTGCCAATAACATAACAACAGATGTGACGGTAGAAATTATTGCGATAAAGATTAGCAATTCGTACATATAAAAATTATATCATAAGCGGATTAGATATTGGGAGAATGTTGTTTAAGCGTGGTGCGGTGTGATTTATAATCTGGGTCGTATCGCTCGACTTCTTGCCAAAAATCGGTTGAGTGATTCATGTGACGAGTGTGGCATAATTCATGGATAATTACATAATCAATCAACTCAAAAGGTAAATTCATCAATCCGATATTAAGGCTAATCGTGCCTCTAGATGAGCAACTTCCCCACCGACTTGAAGCGTGGGTGATTTTGGTGTTTTGATAATAAAAATCATATTTTTCAGCCAAGAATTTCAAACGACGTGGTAGATAGCTTTTTGCTTCTTTGCGTAAAGCAGTGACAATTTTTTGACGGATTTGTTGCTGAATTTCTGGACTTTGAATATTATCATGTTGGTTGATTTTAGCGATAATTTGTGTACCGTGAAGGGTGATTTTTGAGGCATCAGTTGTGGTTTGAAATAATAAATGGTGACTTTTGCCAATTGTTTGGTCTTGTAAATAAGCGAGAGATTTTTGACGCTCATTAAGTAATTGGCGAATTTGTGAGTGAGAGGTTTTCACTAAAGCCTTGGCAGAAAATAATGGCGCATAAGTCGGCATAGTGATTTTGAGGCGACCGTCGGGCGCAATACGTAAGCTGATAGCGCTAGATTTGCTGTGTTTTGAAACAACTATTTCCCCGAATTCATCATCAGTGATGATTGGCATAGTTAACCTATATTGAGGCGATTAGAAACACTGCGACGCTCTGGAATGTTTGATGGTGCGCGATTTCCGCTGAGTCGTTTCAATACTGTGCGAGCTTGTGTATTAAAAGTGTGTCGTCCACTGATAACCACGCAGTGTTCGCTATTGTGAGGTGGTGAAAAATGTTTCAATTTCTGTTCAAATAGCGATTCATCGCCATGAGCTTTCATCCAGCGACTTTTGGCTGTTGCTGGATCAGTCTGCACCCAAACCAGTAGTAATTTATAGCCATTCTCTCTGGCGATTTGAGCTATTTTTGTACGTATAACTCTCTGCTCGGTCGCTCCGTCAAAAATTATCGTCTGCTGAGTTTTAGCGAACTGTTTTAGTAAATCCAGAGCTACTTCATTGATAGCCTTAGAATCTGATGATAACATCTCTAACTTATCTGCGGAAAATAGTGGTGCGTGAAACATTTTGGCAAACTCTTCAGCAAAATGAGACTTGCCCGCACCGGGTGTGCCAACTAGTGCAATGATATGAGGTGATGATGGTTGCAATGGTTTCATAAATACTCTAAAATCGTAAAATTTCTATTTGGCAGGGGAGACAGGACTCGAACCTGCGACACCTGGTTTTGGAGACCAGTGCTCTACCAGCTGAGCTACTCCCCTACGCTCCACATTATTCTAACATGATTTTATGAAATGGAGCAAATAAATTTTCTGTTTATATTGTCAAAAACATAAGCACTGTTGTATACTATTAATGGATATGAAAATATTGATGCTTGGGTGGGAGCTACCGCCGCATAATAGCGGTGGGCTTGGAGTGGCTTGCTATCAGATGTCAAAAGCGTTGGCGTCTTACGGTGTTGATATTGATTTTGTAGTGCCGTACACCGCTGAGCATCCAGAAATTGATTTTATGAATATTCATGCTGCCACTTCTCTGCCACCTGGTTATCACAATTTGGGGGCGTACGACCATGACGTTATTGATAATGATCATGGTGATGAATATGGATTATCACCGATGCGTGCTGTACAGCGACGTTATGGAAAATTTGTTCATCAGCTGGTTCGTGATAATCCACCTGATGCAATTCACGCTCATGATTGGCTGACGATGGAAGCGGGTGTAATCGCTAAGAAAGAGAGTAATGCCCCGCTAATTGTGCATGTTCACGCTACTGAGTTTGATCGCTCGGGTGAACAGTCTGGTAATCCGCTGGTTCATGAAATTGAGCAACATGGTCTTTTGATGGCGGACAGGATTATTGCCGTTAGTCAAATTACCAAAGATATTATTGTTGAAAATTATCACATTCCACAAGAGAAAATAGAGGTGGTTTATAACACCATTGATCTGGATGATTTACCGCCACACGAGTATGAGCCAGGCACTTACCGTTATTTGGAGGATTTGAAGAAAGATGGTTATACAGTCGTTGGTGTTTTGACTAGATTAACTGTCCAGAAAGGTCTAACTTATTTAATTAGAGCAACTGCTCAGGCGATTCGTCGTCATGAAAAAGTTGCCCTGCTTATCTCTGGTGATGGTGAGCAACGTGATGAGTTAATCGCCCTGGCAGCGCAACTTGGTATTAGTGATAAGGTGTTCTTTACTGGATTTGTCCGGGGACGTCAGTGGCGTGACGCTTATAATTTAATTGACATCTTTGTGATGAGTTCTGTTTCCGAGCCGTTTGGGCTGACAGCGTTAGAAGCGGCACACCATGATACGGCGCTATTGATCAGTCGTCAGTCGGGTGTGGGTGAAGTATTGCATAATGTTTTGCGATTTGATTATTGGGATACGGATAAGCTAGCGCAAGAAATTGTCATGCTGGCTAAATCACCGATGATGCTGGATTTATTAAAGGGCGATGTGAAAAAAGAATACGCCAACTTATCTTGGCATGATGCGGCACGTCAGTGTTTGGATTTGTATAATCAAATCAATCATCGAGGAGGCTTAATATCATGAGTCGACCAGCTATTACACTTTATTTACATGTCCACCAGCCGTATAGACTACGCCAATTTAGCGTCTTCGACATATATAATAGGCATGATTATTTCTCCGGTAGCGGCAAGCAGGATAATGCACGCATTTTTCACAAAGTGGCTAATAAATCGTATCGCCCGATGAATGATTTGTTAAAACATCTACTGCAAACTCATCCAGGTTTCAAATTATCTTTAAGTTTTTCTGGTATCTTCTTAGAGCAAGCCGAGGAATTTGCACCAGACGTGTTGGCGGATTTTCAGCGGCTGGTGGCTACTGGTCGAGTAGATATTTTGGCAAGTCCTTATCATCATAGTCTAGCGTTTTTCTATTCTCGTGATGAATTTGATCGTCAAATTAAGCTTCATACGGCAAAAATCGAGGAATTATTCCAGGTTAAGCCACGAGTTTTGGCCAATACCGAGTTGGCGTATAATGACGAGCTGGCAATTTGGGCGCAAGAGCATGGTTATCTTGGCGTATTGGCTGAAGGTTGGGATACAGTTTTGGGCTGGCGCAGTCCAAATTACGTTTATCGTGCCGCCGGTACAGAAAATGTTGGTTTGCTTTTGAAAAACTATCGCCTTAGTGATGATATCGCCTTTCGATTTAGTGATCGTCGGTGGAAAGACTGGCCACTAACCGCTGAAAAATACCTTAGCTGGTTGAACGATTCTTATGGACAGTTAATCAATCTATTTATGGATTATGAAACTTTCGGCGAGCATCAATGGAGAGATAGTGGAATCTTTAATTTCTTTGCGAAATTCGTCCAGGGCTGGATAAATGAGGGTGGTAAATTTAATACCGTGTCAGAATCATTGAGAAAAAACCAGCCAACCAGTGAGCTTAGCATGCCACGAACGGTCACTTGGGCGGACAGTGAGCGTGATCTATCAGCTTGGAATGGCAATGATTTACAAAAACAAGCTTTGAAATTGCTTTACGATTTAGAGCCACGTGTTTTGGCTACTGATAACGCTCAATTGATCAATGATTGGCGACGATTGCAGGCTTCTGATCAACTCTACTACATGTGTACTAAATGGGCTGCCGATGGTGATGTTCATGCTTATTTCAGCCCTTACGATTCACCGTATGATGCTTTCCTGTCGTATATGAATGCCCTTAGAGATATTAAATGGCGCATACAAAACTTGCCTAAATAAAAATCACCCTAGTTAACGAGGGCGATTTGTAAATAGTTAGCTGACTATTAACTCTTGCGAGCTTTAACTTCGTTGCGACCCAAGTTCTTCTTAGTTTCTGTATAGGTTGCATGCTCACGAGCGATTGGATCGTATTTGCGTAGTGTCAACTTACCCTGACCTTTGGTGGTGCGATTCTGGGTATTTACTGTGGTGTAATAAGTTCGATGACCGCTCTTGTCACTCACCAAACCAATCAACTTTCGTTTCGTATTCTTCTTTGCCATAACTCTCTCGTTAGATAATTATTTATAGTTCATCAGTGATTATAGCACGTCTTGGGTGAAAATGCTAGTACCACTTTACGATTTCATCCAATTGGCGTCAAAACGTTCGCTGTTGAATCTGTTGTGCTTTTTTAGTAACTTGCATAACACTGTGTCTTGCGTCACAATGACATTAAATTACTTAAAACCGTAATGCTGAAATAGTAGTCATAATTTGCTCCTTTTGGCTTTAATTATCGCTTGTTGTTTATCATTGAATCGTCGCGATTCGCGCATTTTTTGGTAAGCTTTGGCGCATGTCCAGGGGTCAATGTCGGATTTTTCTAATTCTAACAATGTTCGTTCGAAGTATTTTGCAGCAGCAGTGGCATATGTCCAAGCTAGAGCCATTTTGACGTAGTAGCCATCGTGCTTGACCGAGCGTAGCTGTTTGAAAACTTCGTCAATATGTTGATCGTTTAAGAAATTACACATTAGCGAGATGACACCATAGCGCACGGTAAATTCGGCATCGCTCTTGAGGCATTCCAGTGCAAAATCCCACCATATTTGCGTTCGAAAACGGGGTTTGCTTTCAATAAAACAATCGATATGCGCCCAACTGTCGGTCAATGGTAGCCACTGTTTCGTTAGCTCGATTGCCTGATTGTCACTCATTTTGACGTGCGTAATTAGCAGGCCGCACAAGAAAATATATTCATAATTCGGTTGTTCGAATTGTAGTAGTTTCGCCGCATCATCCGCTGTCAAATCTTTCGCCAACTGCCGGGCTAATTTGCGTAAATCGGGTACACGGACGCCCAAAACAGGTAGTTTGCTATTGACAATGCGCGCGTTAAATGTGGCGTACTCGTCGTTGCCTTCGCTAAGGGCGACTAATTTAGTCTTAATATGATGCGCCAGTGAATTCATCTAGCGATAATTCCCAAAAACCAATGGAAAGTCAAAATCAGCCTCGCGCAGAGTCTGCATAACCGCTTGTAGTTCATCTTTGCTGTTTGAAGTGCAGCGTACGGTATCACCCTGGATTTGTGACTTAACTTTCGGATGTTTTTCCTTCAATAACTTGGTAATTTTCTTGGCATTATCCTGGCTGAGACCGTCCTTGAACGGCACATCTTGCCAGGCACGCAGATTGGCGGCATTGTGTGCACCACTGAGGTCAAGCACCTTACTGGTCATGCCGCGCTTGGCTAGTTGTTTGCCAATCATATCAATAATGGTTTGCACCTGAAACTCATCCGCGCCGATTACTTTAAAGCCTTTTTTGTCGGCTAGCCACTCGACATCAGCTGGCGTACCCTTAAAGTCGAAGCGATTTCCGATTTCACGTAGTACCGATTGATGCACGTTATTCATTTCCGCCTTATCAAATGTACTCTCGATATCAAAACTAAAATTCGCCATAAAACCTCCTCGTTTATTTCATTATAGCAAAAGATGATGAGTTGCTAGAGCTATCTCCTATTCACAACCAACTGGCTTTTTGGTATAATAAAAAAGCTGTAACGCAATATGCCGCGATAGCTCAGTTGGTAGAGCGCATCCATGGTAAGGATGAGGTCTCGGGTTCAAGCCCCGATCGTGGCTCCATCTAAATTAACAGGTCTGTGTAAATGCAGGCTTTTTGTTTTTTGATAATTAAAATTTTATCTCAACATCCATCGGTTGGCGCCAAGTGGTTTGACTATTCCGTTAATCTCTAGCATGGTCAGCGCCACGGCAAAATCGGCAGTTGGAATGCTAGATTTTTTCAGCAATTCGTCACCGTCTCGTAAGCCCTCCGAGAGTAGTTTGATAATGATATTTTCCGCATCAGTTTTTCCAATTGGTAATTTTAAGTTTGTTGAGTCGGTTTTTGTGTACTCTGGTGCAATTATTTCCAAGATATCTTCGGCGCAGGTGGCTGGGTAAGCACCTTGTTTTAATAATGAATTACAGCCGGCTGATAAGGGGTTGGTGATATTTCCTGGAACGATAAATAATTCTCGACCTTGGTTTAAGGCGTGGGAGGCGGTATTTAATGTACCTGAGCGTGCCGCCGCCTCTGTTATTAACACTGCATCTGCCACACCTGACACCAAACGGTTACGCTCCAAAAAACTCCACTTGTTGATAATTTTACCATCCCCCTTGCCCCATTCTGATATGATGGCGCCACCGTGCTTAATGATGTCTTGGGCTAATTTGGCATTAGTGCGTGGAGTGATTTCTGGTAATTCTGTCGGTACTATTCCGATAACAACACCACCTGCCTCTAAAGCCGCTCGCTGTGCGATGGAATCAACTCCAAGCGCCAAACCGCTGACGATGATACAACCAGCTTTCGCTAGATCGCTAGCCAGTTTTTCTGTAACCTCCCTGCCGTAAGCTGTCGGCTTACGTGTGCCGACAATCGCTACTACTGGAGCGTTGCTTTCTGGCAACTTTCCCATAAAACACAAGCTTTTTGGAGAATTTGCAATATGTGCCAATATCTGGGTGAAAATATGCTCATCTGGACGTATTCTATTGATTTCCATGACTTTTATTGCAAAAAGTATTGACACTTTGTCAAATGTTTGCTATAATGGTACTTGATTGGTTGACCTAAACCGTCAATCAAAGCACCTTATACCCCCTATTCTAACTAAAAAGTTAGGTTGCGCGCAATAGCATTAAGTATTCTTACCCTCCACTTTTTGCAATATATGTTACGCGCATACTAACCCCTTTAACTACCCTTATTTCAAGGCGACCTTTTGTTAGAGTGAGCACCGAATGGTGTTGAATTGTCAGGCGCGAGTCTTTTGGAGTTTTGACTACGACGCTTCACTCATATGGAAGCTCGGGTGGGTTGAAGGGTAAAAAGGCGCTAGGTGATGCCCACCCTTACCTAGCGCTTTTTTAGTGAATTGATTATGTTTTATGATATACTGAAATATCATGAAACATCTTTGGCATCCTCATAACCCTGTTCGTATTTTCTTATTTTCCACCCTATTGACAATCGGTTTAGGTGTTTTTATTTTTAGTAGCTTAGGCTTGGGTGGTTTGTGGCTGTTTGCGATTTTGGTGATTTTGGAGGTGACGTTTAGCTTTGATAACGCCGTTATCAATAGCAAAGTTTTGGCGAATCTCAGTTCGCTGTGGCAAAAGATATTCTTAAGTGTTGGTATTTTTGTAGCGGTATTTTTGGTGAGGTTTGTATTGCCGATTATTATCGTGATGGTGGCGAGCGGTCACGGCTTTGGTACGGTGCTAGACTTGGCGTTAAATAAGCCGGTTGAGTACGGACATATTTTACATGAAGCGTCGCCGATGATTGACGCTTTTGGCGGAGCTTTTTTGATTATGATTGGGCTTAGTTACTTTGTTGATTATAATAAACGGGTGCATTGGATGCGTCATGTTGAGCCGTGGATGGCTAAGGCTGGGCGGTTTGAAAATCTTAAGATTTGCTTGATGTTGACAGTTGCTACTCTGCTTTATTTCACGGTTGATGCGCAACACCAGTCGCTGATTCTAATTTCATCAGTTCTGGGTATTTTGTTGCATGTTGGGCTGGAATTATTTGGTTCATTTTTCCACGATGAAGATTCTACCGATTCCATTAAAGCCAAAACCGGTTGGGCGGCGTTTGCTAGTTTGATGTATTTGGAGGTATTAGATGCTAGCTTTAGTTTTGATGGTGTGATTGGTGCATTTGCTATCACGTCAAGTGTGGTGTTGATTGTCGCTGGTTTGGGGGCTGGTGCAATTTGGGTGCGCTCGCTGACTGTGTATTTACTCAGAACCGGTACGCTTAGTAAATATAAATATCTTGAGAATGGTGCACACTGGGCTATTATGGCTTTGGGAATGATGATGATAGCTAAATTGTTTAATATTGAACTACCCGAGTGGGCAACTGGTGGTTTGGGATTGATATTTATCAGTTTGGCGATTACTAGTAGCGTGCTTGAGATGCGAGCTATCAACTTACAGGAAAGCGTGTCTACTAAACTTCATCAAGCCGAGCAACAGTTAAAGCGTAGTGCTGCAAAAATCACACCACAAATACGTAATAAGAAGTAATAGCGGTATTGTTAAAACTAAGCTGGTACTAGGGTTTGATTTCTAAGTTAAATTTAAGACAGACTTAAGAATCTTGACCTGCAGACAGATTATAGCTGGTAACTTCAAGTTTGTTGGCTATAAATTGTTCAATCAGTTTGGTGGTGACAGGAGCGGTCCAGTCTTTCAAAATAACCTGCTCATCACTATTGAATTTTCCCAGGACAAAATCTGTGTCGCCAATTCGACGACGCAATAGATTATCAACACCGATACGAATATGCCAAAATCCATCACCAATGTGCCGATGGAGCGATTTTAAGCCATTGTTGCCAGCGTCTTGTCCACCCTGGCGTATACGAATTTTCCCAAAATCAAGGACGATGTCGTCATGAATTACCAAGATATCATCAATTGACAATTTATAAAAATCAAGCAACAATTGGGCTGACTTGCCAGTGTCGTTATAAAAAGTTTGTGGTTTGATTATTAAAATTTTCTCGTCATTTATCTGACATTCTGCAATATCAGCCAAGAATTTATTTTTTGGCTGAAAGTCTATATTATGCACTTGAGCGAACTTTTCCAGTGTAAAAAAACCAACATTATGGCGAGTGTTTGAATATTGTGATCCCGGATTACCAAAACCAAAGATGATTTTCATAACCATATTATATCATTTTACTAAAGTTTTTAGCGTATAATGGTGGTATGACGGTTTGCGATACTGAATTTGAAGATTTTGCTTTAGCAGCGTTTGATGATGATCGATCAGTAGTTGATAAGATTCCGTTATATTTGGTGAATGGCTCATTGGGTGCGGGAAAAACCAGTGTGTTAGAGTTTTTATTGCGACAAGATAATTTCAAAGGTGCAAGAGTGATTGAAAATGAATATGCCAACGAAAATGTTGATGGTTACCGGTTGCAAGGTCTGGCGGATATCGTGACAACGCTGGCTGGTGATTGCGTTTGCTGTTCATCAAAGCACGCTTTAACACGAATGCTATTTGATTTTGCGCGCAACTCGCCCGCACCAGTGTTTATTGAGGCAACAGGTGTGGCGCGAACCATGAATTTGGTGGAAAAACTGGTTAATGCGCAGATTTTTCGTAAATATGAACTGATGCAGAGTTTTTATGTTATTGATGCTCACGAGATTTTACGAGGCATTGAACCAGCTCATGAGCTTGAACTACAATCGGCGGATATTATCTTAATTACTAAAGAAGATTTGTTGAGTGAAGATGAACAACCAACTTATATAAATAAGCGTCAAAAATTACCATATGCTAATGTTGTGAGTGCGCCATTTGGTGAATTTGAGCTGGATAAGATGGTAATGCCGTCGGAATTATTAAAATTCTTTGATGAATATGATGGCGAATTAGCTATTCCAGACAACCCAACATATAGCGTGTTAGATTTATCGCAAGAAAAATTAGATGAAATGGCGTTAGAAAAGCTTTGGGCTGAGTTATTTGAAACATACAGCCTCAGACGGATTAAAGGTTGTTTCATTGATTTGAATGGTGCTCGGAGGCATATTGAAGCGACAGAACATCAGATCCAGATTACTACCGCTCGTGCTGATGAGGTTGCCAAAGTAGTGTTAATCGGTGAGCGAGCGGAAGAAATTACTCGTGAAACATTGTTGACGCAATTGATGCTGTTTGGTTAGTTTCGCTGGGATTTTTCGGCTTCTTTAGTCTGCTTATAAGCTTTAGTGACAGGTTCTTTGCCTGCTTCTATCCGTTCACGGTTTTTCTTTAATTGCTTCTCATCACGGAAAGAGATTTTAACAGGTGTGCCAGAGAAATCGTAAGCTTCACGCAATGTGCGCTCCAGATAGCGTTTATAACTCCAGTGAATAAACTTCAAATTACTGCCGTAAATCACGAACCACGGTGGCGCCGTATCAGTTTGGACAATGTAACGCAGTTTGGGGTGAGAGTTTTTTAAGCCAGCTGGTGGGTGAGCAGCGACGGCTTTCTGTAATAAATCATTAAGTTGACGGGTTTTAATCTCTTGGCGACGGCGATGATAAATATCTAGTGCTATTTCAAACAATTTAGCTGTATTTTGTCCAGTCACAGAGCTGGTAAAAATTAGCGGTACATAAGGTGTGAATTTGAAATGATAACTAATCTGCGGAACTAAATCATCATGAGTGTGAGTATCCTTATTTTTAACTGTATCCCATTTGCTAATGACCAATACTAGGCCCTTGCCTGCTTCATCGATCAGTCCTGCTAACCGCTGATCAAGACTAACATTTAGTTCATTGACGTCAACTAGTAAAAAGCAAACATCAGCTTCGTGGATGGCTTGCATGGTGCGCATCACCGAAAACTTTTCAATACCAGTTTCCTGCTTTCCTTGACGGCGGATACCGGCGGTATCTAAAAGCTCAATTGATTGATTTTTATACCTAACTGTCACACGATTAACATCACGGGTGGTGCCAGCTAGATTGGTAACGATGGCCTGTTGTTTGCCTGCCAGAGTATTGAATAGATTAGACTTTCCAGCATTTGGTCGACCGATCAATGCGATACGAATAGTGTTATCATCTTCCACGATGTCAGCTGGCGGAATAAGAGTGGCAATTGTATCAAGTAGTTCAGAAATACCGATATTATGCTCCGCAGAGGTCCGTATAATAGTTTTAATACCAAGCCTTTTGAACTCATCGTTAGGCAGGACGCCTTTGAGGTCGGTTTTATTGATAATCAGAATAGTTGGGCGACCACTTTTGAGCGCTTTTTTAGCGATTAAACGGTTGTCGTCGGTTGGATAAAGCGTACCATCAACCGTGACTAAAATAACATCTGCGGAATTGGCGGCGTCTTCAATCTGATATTGGATGCTAGCCTCAAATTCATCTTCAGGATTTTTTAGTCCGGCAGTATCAACCAATAAGAATTTAGAATTTGTAGCATCAGCTCGACGATAAGACACAGTCCCCACGACATTATCACGAGTGGTGCCGGCTTCTTTGGCGACAATAGCGGTGCGGGCACGAGTTAATCGATTAAATAGCGAGCTTTTGCCGGCGTTGGCCTGTCCAATGATCGCAATGGTCGGTAATTTGTTCTTCATCAGAGGTAATTATAGCAGAAAATAAGATGTTTTGCGAGGTGGTTATTTAGAGAGGTTTCTTTATGTCGGTGATTTCACGCCACTCGCCACGTTTTAGATCATCAAGCGAATAATTTCCAAAATTAGTGCGATGTAGCTTGGTGACAGTGTAGCCAAGTGCGGTGAAAGTACGACGGATTTGACGGTTGCGCCCCTCGCTCATAGTCACTATCCAGCGACGATCATCACCCTCGTGTTGACGTGTCAACTCAAATTTACTATGTCCATCAGCTAGTTGCACGCCAAAATCGCTGATCATTTGACGGTGAAGCGGTTGAAGAGGTAAATTAATTGTGACGAGATAGCGTTTGATTTTATGGAAACTAGGGTGTGTTAATCGATGAGCTAAATCGCCGTTATTGGTTAGTAGAATTAGCCCAGAACTGTCTTTATCTAGCCTGCCAACTGGTTTGAGGTGAGCAAATGCTTTAGGCAGTAGCTTATAGATAGTTGGAGTGCTACCCTGCGAAGCACGAGAACACACATAGCCAACGGGTTTGTTTAGTAAAATTAGTTGATAATCTTTAATTGATAGAGGTTTATTGTGGTAAGTTATTTTGTCGTCGTTTGTTATCTGTTGTCCTAATTTAGCTGGTTGGTTATTAACGATAATCTTACCCTGCTCTATCAGCTCGTCGGCCTGTCGTCTTGACATCCCAAGACAAAGCGCCACAAACTTATTGAGGCGCTGAGGTTTATTACTAGAAAGATTATTGTTGAGCATTTTGTATTGGATTTGGATCAATCGGCTGAGGCTGAGGTGGTGTGGCAGGCTGTTGGGGTATTGGTTGAGGCTGAGGTGCTACTTGCGGTTGTTGAATCGGCTGAGGTTGAATCTGGGGTTGAGGTGTCACCTGTGGCTGCTGGGTCGGTTGAGACTGAGGCTGGATATCTTGAGGATCGATATTTTGCGGAGCTGGCTGAGGTGTATTGACGGAGTCGCTTAAGGCTGCGTCCATCATTTGTCTAATTTCGGCAGAATTATCGGCTATACTTTCTAGCGGGTGGATAACTCGTTCTCCTAGGCTATTTGGTCTAGATGCTGATGATGAGAATGGCGCAACAGGTTGAGGCAATGGGCTTGGTTGCTGGTTTTGTGGTATTTGACCTGGTTGAGGTAAAACTGAGTGTGTTTGAGGTGCTTGACTTGGCTGTTGCGGAGCTGGCTGAGGTGCTTGTGTCAGAGGATTAGAGGGTTGAGCTTGCGGAGACAATGATGCGACATCAGGCCGAACAGTTGTAGTCTGTGGGGCTGGGGTGGCGGTTGGTTGTTGAGGCATGGCTACTGACGTTTGTGTGGGCGTCTCCTGAGGTGTCGTTGCTGTTGGCACTGGTGTAGTGCCCACTCCAGGGATGTCACTTAAAACCTCATGAACAGTTCTAACGACGTCCTCTATTCCTACTTGCGACTTGACCAAATAACGATCAGCTCCTAATTGTTCGCCACGCTTACGCTGGTCTTCAGATGATAAGGCAGTCATAATAATAACTTTAACGTCTTTGGTTTCTGTGGTTGAACGCAAGATATCTAGCATGTCAAAACCAGATATTTTCGGCATCATGACATCACTTAATATCAAAGACGGACGTTCTTTGATAGCCATAGCCAAAGCTTCTTCGCCATCGCCAGCGGAAACTATATCATAACCTTCAGCCAATAAGCGTAGGCCGTAAATCTCACGTAAACTTTTATCATCCTCAACTAGCAAAATTTTCGTCATATATCTATACTATACTTAAGTTTTTATAAAAAATCCATACTTCTTATGATTTTCTTTCTGGAATTGACAATTGCGAGCGTTCGGCTTTAATCCTGTTTTCAATTTCTGCTAAGGTTGGTGGCGCTGGTTGAGATGGCGGTAAGGTGATGTTTTGTTCTGGGGTAATTTGAGGTGCTGGCGGTGGGGTGGTAATTTCAGGTTGAGTATCGGTGACTACTGGCATGGAGGCGTCAACATCAGTGTTATTTTTGATATCTTCCTCTGACATTTTCTGACTGGCTTCATCAGCAGAAATTCGTGGTAAGTCAAGGAAAAACGTACTACCCTTTTTATGCTCACTTTCAACGTGTAAGTGTCCTGACATACTTTCGGCTAATTTTCGGCAAAGGTATAGACCTAAACCAGTACCACCAATTTCACGTGTGTCGGAATTATCAACTCGATAAAATTTCTGGAACAAATGTGGAATATCTTCAGCGGGAATACCGACGCCCGAATCTTTGACGCTAATAGACACATGCTTATCGTCACCATTGACATCAACAATCACTTCACCAGACAAGGTGTATTTTATAGCGTTTTCAATTAGATTATCGATAACTTCACGTAGATGATCTGGATCAACATTAGTGTAGAAAACTGGCCTGATTTGTCTTTCGCCTTTGGTATCCTTATCTATATCTGGCAAGAAAGTATACTGCAGTTGCTTTTCCGCAGCTTTTGGTGCAAGACTGCTCCAAACATCACGGATAAAATCTTCAACATTAATCACCCGTGGCTCGTTCTTTAATCTACCATCTTCTGCTTTGCTGATATCAAGTAAATCTTGGAAAAGCCGTCCCAGGTGTTGGGCTGACTGGTGAGCCTTAGTGATAAAATCTCGGGCTTTTTCGTCAATTTGAGCGGTGGCTGGATTGAGTGCCAGGCCTAGATAACCCTCTATAGAAGCTACTGGTGTACGCATTTCGTGACTGGCGGTAGAGATAAACTCAGCTTGTTCACGTTCCTCGGCTTTTTCTCTGGTGATATCACGAAATACTACAATCACACCCTCATTATTCTCGCCAACTGGTGAGCTAACAATTGACACTAACCGGCGCTTATCAGAATTTGTCACCAACAGTAATTTATCGCTATGAGTTGGCTGGTTTTTGGTAAGAGCTTGAGCGACTGGATTATCGATTTCTGCCACTTCTTTACCGTCGGAGGTGGCTAGTTTTAGAACACTTTTCCAATTTAACCCCAAAGCATCTCCTTGACTCCAGCCGATCAGGGTTTGCGCTGAAGGATTGATTAGCTCTATATTCCCTTCTTTAGAGATTGCCAAAACCCCATCATCGATAGTGTTAATTACCACGTCAGATTTACCTTCAACGGTTGAAAGTTTTTGCTCAAGGTCAGAATAAGCATTTTTCTTTGGCGTTTGTTTTCTACCCCACAAAATCACTCCAAAAGCTATTGGTAATAAACCAAAAACTAGATTACCGACCACAGTTTGTATGGATAAAGAGGTTTGTAAATAAGATATTATGATTTGAGCAATAGTCACAGCGCCCATCAGTCCCGCTATAATTAAGCCAAAGAATCCAGCAAAAATTGTCACAATTATCCATAAGGCGAAGAATGGCGAATTAATCTCGCCGCTATCAAATATCAACACACCTGATACAGTAGCAGTAATTAGATAAATAATTGTAGCGGTAATAGCATAATGATTTTTGGGTGTCCAAAAACGGATGGATAAGGTGATTAAACTACCGACTGCAGCTACAGCTGCGCCTACATCGGTGATGGACATGCCTATTGGTAAATTGTAACCTGTAGGGATGAATCTTGCCCATATATAGAGTGTGACAATCGTGATACAAGTAAAAAGAGCCACCTCTAAAAGACGACATAGCCAAAACCGAGAAATCGGTTGAGGGTATAAACTCAGCCCACCTGACTTCATGATTGTATTATGACTGATTTAATAAAAAAGCGCAAGAGGTTTCAGCTATAGACAGGAGTTGGTTTGTGTGCTATAATCCTTGGGTGGATGGCCTTATCGTCTAACGGTTAGGACACCAGGTTTTCATCCTGGCAATCCGGGTTCGATTCCCGGTAAGGTCACCAATAATTTTGTATTTCATTTATATAAAACAGCTCGTTTACATTTGGTAGCGAGCTGATTTAGGGTCAAAGTGCTATTTATCTAACTTTTCAATAACTTCTAATAAATTTCGTGGTGTTACGTCAGCTTTAATCAAATAGCCATCCACTCGATTCATGATGCTGTTGCGTGACTCTTCGTCTTGTTCAAAATTAGTCATAATTAAAATTTTACTATCCGGCACAAAATCAACACCATTGCCTCGCAAGGCATCTAAGATTTGATCGCCACGCCGTTCTGGCAACATTAAATCTAAAATGATTAAATCAAATTGTTGATTGCGAGCGGCGACTAAACCGTCATTGCCGTCAACCACCCAAGTTACGCTATATCCAGCCTTTTCCAAACTGCGTACGTACATTTCGCCAATAAATCGATCATCTTCAACACATAAAATTGTTTTTATCATACTTCCTCCTAATCTCTATACATGGAATGATTTTTTATCCAGCCGCCACCAGTGCGGATTATTTTGCTATTCAACTGACCGTCTTCTAGTAGTTTATCTTTGATAGTGGCGTAGATCGGAATAGTGAAAGAGAAAACCGAGCCTTCGTTTTCTTTAGATCTTGCTGAAATTGATCCACCATGACTTTCTATGAAAGCTTTACAGATATATAAACCGATTCCTGTGCCAGCCACAGCCTCTCGACTGCGGTGTGAGCGATAAAATTTGTGAAATAGATTATTAACGACGCTCGGCGGCATACCAATTCCATTATCAGCTACAGAAACCTCTATAAAATCACCTTTCTTGGTGGCGGTAACTTGGATTAGTCCACCTTCAAAGCTGTATTTTATGGCATTATCAATTAGATTAGCCAATACTTCGCCAACACTACTGCGGTCAGCGGCAACCGTTGGCAGATCTTCTGGGATATTGACGTTTAATAATCGGTTTGAAGTCACAGCTCGTAAATTCATATCATCAGCAATTGAGGTGTAGATATTGGCAACAGTATCTTCCAGTAGGTGTGTTTCCAGGTGGTGGCGATCAAATTTGGAAACATTGAGGATGTTGCTAATATAGCTGGATAATCGGTTGGCTGAAACTGTTAAGCGATCCATCAATTGTTTTTCGTCACCTTTCAGTCTGTCAGCAAATTCGTGCGAGATAATATCAAGATAGCCACGGATGACTGTAATCGGCCCCCTCAGTTCATGCGCAGCAAAAGCGATAAAATTCAAATCTTCTTCTTCTGGCAAATATTGACTAGATTTATCAAATAGAAAAATTACTGTCATCTCGTCCGTGTCACCTTTTTCATAAGAAGCTACCACATCATAAAATTTATCTTTCTTAAAGGTGTTTGCCTGAACTGGTATGCGACGCCACATTTTTTCCGCTCTGATTGAGTGATTATTTATACTATCAAGCCAATCGGAAATATTTGCTTCACCCAAAAAATCTAACGCTAGATAATTGGACCCGTTGGCATCCTTGGAAATCGGCGCTGATGCTGACGCAAAGATAACTTGCTGATGTTTGTTGAGGATTACGACGCTGGCGCTGGAATAGTTGAGCGCCCTGGTTAGAAAAGAGCTTGAATTATCATTATTTGGTTTTTGGCAGATATTGTTGTCGCTATAAATTGTGGTCAATACCGTGTTGAAGCCGGTTTTTTTATTAGATCCGGAATTTGGGTTGGGCGGTTTTTGACTAGTCAATTCACTGTTTTTATGAGCTAGAGCTAGTAAAATTTGACACATTGGTGCGGTTACAATTTTGATTAAAATTAATCCAGCGCCAGTGGTGATAATGAATACGCAGATGATAACGATCCAAAAATTAAGCTCGGTGATGGTTGCGATTTTGGAAAAATGTAAAACTAAACCGATGGTGACGATTAGTCCTAATAAAAAGAAGATAAATGTAGACAGAATAGTCTTTTTATAGTGTTGGTGAAACTCGTTGATTGATTTTGATCCTGGTTCTATTGCCATGACACACTTCCTCGTCCTGGCGTGAATGCTGAGATCCAAGTTTGTCCCCTGTTCAAGGCCACTTCTTTACCATCAGCTCCAATCAATTTCAGTGGTGAAGTGAAAGATTCTCTACTCCAAGTTGCTTCTGTGATTGTCCCGTTTTGGAAGATATAAGTTTTGCCTGAGCCGGTGGTGATTGCATCTTCGTAAGGATCTGGGCCATTACGTCGCTGTAGCCCAACCTCTATGGCGATTACAACATTTGGCGCTATTTGACCTGACTCTCGGTCGTTATGAGGCGCTCCTGCTAGGCTACGTAAATATGAGTTGGTGTCTTTACTGTATGTATACGAAGTATTAAATAGGGCGCTACTGAAATTGATATTTACCGTTGTGGCGGTCAAATTTTCTGACGGTTTGCCGTCGGTGCGCAGAAAGCCAGAAAACTCCGATGTTTTATACCCTTTTGCGTTGTTGAGCTGATTAAGTTTTTCACCAGATGTATAGACGTTGTGAGGGGCGTAGCGATCACTTGCTCGCCAATATGATCCACTGTTAAACCATTGATCAATATCACGATAATTACCATTTCTCACCTCACTCAGTGCATTGCCACTACCGCCGACGTGAGCAATTGACGCTTGATATGCACTTGCCCAGCCCAGATAATACATTCGTAAACTTCGCACTGGTCCGATTAGGTTGGGTTTGTCACCTTGATATAATGCCAAAAATCGGGTGATGCCACCTTCTGCCACTGCCTCATAAACCACGCCAGCTTGTTTCAAGCCAGATTGCGGTCTAGCCTCCGGGCTGTTTTCAATCATGACGCCGGTTACCGCCTGCTTGGTGGCCGTTTCATCGGCGACCTCCAAACCTGTCAATGGTGAATAATATTTCTTAGCGGGTTGAGATTTTTTCTTGACCGTTAAATTAGTCTGATCATCATGACTTGGTGATTGATGAGTGATTAAAAATGCAATACTGCCACCCAAAAATATCAAAACTGCGCCACAAATTAATAATATAGCGATGTGATGACGATCAACAAATTGGCGTAGCTTGGCGAATCGTTTTTTTTCATCTGATTGATTAGGATTTTCTAGTGGTGAGTTGTTTAATTTTTCATTGTTCATGGTTATGGCTATTATAGCATATCAATAGCATTTTTCAGACGATCGAGAGTTTTTTGTTTGCCAATCAGCGCTAAAGTGTCATTTAGTTGTGGACTGAACGGCGCCCAAGTGGTGGCGATCCGGATTAGGCTGAATAGTATGCCCGGTTTTTGCCCAGTTTTTGCCAAAAGCTGATTGAGAGTGGACTGAATATTATTAGATGTCCAGTTAGTGATGTAGCTGAGATTGTTGTAAGCTTGGTTTAATAGTTGCTGGCGCTCATCATCAGTCAGTTTTTTCAATTGCTTGTTGTTAGAAATGAAAGTTGTATCAATTTTTGGTTCTTCGAAGAAGTAGCTAGTTAGTTGTGGTAGATCAGTCAATGTCTTCAAGCGATCTTGTGCTAAGGCTAGAACTTGACGTTTATATGTTTCATCTGCATTGTGGGCAGAATGAGGCCAGAAGCCACCGTCATTAACTCGTTCATATAAATCATCCAGCGAGATTCGGCGAATCCACTGCCCGTTCAGCCAGATTAGTCGCTGTTCATCAAATTTGGCGCCAGATTTCTGCACACGATCAAGCGAGAATTTCTTAATCAACTCATCTAAGGTGTAAATATCCTGATCAGTGCCATCATTCCAACCAAGTTGTGCCAAAAAATTCAACATCGCTTCTGGCAAAATCCCATCATCACGATACTCAGTAACACTTTTTGCTCCATCACGTTTACCAAGTTTTTTATTACCGCTTGGTGCCAAGATGTATGGCACATGCGCTAAAATCGGTGGCGTAATTTCAAGCGCCTCGTATAGTGAAAGATATTTTGGCGTTGAAGCCACATATTCCGCACCACGAATCACGTGTGTAACCTTCATCTCATAGTCATCAATAATATGAGCAAAATTGTAGGTTGGCAGACCATCAGCTTTAATTAAAATAAAATCGTCAAGCGCCTCTGGTCCGGCTGAAAGCTCACCCATTACTGCATCTTGCCAGGTGTAGCGTTTAATTTCAGGTGTTTTAAAACGAAGTGGCATACCAAGTTGCCATTCTGGCGGATTTTCTGGCCGATGATCTCGATATAAAAACGCCCGTTTTGCAGTCTTGGCTTGCTCTCGGAAAGCTTGAACTTCTTCTGGTGAATATGGATCGGCGTAAGCTAAGCCTTTTTCAATCATTTTCTTTGCCCAACTCAAGTAAATCTCCCGACGGGCAGTTTGGTGGTATGGCCCAAAGTCGCCAATTTCATTTTCACTACCGATAGCTGGACCCTCTGTCCACTTTAGTCCGAGCCAGTTCAAAATATCTTTGATTAGGTCTTCTGCGCCATCGACAAATCTAGCTTGATCAGTGTCTTCAATGCGCAAGATAAAATCTCCGCCAGTTTGTTTGGCGATTAAATACGGATAAAGCGCACTCCGAACATTGCCAACGTGAATATAGCCAGTTGGACTTGGTGCAAAACGAGTGCGAGCGGCAATATTGTCATTATTCATAAGATAATTATATAACAGAAGAGTTTAATCAACTAGCCTGTTTGATGGTCGTGGAGGTTATAAGCTGGTGGCAATCTTTTGAATTTGCTCACTGGACAGTTCAGTATTGCCGTCAATCTGATATAAAATACCCCGATTAACCCAAGCTGCGTGGGTGCCGTTGCTATAGATGGTTAATCCATCAATTATAGTGGTGGTGGGCTGACTCACTTTCTCTGAAAAGTGCTCTTTAACTGCACTTGAATCCCAAGAGCTTTTTTGTTGCGTCAAGGTATATTCTGCGCTACCATCAGCGTAGGCGTATTTAATAGCGACTTCACCATCTTTAAATTTAATTGGCCCATTCATTGCGTAGCCGGCTGGTTTGTAGCCAGGATATTTAGCGTCAATGCCTGATTGTACGGCGGCGATTTTTATAGATATGTTCGGCATACTGAGGTAAGTTAAATAGCCACCAAGTAGCATGACTGCTAGTCCAACGGAAAAAGTGCTAGCCCAATGGGAGAACCGGCTTTTTCGTTTGGGCATGCGTTTCTTTTCTGGTAAAATTTCTTGACTCAAGGCTTTATGGATAGCGTCATTTTTTAGCTCTTCGGCTGATTTCAATTTTACTATTGGTTGGCTGACATTTTTTTGGACAGGTGTTTTGGCGTATTCTCGTCGACGTAATTGTCTTGCTGACGGATTATTCCTTTCCTGCGCACGGCGAGCGACCGGATGTGTTTCAGCTGGACGATCATTTCGCTGTCTTGTGGTTGATGAGTGTTTTTTCGCTATATCTACAGGGGTGAATTTGGCAACTTTTTCATGTTTTGAAATATCAGCTGGTTGAGGTTGGTGTCGATAAGCTAATCCTTTGGCGGTCGGTTTTTTAACGTGTCGTCGATTTAAGGTGATTGATTTTTGTAAAGTACGCTGATGAATCTGCTGATTTGCACTTCCCCGCTTGGTGATCTTAGGCTCCTCTTTGATCGGCGTGATCTTCGTATCAATCACAATGTCATCCAAAGGTAGTCCAGTTGTTGGGTGATAAGCCCTGCCATTTATCACGACATAATTTTTATTATTCATAAACCCCCTATGCTTTTCTCTATTCCTATATTACAAACTGCTCGCGTTTTTTGCAAGAGGTAAAATATGGTATAATTTAAGATAATTATGCAACGCAATATGAATCGCAAAAAAGAACTAGTTCGACGAATTTTTACCTATTTTGTAATGACGATGTCGATTGTAATAATGCTAATATTTCTGATGTTTAACGTTTTGGGCTATAAGTTTAATGTATTCACCCAAGAGGTCCAGCACAATGGTCTGGTGCAATACGCTTCTTATCCTAGTGGCGCTATGGTGTCAATTGACGGGGCTGATTTGCGACGAACTCAAGCCAAGAGCGTGGTTTTACCAGGGATTCACTATTTTGCGATGTCTTTGAAGGGCTATGAAACTTGGCAAAAGAAAGTTGATATCAAGCCAGAGACTGTAACAAATCTTAATTATGCTAGATTAGTGCCGAAAGATCGTCAAACTACTCAGGTCAAATCGTTTGGTAAAGGTCTGCAACATGCTTTAATCTATTCACACGGCAATTTTTTGGCAATGATTACTAATGACAGTCATCAGCCAACTTTGGTTTTGGGTGATTTGCGTGATACTAATAATGAGAAATTCACCGAGCATAAAATTGATATAAATATTTTGACGGGCTATGATGTTTCGGCGGAAAATCATACTTTTTCCGTTTCAGAGTGGGATCAAGGTGGGCGCTATTTTATCGTTAAGCATGAATTTAGTGATACTGAAAGTAAGAGGCATACTCAATGGCTGCGATTTGATAGAGAAAAGCCAGAAGATATTATTGATATTACGAAAATTGCTGGTTTCTCAATTAACAAAGTACATTTTATCGGGACAAATGGCAATGAACTTTATGTCTTACAAGAAAGTGGTGAGGTGCGCAGTATTAATTTGTCATCTGCAACGATTTCAAGTCCGATAATTAGCGGTGTTATCCAGTTTGATTTATACGGCACGGATGGATTCTCTTTTGTGACTATTGATAACGACCAAAAAGTCGTTGGCGTTTGGAAAAAAGGTTGGAAGAAGCCTTTTATCGTCGATAGATTTGATAAAAATCAGCTGTCATTAATTCGTTTTTCACGCTATTTTAATAAAGATACAGTCGTGGTGTTTAATGGCGATAAAGCGGTAGTTTATCGGGGTGAAGTGTCAGATGATAAATCAAAGCAAGCAGAGTTTTTGCGACAAAAAACCACTCTATCATTGGAGTTTCATCCGGAAGAGATTTCGCTAAATGATAGTGGTAGAATGATTGTGTTTAGAGCTGGACCGGTGGCAAATAGCTATGATTTGGAGCATAAAACTTTGTCAGATAAGATTGATCTTGGCGCAACACAAAAAATAAACTGGCTGGACGATTTTCATCTGTGGAGTGTTGATAATGCTGGTTATTTGTATCTGCGTGAATTTGACGGCGCTAATCTTTATAGAATGATGAAAGCTGATGGTAATCTTAGCACGGCGTTATCGTCAAATCAAAAATATCTTTACGCTATTAATAAAACTGCCGACGGCGTGGTCACGTTGAGTAAAATGAATATGACAAACGGTGAAACTGGCTGGTGGCCGTTTAATTAGCGCCAAACAATCTCTCAAGCAGTGTTGGTGACTGAGCCGCTGGTATATTGGTTGTACTACTGGAAGATGAAGTGTTCTCAGTTGTGGCCGTGGCTTTAGCTGGGTCGGGGCTGATTTGCTCGGCAAACACCAGCAGTCGCTTTTCAGCCGTACCAATTGGCACGCAACTTACCAAAGTTAGCATTGGCTTATTGGTTTTTAGTTGGACTTTAGACACTTCTGTCGGCAAAACAACTTCCATGGAAGTGATTTTATAAGTGTAGCGCTTGCTTTCGTAATTAAGATAAATAACGTCATCTTTTGCTAATTTTTCATTTTGGGCGAAAACAAATTTATATTCGCCACGAGCAAAAGCATCATTACTGGAGTGCGCCGCTAGTACGATATTGCCGACTTGACCAGGTAAAGCGTTAGCGCCAGGGATAGAAAAGTGTGCCACCCCCTTCTCCATGGCGGCTAATTGAGATTTTTTATCACTAGCTACGCCATAAACCACTGGTGCGTCGATGTTGATTTTGGGTATGATAATGCGAGGATCTGGTGGCACGGCGATATCGCTTGAAGCGTTGACAATAATATTCTGCGGTTCAATATTACCAGGGCTAGTGTAGACTGCCACCATACCAAATAATAGGCGGTTATATTGTAGAAATGAGAAGATTAGCAAAACGGCTAGTCCAGCTACCATTGGCATAAAATGACGTGATTTTTTAACTTTTTTAGCAGAGTCACGAACTTTTTGCTGAATTTGTGACCGTAACTCTTTCATGGCAGTAAGCTGTTCGTCGGTAGGCTCAGTCTTTAAGTTTTTAGTGGCGGCAATTTTTGCCTGATTATCAGCAATTATCTTGGACATTTCTTGTTGTTTATTATATAAATGTCCGGCGTAATAGCGTTCATAATACATTTGGTAATACTTTTGCCAAGCTGAATGATACTGATTCCATTGCTCGTCGGCGGCCTTTGGGGTAACTGGCTGATTAAATTCTTGCTTTGGCGGTGTTGTCCGCATGGCGTGAGTTTGTCGATGATTGTCCTGCGCTGGTTGGGGCTGTGGTTGTTTGGGTGTTGGCTGAACTAGCACTGGGGTGGTGTGTGGGGTATTTTCTCCAGAATTTCCTGAGTAAATTGCATCAATTTGTCCACGAATAACATCCGCCGCGGCATTACGTGACGGTTTATAATCTCTAGGTGGTGTTGATTGACGTGAATCTGATTTTAAGAAGCCCACCCTAGCTTGATGCGGATTATTTGATGAATCCATTACCATTATTATAAACGAAAACGCCGGATAAAAAAAGTACAAAACAGCTACTGATAGTTTACTTAAGCAATGTGATGTGGTATCATTTTTAAGTACTGGAGCGTTCTCTTGTGCCGCGGTGGCGGAATTGGTAGACGCGCTAGACTCAAAATCTGGTGAGCAATAGCTCGTGCCGGTTCAAGTCCGGCCCGCGGTACCAGAGATTGCTCCAGAATAAACCTCAGTTTTAGACTGGGGTTTTTTATTTAAATTAAACTAGTGACTATTGCTTCTAGTGGTTTTGATGGTGTCCATAATAAATAAGTAGCTGCTTTAGTAGCAACGCTTCCTCGCCAGATGGCCATAGGATTATCCCAAGACTGACTGACAACACGCCCATCGTGAGCAATAATTAGCTGATCAGCGTGAAAAGTCATGATAGTAATTGGATAAGTCACGGTAAATTTGTGTAAATTATCTACTAACTGGGATAATTGCATAGAGAAAGTTAGGATTTTTGGATAATAAACACTGCGGAAAATTTTTTGCAATTGAGCAAATGATGCGACTAGCGCCAGCTGGGGATTATCAAGTAATGCTGGCATGGAGTTCTGCACCAAATCAATTGCGTCACGAGTCAAAATTATAGGCTTAGGGTAATTTAGGATAAATTGTTCATATAAAGAAGCTGTTTGGCTATTTTTGCCAGCGTCCCCAATGAATAGTAATACATCAGCCCAATCGCCTAAAGCTAGTAACTCTGGTGATGCCTCCGCGCTTAAGCTACCTGACAGATTAGTGGGTGCAAATTGAACATCAGTCATTGAAGCTGGTACGTTTTTCTTTAAAACATCAGGTAGCAACACTCGAGCTTCACCTACTCCAGTTTTCAGTGCAGTTGTGTAAGCGTCAGCAACCGTAGCGAAACCAAGCTTATTGCCACCGACAATGCCTAATTTGCCAGCCCGTGACTTCTGCTCTGGCTTATTCCACTCAATGTCAGGAAATAATGCTTTTTCAACGGTCTGTCGTTGCCAATATGACAAATCCATACTTAAATTTCCACCTCAATACTAATTGGACAATGGTCGGAACCCATTTGTTCGGGGTGAATTTGTGGATTCTTAACGTTTTTGGCAATTTTGGCACTGGCCAGCCAGTAATCGATCCGCCAGCCGACATTACGCGCCCGAGCATTTGCCCAATGCGTCCACCAGCTGTAAGCGCCAATTTTGTCGGGGTTGGCAGCTCGGAAAGTATCGACAAAACCAGCGTCCAAATAATCTTGGAAACGCTCGCGCTCCTCGTTAGTAAAACCATGTTTGCCGACGTTCGGCTTGGGATTGGCTAGGTCAATTTCTTGGTGCGCTACGTTCATGTCGCCACAGTACAATACTGGCTTGGCATTGCCGTAAGCGCCTGCTTCTAGCCCCTTCAGGTACGCTAAACAGGCTGGATCCCACTGTTCGTAACGGAGCTTTAGACGGCTCAAATCGCCCTTAGAATTTGGCGTGTAGCACGTTACTACCCAAAAATTGGCAAATTCTGCAGCGATTACCCTGCCCTCATCGTTTGGATCGCCAAATATATCATTTGTGATATAAAATTTATCAACAATGTCTTGCGGAAAACCATCCAAATATCTCATAGCTGGTATTTTGCTGAAAATTGCCGTTCCTGAGTAGCCCCTCTTTGCCGCCGAATAAAAATGCTCTTCATACTGCGGCAGATCTAGCTCGACCTGCCCGCGCTGCGCCTTGGTTTCCTGTAAACATAAAATGTCGGGATCATGCGCCTCGATAAACTTCATAAACTCGCCCTTATTTAGCACCGCACGAATGCCATTGACGTTCCAGGAATATAACTTCATGAACTAATTATAGCGATTTTTAGGCAATAAGAGAAGCTGGTATAATAGTATCCATGAGTAGAAAAATTAAAATTGATATGATCTCTGAAAGCGAGTTTACGGTTCAGGGACATGGGGTGCATACGGCTTATACTGAAATCACCAGCGCCCTGAAGCAACGAAACGATACGGAGGTGGCGATTAACGTTGCGCATCCAGATGCTGATATCATTCATACGCAAACTATCGGTCTCTATTCACTGAGAAAATTAAGGCAGTCCTCGGCAAAAAAAGTGATCGCTGGACATATTATTCCGGCATCGTTGGTTGGTAGTATTAAGGGTATGGGACGGCTGCAGTGGTTGGTGCGACGATATATGAAGTGGGCGTATAGCAAGGCTGATCTAGTATTGGCTTGCTCTGGGATGGTACGTGATGAAATGATTGGACCGATGGGGTTAAAAAACCGTGTCGAGGTATTGTATAACACAGTAGATATGCAAAAATATGCTCACACGAAAGCAGACACAATAGCGGTGCGGAAGGCGCTGGGAATCAAGAAGGATGCATTTGTAGTGTTGGGTAATGGTCAAGTACAACCACGCAAGCGACTGGATACTTTTTTTGCAGTAGCGCAGGCACTGCCTGAGGTGCAGTTTGTGTGGGTTGGTGGGATTCCGTTTAAACATCTGGGTGCGGAATATGGAAAGATGCAGGATATGATACGTTCGGCACCAAAGAATGTGATAATTACTGGTGTAGTACCCTATGAAACAGTTATTCAGTATTTACACGCTGCCGATGTCTTTTTTCTGCCGGCTGAACAAGAGAATCATCCGATGTGTGTACTGGAGGCAGCGGGTGCTGGCCTGCCAATTATTTTGCGCGACATTGCTGAGTATAATGACACTTTCCGTCCAGATGCGCAGTTCATCAGTACAGATGATGATGCGGTAGAAGCTATTACTAAGCTACGTGATAGCACTGTGTTTTATAAAGAACAACAAATCGCAGCGGGCAAAATTGCTCAGCGTTTTGATAGCAAAGCTGGTGCTGAACGGCTAATGGCCTTTTACCGCGAACTGCTTAAGTCGTGATATACTAGACATATGAAAATCGGTCTATTTACAGACACTTATCGCCCGTCTATCAATGGCATTGTCTATGTTGTGGAATCATTAAAGCGTGAACTAGAGGTGCTAGGCCATGAAGTTTACGTATTCTGCCCTGCCAAATCAATCAGCCCATCAAAACAGGCTGAATTACTACATGAAGATGAGGATAGTCGTATTATTCGTTTTCGCTCCATAAAAGGTGTTTTTTTTGATGATTATGACACTTCGGTATTCTTTCCGCCGTTAGTTCAACGTCAAATTGCTGAGTTAAATTTGGATGTGATTCATATTTTTACGCCGTCACAAATCGGTCTGTTAGGTGTTAAGGCTGCCAAAAAAGCTAATATTCCATTAGTTATACAACACTGTACTGATATCTATGAATTTGTCGATCATTATCCAGCGGTATTACCTGGTGCCTTGGCTTTGGCGGGTATTATTTTTCCAATGTCAGTACGCTTAAGGGGTCATGACCTTTTGGAGATTGCGAAACTTTATAAGCCTCGGCGTGGTGTAACTAAATGGAACAAGGACATTATTGAGAGTGTTATTACGATCTTATATAGTAAAGCTGATGCGGTAATTGCATTGTGTCGTAAGAGTCGGGATCAGTTAAAGTCTTGGCAGTATGATGATTATCTATATGATTTGATTCTTATGCCGAATGGAGTTGATGCTCTGCCAGTCCCAGCCGCTGAGGAGATTGCTGATTTTCGGGCGACCTGGAATTTGAATGAAGACGATGAGACTTTTGGCTTTGTGGGCAGACTCGGTGAAGAGAAAAATCTACCAATCTTAATTCAAGCTTTTGATCAATTCATAGCTTCGGCGCGTCCGAAAGCAAAATTGTTATTTGTTGGTGATTTTGAATATCGAGCTACTCTAGAAAAGATGGCAGCCGAGACGGGTTTTAGTGATCGGATTATCTTCACTGGTGCTATACCACGCGAAAAACTTGGCCTAGCTTATTCAGTCTTGGATGTATTTATATTTCCTTCGTTGAAAGATACTCAAGGTTGGGTGTTGCATGAGGCTGCTCATGCCGGTAAACCGATTGTTATCATCGATCAGGGAGTTTCAGAGGTTGTTAAAGATGGGTTGAATGGTTATTTTGCTGAAAATACACCAGAAAGTATAGCAGAAAAGACTATATCTCTTTTGGTGGATCCTGAAAAACGTCGACAATTCGGCGTCGAAAGTAAGAATCTAGCGGCTAAGTTTACCGAATCTCGTCAAGTTAAAAAATTGGAAAAGCTATACCAAAAACTTATCGCTGAGAAAGCTGACGTTTAGCATCACGGTCTTGATCACGGCGTTTGATGGTTTCACGTTTATCGTATTTCTTTTTGCCCTTGCCGAGAGCAATAACAACTTTAATAAATTTGCCACCGGTTAATAATTTTGTTGGTATGATGGTCATGCCTTGTTGTTTGGCAGTAGCGAGATGGTTAATTTGTCTGCGACTGGCTAGTAGTTTTCGAGCTGACGTGTCCACTGTGCGAGCGTTCGGCTTGCCTCTTTCATTTTGTCGTAAAGAAAAACTTGCGTTGTTAAGCCATAACTCGCCGTTCCGTAAAGTCACATAAGCACCTTTCAGCTGGACGTGTCCGTCACGGGCTGCTCGCACCTCTAATCCTGTTAATACTATTCCAGCCACGATTTCCTCTCCCAACTCATAATCAAACCGCGCCCGGCGATTAACGATAGCCGATGATTGTCTTTTTAATTTCTTTACTGCAGACATAGGTACATTATATCATCTGCCGTGAAAAATTAGCTCACCGAGGGCGGTTCCGGTCTGTCGTCAGACTGAGTGTTATCAATTGTATGTATTCCTGGGCGTTCAGCTAAAGCAAGAATCGCGATTTTCCGCACTCCTGCAACTGATGGGTGATTGGATGATTCCAAGACAGTCCGAGTCAGACACTCCTTGACATTTGGATAGTTGAGTAGGTCAATTACCTCTGGATATCTAACGCCAATTCTACTGACGGCGATAGCTATTGCAACAGTTATTTCGCCTGCGTACCCTTTTAGCTCGCCAAGCTTCGTATTTAACTCTTGTAAATCAGCCTCATCAATAACTTCTTTGGTAGCCAAATCTTTAATTTCCTCTTTGAGCTGATTAATACGATTCTGTGTTTTATATTCTTCTGAGAATAGGTCTATAACCTCAGCGCTTCCCTGTAAAGATTTTGGGTGATCATAAGAAGTTTTTTTCTCGTGATCGGGGCGAAACTCTATGACGTTACCTGTTTCCATACCTAAATTATAACAAATAATTATGAAAAATTCAATGCCAACAAGCAATAGCCATCTGCTATGACAACTGCTTGCTAATCGATGTGACTTTACTCGCTAATCAGACCATTTTTCTTCAACGCTTCAGTGATTTTTGGGCGGTCAAAGCCTAAAATCAGCTCACCTGCAATGTCAGTAACTGGCACGCCTTGAAAATTGCCTCCGTTTTTACTGAGCAGTTCTTTTTTAGCTGCTTCATCTGCTTCAATATCTTTAGTCTCAAATTCCACGCCAATCTTTTTTAGCCATTCCATCTCCGTGTGGCAAAACGCACACCAAGCTGTACTATAAACTATTACCTTTGCTGGATTACTCATTAATTCCCTCCTTGTAAATGTTGCTTATGAATAATTGTAGCATAGAAATTAGGATTTTTGCCGACTGGTCAAATGCCAGCCACCGCAAAATTGACACCGATAAATGTCAATCTGTAGAGAAAAATCAGTCAATTCTTGAGTATCGGCGGCAGCCTGAGCCTGTTTCTCGGTTGGAAAGCGTCGTTTTTTACGACACGCTACATATGGTGTCGACGCTATATCTAGCGTAGGTGGCGCTACATATGGTGTTTTCTTACGATTTTTTGGATAATTTTTGCGTGGCATCTTGTCAAATAGTATAGCAGGTTGCTATAGTGAATAGTGATGGTAAAAGAACCCGTTATTCAAGATGGTAAAAAAACCACAACTGAGGTGGAGGCGTTGTGGACAATTGTTGGTACTATCGGTGATACGACTTGGCGAATGTTTGTGCCGAGTGTTGGTTTTACGTTGTTGGGCGTTTGGTTAGACGCACAATTTAATATCAAGCCTTGGTTAATGTTTGGCGGGATTATTCTAGGGGTGTTTGGCGCATATTTGCTAGTTGCTAGACAGATTAGCGTCATTAAGCAGAAAAAGGAGTTAAATCGTGATTAAATATCTGGCAGTAGCTGGGCCACATATCTCTGTTAAGGCTGATGAAATTGCCAATATTGGTGGTGTGTCGATTACTAACTCCAGTTTGTTAGGCTTGTTTGGCTTATTGGTGCTGGTGTGGCTGATGTTCTCAGTGCGAGCGGTGGCGGTTGGTAAAAAGAAGAGGCATAATTTGGCAACTGGCTTGATTCATTGGGCGTTTGATGGCTTATATGACACTGTCCGTCAGGTCATACCAGATGAAAAATGGGCAAAGAAAGTGGCGCCATTAACAATTACGATTTTCTTTTTTGTGATTGCACAGTATTGGTTAGGGCTATTGCCGGTGGTCGGGCCGATTACTGTTGGTGAGTATCACACTCCTCTACTTCGTGGCGGTGTGGCTGATCTTAATATGACTTTTGGCTTGGCGATTATCACTATTATTGCGGCGCAAGTGTATGCTTTCAAATATCTTGGTTTTAAGGGTAATATGGGGCGATATTTTGTTAGTCCGTTGAAAGACCCGATTATGGCGTTTGTTGGTATTTTGGAGCTAGTGGCGGAATTTTCTCGACTGCTTGGTTTGAGTTTCCGTTTATTTGGTAACGTTCTAGCGGGAGAAATTCTGCTGATTATGATTGCCTTTCTGACACAATATGTTTCACCAGTTATGTTACAGCCGTTTTATCTGTTTGAATTGTTTATTGGTGGTATTCAGGCCTATATTTTCTTTATGCTATCGACGGTGTTTATTTCCTTGGGGCTAGCTCACCATGAGACCAACGAGCTTTCTGGTCATGATCATTCTATTGTTGAGTCTAAAAAATTGTCAACAGAGAGTGATTAAATTAATAAAGTATAAAATAATTTTATAAAGGAGAAATATCAAATGGAAGCATTAGCATTTGCCTTAACTTATGCCATCCCAGCAGCCTTCGCCGCAATTGGCGCAGCAATGGTTGGTGCAGCAGCAATGAACGCAGCTGGTCGTAACCCAGAGAAAATTAACGATTTGCGTACTATGATGATTCTTGGCATTTCATTTATTGACGCCTTGGCGATCATCGGTTTCGTGGCAGCGATCGTTGGCAAAGTTATGTAGTTTTAAGAGGTAATTTGTGGAGATTTTATTAACACAATTTGCTACAGCGCAAGCTGAAAAAACTGATCTATTTATATCGCTTGGTATTGATTGGAAAATGCTGATTTTACAGACGATTGCTTTTCTGATTTTGCTAGCTATTCTGCGCAAATTTGTCTATCCGCCCCTTTTGGCAATGTTAGATAAGCGTGAAAAAGATATGCGTGCAGCTGATAAGGCAGCTAAATCAGCTCGTGAGAATGCTGATAGGGCTGAAAAAATGACTAGTGAGTTGATGCGCAAGGCCCGGGCTGAGGCTAATGAAATTGTAGCGTCGGCTCGTGAAGAAGCTGTTAAGGTGGTTGAAGAAGCCGGCGTGAAAGCATCAGCTAAGTCAGAAGCTATTATCAAATCAGCGCAAGATGAAATTGCTAAGGAAATCGAGATGGCACGTAAGACGTTGCATAATGAGACTTTAGAGCTAGTGGCCAAAGCAACAGGTACGGTACTAGGCTCGACAGTTGATGCCAAAGTTGACGCTAAGGTTATCACGGCGGCTGTCAAGGAGGCACAGTAATTCATGGTGCGTGTGTCTCGGCGAAAATTGGCACAATATGCAGCTGAGCGACTATTGGCTGGTGATGCAATGGTAATTGATGAATTGTCGGCACTGCTGGTTAGTGAGAAACGTGAGCGAGAGGTTGATTTGTTGGTGCGGGATATTGAGGCTGAGATGGCTGAGTGTGGGACGGTCGTGGCGACAGTGGAGAGCGCACGGACGCTGGACGAGGCGACAAAGGGTGCAGTTAAAAAGCTACTAGCGTCTAACTCGGGTATGCGGGCTTCGCGCCGGGCGTCTGGGGACGCTCGGGCTGCAGAGCAACCCTCGTCAGACGCTAGTAGCCGCGTACCCGGAGCAAATGCCATCGGCCAGAATATCAAAGTGTTGCTGCGTGAATCAATTGATCCAAAGCTAATTGGTGGTTTCAAACTGCGGACGCCAACCGCAACGCTGGATGCGACAATTGCTAAGAAATTAAACGACTTGCGGGCGAAGAAAATTTAGGAGGAATAATGAGCAAGATTGATGTGACAGAGCTAGCCAAAAGCCTGCGGGAAAAAATCGCACAGCTGGAGGCGACAGAAGGATTAGAAGATGCTGGTGTGGTTATTCGCATCGGTGATGGTGTGGCCTGGGTGCACGGCTTAAATAAGGCTGGCTACAGCGAAGTGCTGGAAATTGAGACCGATAACGGTGATATCGTGGAGGCATTTGCCTTGAACTTGATGGAAGATGAAATCGGTGCGGTGATCCTTGGTGGCGAAGAAAAGGTCAAAGCTGGAATGAGCGTTCGCCGTAAAGGAGCAATTTTGGACGTGCCGGTTGGTGAGGAGTTACTCGGTCGAGTAGTTGACCCGCTCGGTCGGCCGCTAGATGGCGGACCAGCTATCAAGACGAAACAGCGTGGTTTGATTGAAAGGCCGGCTATCGGCGTGATGGGGCGTAAATCTGTCCATGAGCCGCTGATGACCGGTATTATGTCAATTGACGCTATGTTCCCAATTGGTCGTGGTCAGCGTGAGTTGATTATCGGTGATCGTCAGACCGGTAAGACGGCGATCGCTATCGACACTATGATTAACCAAGCCAAGCAAAAAACTGGCGTGGTTAACGTTTATGTAGCGGTTGGTCAGAAGTTATCAAAGATTGCTCGCTTAGTGGAGCGCCTCAAGGAAGAGGGTGTAATGGAGCAAACCATTGTGGTAGCGACCAGTCCGTCGGACGCCGCTTCCCTGTTGTACTTGGCACCATATGCTGGTACGGCTATGGGTGAGTACTTCCGTGATAAAGGTGAACATGCCCTGATTATTTATGACGATTTGACCAAACATGCGGTGGCATACCGCCAGATGTCACTCCTTTTGCGCCGTCCACCGGGACGTGAAGCTTATCCTGGTGATGTGTTCTATCTACACTCTCGCCTACTGGAGCGTTCAGCAAAATTATCTGATGAATTGGGTGCCGGTTCACTGACCGCCTTGCCAATCATCGAGACGCAGGCTGGCGATATCTCGGCGTACATTCCGACCAACGTGATTTCCATCACCGACGGTCAGATTTTCCTGGAAACCGATCTGTTCTATCAAGGTATTCGCCCGGCGATTTCTGCTGGTCTATCGGTCTCCCGTGTTGGTGGCGCCGCTCAGACCAAGGCGGTTAAGTCGGTCGGCGGTAACTTGAAGCTTGGTTTGAGTCAGTTCCGTGAGTTGGCTAGTTTCGCTCAATTTGGCTCAGACCTGGATGATGCAACCAAGGCGCAAATTGACCGTGGTCAGCGCTTGACTGAACTATTGAAGCAGCCACAGTACCAACCGATGAGTGTCTGGGAGCAATTTGTCAGTATTCATGCGGTGACTAGTGGCGCTTTTGATAAAGTGCCGGTCGCCAAGATTAAGGAGGCTCAACAAGCGACTTTGACAAAATTATGGACTGAACATAAGGATATTATGCGTCAGCTTAATAAAGGCGATAAGCCAACCGATGAGCAGTTGAAGATTATTGATAATATAACCGTTAAGGTTGCGAAGGGATTTGAGGAGTAAATCGTGCCAAGTACTCGTGCGCTAAAAACTCGAATTCGCTCGGTTAATTCAACCAAGCAAATTACCAAAGCGATGCAGTTGGTAGCTGCTAGTAAAATGCGTCGTGCCCAAGAGGCGGATAAAATGTCAGCGCCATATACACGGGTAGCTGAGGAATTGCTAACATATCTGGCTAGTCAAGGTGTAACAGATAATCATCCGTTATTTAAGCGACGTAAAATTAATAAACGATTGATTATTGTGATTGCTAGCGACAAAGGTTTGGCTGGTGCATACAATAGTAATGTTTTGAAAAAATATTTAGAGCTACTTCGTCGAGATGATGAGCGTGGTATTGAGAATTTAACCTTGACGGTTGGTCGTAAAGCTTCGCAATTTGCGTCACGTCTAAAGGATACTGAGGTGATCGGTAACTATGATGATTTACCAGATCAACCGACTGGTCTCACCTTCCATACGATTTTGAATACTGCTACAAGCATGTTTGAACGGGGTGAGGTTGATGCGGTGACGTTGGTTTATACAAAGTTTGTTAGTAGTATTTTGCAAGTGGCGGAGATGGAGCGATTACTGCCAGCTGGTACGCAGACCTCTGTTGATCCGACGGAAGTTTCTAATAATGTGGCCGATGCTAAATTTGAACCAAGTCCAGCTGAAGTGTTAGATGCAGTGGCCCAGCGTTTGGTCGGCGCACGACTATTCCAGGCACTATTGGATGCTCGTGCCTCAGAACATAGTATGCGGATGATGGCGATGAAAAATGCCACCGACAATGCCAGTGATTTGGTGGATGATTTGACTTTGGCGATGAACAAGGCTCGTCAAGGTGCAATTACCCAAGAACTCGCCGAGATTTCTGGTGGCGTGGAGGCGATGGAGCAATGATAAAGGAGGAATTGATGAATCAAACAACAGGAAAAATTATTCAGATTGTCGGCGTGGTGGTTGATGTGGAGTTTCCACGAGACGCCAAGCTACCGGCAATCTATGACGCATTACATGTTAGGAATGGTAAAGAAACGCTGGTGTTGGAAGCAGCACAACACTTGGATGAGCATACAGTGAGGACTATTGCTCTGGCCTCGACAGATGGTCTGAGTCGTGGTGCTGAAGTTAAAGCGACAGGTGCGCCAATTACCGTGCCGGTCGGTGTTGATACCCAGGGTCGTATGTTTAATGTGGTTGGTGAAGCGATTGACGGTAAACCTCAACCAAAAGGTAAACGAGCGCCGATTCACCGCCCTGCTCCAGATCTGAGCGAGCAATCGAATAAGACGGAGATTTTGGAAACTGGAATTAAGGTTGTCGACCTGATCGCACCGCTGGCCAAAGGTGGTAAAGCTGGTTTGTTCGCCGGTGCCGGTGTCGGTAAAACCGTCCTGATCACCGAGCTAATCAACAATATCGCTAAGTTCCACTCTGGTAACTCGGTGTTTGCTGGTGTGGGTGAGCGTACTCGTGAAGGAAATGACTTGTACTACGAAATGGAAGAAGCCGGCGTGCTAGACAAGACCTCGCTGGTGTTTGGTCAGATGAACGAGCCACCTGGAGCACGTTTGCGTGTGGCTTTGAGCGGTCTAGCGATGGCTGAAGCTTTCCGTGACGAAGGTAAGGATGTTCTGCTATTCGTTGATAATATTTTCCGCTTTACGCAGGCTGGAGCTGAGGTGTCGGCATTGCTTGGTCGTTTGCCAAGCGCTGTGGGTTATCAGCCGAACTTGCAACAAGAAATGGGTGCTTTGCAGGAGCGTATTACTTCGACGAAAAAGGGTTCGATTACCTCTGTTCAAGCGGTGTATGTGCCAGCCGACGACTTGACCGACCCAGCGCCAGCCACGACCTTCGCCCACCTGGATGCTACCATCGTGATGAACCGTGCTTTGACGGAAATTGGTATTTACCCAGCTGTCGATGTGCTGGATTCTAGCTCCAATTCACTTGATCCAGAAATTGTCGGTAAGGAACATTACCGAGTGGCACGTGAAGTGCAGCGAGTATTGCAACAGTACAAAGAATTACAGGATATCATCGCCATCCTGGGTATGGAGGAATTGTCAGACGATCAGAAGCAGATCGTTGCTCGGGCGCGCCGCATCCAGCGCTTCCTGGCGCAGCCATTCCACGTGGCTGAGAAGTTTACTGGCAATCCTGGCGTGTACGTCAAGTTGGAAGACACCATTCGTGACGCATCTGACATCTTGGCTGGTAAATACGACGACAAGCCAGAAAACTGGTTCTACATGGTACAAGGCACATTGGCCGACCAAGTAGCTCGTGATACTGAAAATGAAAAGCAAACGAAGGCGAAGAAGGACTAGCTAGATGAATTTGAAGCTAGTAACGCTCGGTGGTGTCAAGCTGGATGAACCTGTTTATTCAGTAACCATTCCGACGATTGACGGCGAAATTTCGGTGTTGCCGAGCCACGAGCCGCTGGTGACGGTGGCGAGGGACGGCGTCATCACCGTTCGCCGCAACAAGGAAACGCAAGAGGAAGAGTTCTTTGCTATCTCTGGCGGCGTGGTGAAAATTGACCATTCGTCAGTGCAGATTTTAGTGGACGAAGCTGATCACGGCGACGATATTTTGGAGGCGGAAACGCAGGCGGCGCTGGAGCGAGCTATTACAGCACGTGATAACGCTGGCAATCAGATAGAGCGCGAAAAAGCCAAACAGCTTATCGACCGGCACATGGTGCGGTTGAAAGTGGCGGATTTGCAACGACGCAAGCGACGACGCTAGGACATTATATTCTAGGTCCGACCAAGAAATCCATACTATCTCGCACAGCAGTGATGGCCATCTTTACCTCCAACGCTCTTTGTTCTGGGAAAATATCGCTTACGCTTTTCTCGTAGGTGTGTAGAAAATGATCGTCGAACTGTTGTTGGCTAATGGGAGATAGTTTAGTGCCAAACCTAGTGAGGGATTCTAGATATACCATAATATCATAGGACAGATCTTCTGTGTCGCGAAATTTTTTTATAGTTGTGAGGTCGATAATTCTCGGTCTACCATTAATATCGCTGCCAGTATTTTTTACCTGAAAATCTCCGTGCGTTAGACCTCTATCATTTAAAATAATTAGTGTTTGTGCGGCGACAGTTAAGGCCTCTATTATTTCTGGTTCTGTCGGTTTATGTGATTCTTGCAAGATAGTGTTGTCGTAAGTAACAACACCCTGGTCAAATTCGGTAATAGTACTGAAATTACCCCCCCCATCTAGTAAAGCCTAGAGGTCGAAAAGTCAGCTGTTCACCTTGTTTATTAAGATAGCATGCTACCTTGTGTTCGCGAATAGCATCCTTTGCAGACATGACTGGTTTGATTGCTATAGGCTGGACAGTTGATACGCCAGATTGTCTTGGTATTACTAGGTCAGCGAACTGAACGCTATGTATACTATCTTCTCTACCCAATGAATAGCCTGGCCTTGTGTGTAATTCAGCCTCTGAGGTTGTCTGATTAACTTTAGATATTTTTGACAATAATATTATACCTTCTGGCGAACTTTCTAAGTTGCTCGCCGTGGTATCTTGTGTGTAGAGATAAGATAGATTACTTTCAATAGGCTTGCCCATACTTAATATTATATCATAAACATTATATATTTTCAAGTATCTGACGGACTTCGTCGGTCGTTTTGGTGTGCATTAACTGTTCGCGCAGTTCTTTGGCACCGTCAAAATCCCGAATATAGATCTTGAAGAAGCGTTTGAGGGTTTCGTAGGGGCGGCCGAGGATTGGTTGGTAGTGGTCGAAGAGGTCGAGGTGGTAGTGTAATAGACATATAAGTTCCGATTTAACATTGTCGCTCCCGTCGTCGCCGTCTGCGACGGCACGTGGGTCGCTAGATGCGGGTCCTGCTAGTCGGTCCGCCCCTACTTCTGAAAAATCAGAGATTTGTTCTGAAGTGGGTGCTGCCCCGCCGACTATCACCCGCTTATCCTCGATCTCTGAAGACACTCCGCCTTTCCGAAAGCAAAACGGATCGCTAAAAACTCCCCGCCCGATCATAATGCCGTTGACGCCGGGGTGTTGACGGACGAGTTCTTCGCCGTGGGTGCGGTCGCGGATGTCGCCGTTGATAGTCAAGAGCGTTTGCGGAGCGATTTCATCACGCAGTTTAATGATATCGTTGATAAGTTCGTAATGCGCCGGGACTTTACTCATCTCCTTTTTGGTGCGTAAATGAATTGTCAGATTGACAATATTTTGCTGTAAGATGGTCGTTAGCCATTCGCGCCATTCATCAACATAAGTATAGCCCAGCCTGGTTTTGACGCTGACTGGAAATCCAGCGGTTTTAGCGGCAGCAATGGCGGCGACCGCTATGTCGGGCTGGCGGATCAGTGCTGCACCACCTGATTTGATGGCGGATTTGGCGGGACAGCCCATGTTGATATCGATACCGTCAAAGCTTAGCTTCGCACAGTGAGCGGCAAATTGCTCCATATCGCCTGGTTCGCCGCCCCAGATTTGGGCGACTAGTGGATGTTCGTCATCGGTTTTAATCAACCGCCCGGCAATAGCCTTGTCGCCGGCGTGTACCCAGCCGGTGGCGTTGGCAAATTCGGTGAAAAACACGTCGGGTGCGCCCGCCCTTTTCACGACATGACGAAACACCATGTCAGTGACGGCTTCCATCGGTGCCAAGATGAAAAATGGCTGCGGTAAATCATGCCAGAACGATTTCATTCTGTCATTATAGCATAGCAACTGTCATCTGTTGTGGTAAAATAGCTTCATGATAGGAATTATTGTAGCGTATGACAAGCACCGAGCAATCGGCAAAAACGGTGATTTGCCTTGGGGACGAGATTTGCCAGCAGATTTAGCACGGTTTAAGCGCCTCACTATCGGCGGTAATGTTATTATGGGGCGAAAAACCTTTGAATCAATTGGTAAAAAGCCGTTGCCTGAGCGAGAAAACATTGTTATTTCATCTCGACCAACTGGTGTCGCTAAAGTTTTGACTGCCGTAGACTTAGATAGCGCATTGGCTTTGGCGCGTTATAAGACGTTTATCATCGGCGGCGCTCAAGTTTATACTGAAGCCTTAAACAATCCCGAGATCACCAAAATATACGCCACCGAAGTTCAGGCGGAGTTTCCTGAAGCCGACACCTTTTTCCCGTCACTAGACATGAGTCAATGGCAGGAAATCGCCCGTGAACATCACCCGGCTGACGAAAAAAATGTCTACGATTTTGATTTCGTGGAATATCAGCGCCTTACACCGCAATCGGCGCTTTGATAGCTGGATGCGACTGGTAATTTTCCAAGCGAATATCGTCAAAAGTAAAGTCATTGATATCGGTAATTTCGGGGTTAAGCCACAGCTGTGGTAACGGTAATGGCTGGCGTGATAACTGTTCATCGACCTGCTCTAAGTGATTGAGATAAATGTGCGTATCGGCTAGCGTATGGACAAATTCGCCTGGTTGCTTATCGGTTACTTGCGCTAATATACTCAAGAGTAAGGCATAGCTGGCGATATTGAACGGTACGCCAAGAAAGGTATCGGCTGATCGCTGATACAGATGCAGATCAAGCTTGTCTTTTTCGCCATTCTGCCCTGAGCGAACGTTCAATTGAAACAGCGTATGACATGGCGGCAGACCACCAGCTGCTGCGATATCGTCAATTTCCGCCACATTCCAAGCGCTAACGATACTGCGTCGTGAATTTGGATTATTTTTGATGGTGTTGATTGTCTGCTGAATTTGATCAATCGTCCCGCCTTGGCCGTCTGGCCATTTGCGCCACTGCACGCCGTAAACTGGTCCAAGGTCACCCCATTGCTCAGCAAAAGAGTGATCAGTCGCTATTTTTCCAATAAATTCTTTAATACCAGATTTCCACTGCTCGCTTGATGAGTCAGGCACCTCCTGACCTGTTCCTTCCAGGTAGTGTTTGTATGGCCACTCATCCCAAATATGCACATTATTTTGCGCTAAATATTCAATGTTGCCAGTACCCTTAAGAAACCACAGTAGTTCATGTACTACGCTACGAAAATATAACTTCTTGGTCGTCACCGCTGGAAAACCATCTGCAAGATTGTAGCGCACTTGACGACCAAATACACTCTTAGTGCCTGTACCGGTTCGATCACCCTTAACCTCGCCATTATCACGGATGTCCTTTAACAGTTCTAGGTATTGTTTCATTTTTTGTAGTTCCTCCTCACCTTCAAGTATGACGATTTTCCAGAAAAATTACAAGCAAAATATGGCGTACTTTTCACAACGATACGCTATATATGGGGTCTGGACGCTAGATGTAGCGTTATTAGGCGTGAGCAATAACCTTATCAATCAGTCCGTACTTCACAGCCTCATTTGGCGACATCCAATAGTCACGCTCCATGTCAGCCTTGACTTTAGAGAGTTTCTGACCAGTGTTTTTAGCCATAATTTTTGCCAATAGCTCCTTTAGTTCCAAAGTCTCTTTAAGGTCGATTTCCATATCGGTCACCTTGCCACGTGTGCCAGAAGATGGCTGGTGAATCATCACTTTAGCATGCGGCAGACAAAATCGCTTACTTTTGGCGCCAGAGCTCAGTAAAAACGCCCCCATACTGGCCTGCAAGCCAATACCATACGTCGCTACATCTGGCTTAATAAAATTCATGGTGTCATAAATTGCCAACCCATCATAAACGCTGCCACCCGGGCTATTGATATACAGCGAGATGTCGGCTGTTGGATCAACATGCGCCAGGTGCAGCAGCTGCGCCACTACGATGTTGGCGGTATGCTCATTCACTTCCTCGCCCAGGAAAATTATCCGCTCATTGAGCAGGCGTGAATAAATATCAAACGCCCGTTCACCGTCAGGTGACTTCTCGATGACGGTGGGAACTAGGTAGCTTTTTGCGGTGTTCATCAATTTTCCTATGAGTTAATTTTGACTAATTCTTCAACAGTTTTATCAGTAATCATTCGGTTAGCGATACTACGGTGCACTTCTAGGTTGTCAAATTGTGCGATGGTTTTTTCATCTTTACCGTATTGTTGCTTGAAAGCTGAAATTTGAGCATCTAACTCATCATGCGATACTTCAATTTTCAATTCTTTTGATAGTTCAGCCAATACCAAGCCAGCTTTGACTCGTTTTTCAGCTGCTGGGCGAGCCTCTTTGGTCTGCCAGTCTTCTTTATCTTTGAAGCCTTGCTCTTTGAGATAAGATTCCAAAGTTAATCCTTGATAAGAAAGATTTTGTATCAAATCTTGCTCGATTGATTTCAATTGATCAGCTACTAATATCTCTGGCAGTGCCACCTTTGATGATTCTGTTAATTCGCCAACCAATTCATCTTTCAACTTTTCATCAGCTTCTCGTTCTTTTTGGGCAGTAATTTCCCGTTTAATATCAGATTTTAGGTCCTTCATCTCAGTGAACGGACCACATTTGGCAGCAAATTCATCATTTAGCTCTGGCAGAGTGATTTCATTGACTTTGTGTAGGGTAACACTAAACACCACTTTACTACCGGCTAAATTCTCAGCGTGATAATCTTTGGGAAATGCCAAGTCTATGTCAAATTTATCACCAGCTTTATGTCCGACGATACCCTCTTCAAAACCTGGAATAAACTGACCGCTACCCAGTTTCAATGTGTAATTCTTGGCACTTCCGCCATCAAACGCCACATTATCTTTCTTGCCAACAAAATCAATCACTACTTCATCACCATCTTTGGCGGTACGTTTAACCTCAGTTTTTTCAGCATAATTTTGACGTATGCGCTCGATAATTTCATCAACTTCTTTGGTTTCTACCTTGACAGGAGACTTTTTGGCTTTTAATTTTTTATAATTACCAAGTTTTACTGGCGGTACGATTTCCGCCTCGGCAGTAAATTCTAGCTCCTTGCCTGGTACGAATTTCTTAACCTCAACTTCTGGTCGATCTAAAGCTTGAAGCTTTTCATTAATGAAAGCTTCTGCCACGGCCTTAGACAGGGCGTTTTCCAAAGTTTGTTCTTGTAAAGTATTAGGATTGATATGCTTTTCTGCTACGCTATTTGGCACTTTACCTTTACGAAAACCTGGCACTTTTACGTCACGAGCCAGCTTGGTTAGGGCTACTTTTTCTGCTGTTGACAATTCTGTCGAGTCAAGTGAAATAGTCAATATAACTTTAGTATCTGATAAATTCTTTACAACTGTTTTCATATCTGTTGATTATACCAGATATAAGCCTAAACTTCAAAGTCAGCATCTTCGTCGCCATCGTATCGTCGATCTTTCACGATGGTGATAATTCTATCTACATCAACCTTTTCTTCGGTTGATTCAACTAGATTTTTTATAGGATAAACACCGGTTTCCAGCTCTTCCTCGCCAACGAATATCGCAAATGGAATTTGTTTTTTAAGAGCAGTTTTCAATTGCTTATCAATTTTGCGACCAGTGATATCCAGCTCAGTATTAACGCCGTTAGTACGTAATTTTCTGGCTAACTCATCGGCGCCAGACATACAACTTTCTCCGATTGGTATAATATAAACATCAGTGTGGGTGTTTAACTTTGGTAATAATTCGTGAACTTCCAAAAACGCCTGCATGGTGGTTGCGCCCATACCGACACCAACTGTAGCGACCGGTTCAACGCCAAATAGTCCAACCAAGCCATCATAGCGCCCGCCACCAAATAATGCTCGATTATTTTCTGGAGAGTTATCAAAAAATTCAAAAACTGTGCCGGTGTAATAGTCTAAACCACGCATTAAAGTTACATCAAATACGGCGTTGGTAATGTTTTTCTGCTTCAGTAGTTCCATCACCTTACGAATATGAGTAACACTAATATCGTTTTTTAGCTCTTCTGGTAGATCGTCAACGGTTTTAATATTAAGCATATCGGCTAATCTCGGCAAACCCTGTTGAGCATGGTCTGCGCCGAATATTTCAATAGCCTGTCGTTTAAACTCCTCAACGGGAATCTTATTCTTTTTATCCAACAATTTTGTCATCATGTTAGCGCCGATGATGTCTAGTTGTAGGTATTTACTCATCATGCGATCGATCAATTGGCGATTATTTATCTTGACAGTAAACATGCTCTGCTTGGCACCAAAATTCATAATTGCCTGATGGCTCATTTCAATAATCTCGGCATCTGCCTCGGCATTATCTAGCCCAAATAGATCAGCGTTTAATTGCCAAAACTCTCGCTCTCGCCCCCGTTGTGGTCGTTCATAGCGCATAAAATTAGCGATTGAATATAGTCGGGCTGGCATGGCGAGCTCTTGCCGTTTGGCAGCTACCATGCGAGAAATTGACGGCGTCATTTCTGGGCGAATTGCCACTTGACGATTACCGCGGTCAGTAAATAAATAAGTTTGCTCGCCAGCCAGCTCTTGCCCTGACTTGGCGAGGTAAATATCTAATGGCTCTAACAGCGGTGCACCATATTCTTCATAGCCAAAACTGCGAACAGTTTGGTGCCAAATTTTAAAAATATAATTTTGCAGGCGTTTGTCTTCAGGGAAATAGTCACGTGCGCCTTTATAGCTTTGGGTTGATAAATTGCTCATGTTAGGCTTATTTTAACACATTTAGGACGTTTTGCTCCAGCCAGACATACATCGCTACGGCCGCGGCTGAGCCAACATTAATGCTTCTGGTTGAGCCAAATTGCTCAATGGCCACAATCATATCAGCTGTGGTCGCTAATTTTGCGGAAATACCGGGACCCTCTTGTCCAAAAACCATCACGGCGTGCTTAGGTAGTTTGACTGTGGATAAATTTTGACTGCCATCAATATTGTCGACCGCTATAATTGTCCGATTTTCATCATGCATTTTGTTAATAAACTCGGCGGTTGTGCTGACATATTCAACGTGCAAATATTTATCAGTCATCATGGCGCCACGCTTATTCCACTGTCGCCGACCGATGAAAATTACTCGCCTAACACCAAATGCATTAGCGCTACGCACAATTGTACCAGCGTTAAAATCTCGCTCAGTGTTTTCTAGCGCAATAATTAGCCCATGATCCTGCGAGTCAAGCTGGGCGGTAATCTCCGCTTCAGGCAGGCCCTTAAATTTATCAATCACATTCCGTGTGTCTTTTGTCATAATCTGATTTTATCAAAAAACAGAGTGCATTTTAATGGTTGTAAAAGGCTATATTTTAACCAAAAAGTCGCCATTTCTGGCGATGGTTAGGATTTTTACTCTGAAATGGTGAGATTTTACGCCCACGCTAGAACTTATTTTGAGGAAAAATGCTAGAAAACGCAAGGTGTAAACGGAGTGTGCCCCGCCCGCCCAGACTTTTGCATATTTTTTTGAGATTTCCCCCGCCGAATTTCTTTTTGAATTTGGAAAAAGTCTGGTCGGGCGGTT